>PLDT01000016.1:0-2705 GCA_003136255.1 Actinomycetota bacterium
GTCTCGAGGTCCAGCACGTTCCCGGCCGGGTTGCCGATCGTCTCGGCGAAGAACGCCTTGGTGTTCGGCCGGACCGCCTGCCGCCACGCGTCCGGGTCGTCAGGATTGACCCAGGTCAGCTCGACGTTCATCTTGCGCAGCACGTGCTTGAACTGGTTCACCGTCCCGCCGTACAACGCCGAGGACGAGACGACGTGGTCGCCCGGCTCGAGCAGCGTGAACAGCGCCGCCGCCTGCGCGGCGAGCCCGCTGGCGAACGCCACCGCGCCCGCGCCGCCCTCCAGGTTGGCGACCCGCTCCTCGAACACCGCGACGGTCGGGTTCATGATCCGGGAGTACGTGTTCCCGTACTCCTGCAGGTTGAAGTACGCCGCCGCCGATTCCGGGTCCTCGAATACGTAGCTGGTNNGGGAGCCATTGTCGGTCATGCAGGCCTCTTCAGGAACTGGCGGATGATGGGCGTCTGCCGCGCTTCCTCGAGCAGGAAGCAGTCGTGGCCGTACGGCGCCTCGATCATATGGAACTCGGCCGGCTTGCCGAGACCCCTAAGCGCGTCGGCGATCTCCCGGGACGCGGACGGCGGGTACAGCCAGTCGGAACTGAACGCGATCAGCAGCGTCCGCGCGCGAACGCCGTCCAGCGCCCGGGCGAGCGATCCGCCGCCGTACTGCCGCGCGAGATCGAAGTACGTCAGCGCGCGCGACATGTAGAGATAGGTGTTCGCGTCGAAGCGCTTGACGAACGAGTCGGCTTGGTGGCGCAGGTAGCTTTCGACCGCGAATTCCGGCTCGGTGAGGGTGTAGCGGATGTCGTCAGCGAATTGCAGCCGCCGGCCGAACTTCTCGGTCAGCGCCTGCGCGGACAGGTACGTGACGTGGCCGACCATCCGCGCCACGCCCATGCCCGCCTCGGGCGCGCGGCCCGTGCCGTAGTAGCGGCCGCCTTGCCAGGCCGGATCGCGCATGATCGCCTCACGCGCGATCGCGTTCCAGGCCACGCCCTGCGGTTGGAGGGCGTGCGTGCTGGCGATCGACACCACGGCATCGACCTGGTCGGGAAACAGGATCGCCCACTCGAACGCCTGCATCCCGCCGAGCGAGCCGCCGCCGACCGCCGCGAGCCGCTCGATCCCGAGTGCGTGCAGGAATGCGCGTTCGGTCCGGACCATGTCCGCGACGGTGATCACNNCCGCGGCAGCCGCCGAGCAGGTTCGTGGAGACGACGAAGAAGCGGTCGGTGTCGAACGCCTTGCCGGGGCCGATCATCCCGTCCCACCAGCCGAGCGCCTTGCCGGCCACGCCGTCGCGGTCCTCGGCCGCGAACCCGTCGCGCGTGCTCTCTTCGGAAGGCGTCTTCGCGAAGCCCGCCGCGTGGGCGTCGCCGCTGAGCGCGTGACACACCAAGATGACGTTGTCGCGCCGGGGTGAGAGGGCGCCGTAGGTCTCGTACGCTATTCGAACCTGGTGCAGTTCCCGCCCGCAGTCGAGCCGCACCGGCTCCGGCAGGTCGAGGTACTGGGTTTCGACCGTGCCGACCGAGCCTGCCGCGAGCGTCGGGGCTCGCTCCGTCATGCGGGCTATCTTAGCTGGTCGCAGCTGTTGTATTGTCAATCATCTCCACCGGAATAGTGAGCGAGAGGGACATAGGCGACATGACCACGGTTACCAACGGCGTTAACGTGCAGGCGCTGCTCGACGCGCGCGAAGTGCTGAAGGGCGCGCCCGAGGCCGCCCAGTTCACCTGGCGGGCGTCCGCCAAGTGGCAGAGCGGCGTGCACAGCCAGATCAAGGTGCAGAGCTTCTTCGGCCTCGGCGAGGAGCAGAGCCACAAGGAAGAGTGGACGTTCGAAGCCGACCACCCCGAGGTCTTCGCGGCCACGGACGACGGCATCACCCCGATCGAGTACCTCCTGGTCGGCCTGGCCAGCTGCCTGACCGGGGGTATCGCGTCCGTCGCGGAGAACCGCGGCATCCAGCTGCGCTCGGTCGAGTCCGTGGTCGAGGGCGGCCACGACATCCGCGGCATCCTCGGCGCCGACAGCGACGTCCGCAACGGCTACAACGACATCAAGGTGACGTTCAACATCGACGCGGACGCGTCGCGGGAGGACATCGAGGCGCTGGTGGCCCAGTCCCAGAAGCGCTCCGCCGTGTACGACGCGCTCACCAACCCGACGAACGTCGTCGTCGAAGTCGCCTGAGGGTTTTAGGGGTTTACGTCATCGAGCACGTCACGACGGTCGTCATCGGCGCGGGGCACGCGGGCCTGGCCGCGAGCCACTTCCTGAGCGACCGGTCGATCGACCACGTCGTGCTCGAGCGCGGCGAGGTGGCGAATTCGTGGCGGCGCGAGCGGTGGGACTCGCTGCGGCTGCTCACTCCCAACTGGCAGAGCCGGCTGCCGGGCCAGCGTTACCAGGGCCCGGATCCCGACGGCTACATGACGACGGGAGAAGTGACCGAGTTCATCGAGCGCTTCGCCGCGGTCTCGCGCGCGCCCGTCCGGACCGGGACGAACGTCACGTCGGTGCGCCGCACCGACGACGGGTACCACGTGAGCACGAGCCGGGGCGATTTCAGCAGCCGGACGGTGGTCATCGCGAGCGGCGCGTGCAATCAGCCCACGGTGCCGCAGTTCGCCGCGGCGGTGCCGGGGTCGGTCGAGCAACTGACGACGTTCGACTACCGCGACCCGGCCAAGCTCCC
>PLDT01000016.1:2721-2961 GCA_003136255.1 Actinomycetota bacterium
CCCTCACCCCAGCTCGTCGGGACGCCGGAGCGGGCGACGCTCGACCTCAACGCGCTCACCTCGATGGGCGTCGAGCTGGTGGGCCGCTGGGGGATGGTACGTGACGGCCGCGCGCTGTTCTCCGGCGGCCTGCGCAACATGTTCTCGCTCGCGGACCTCAAGATGCGGCGGCTGCTGGACACGTTCGACGAGTGGGCCCGGGCCAGCGGGCGCGACGCGGAGGTCGACCCGCCCGAGCGC
>PLDT01000050.1:0-4010 GCA_003136255.1 Actinomycetota bacterium
ACCGGCGGCCTCCGCGACCCAAACGCGGCGCGCTAGCCAAGCTGCGCTACAGCCCGTTGTGAGGTGAGTGTAGCTGGTCGGCCGCCCAGCCTCAGTCGTGGTCCTGGCGGCCGAGGCGCCCGGGCTGCCAGCGAAGGCCCAGCGTGCCGGTCGCGGCCTGGGTGCCGCTGGCGCCGCCGCCCTGGCCGCGGAGCACGTAGGAGATGCCAGCCGCGATGGCCCCGCCCGCGATCGGCCCGACCAGGTAGGCCCACCATGACGTCCAGTCGCCCAGCACCAGGGCGGGGCCGAGGGACCGGGCCGGGTTCATCGAGGCGCCGCTGACCGGGGAACCCCACAGCCCGGCCAGGGCGATGTAGCTGCCGACGGCGATCGCGGCCAGCGCCCCGATCTGCTGCGCACCGGAGGCGGTCCCCTGGATCACGCTGACCAGGCCGGTGGTCAGGACGATCTCCCAGACCAGCGCGGTGCCGGTGGAGATGCCGTGACCGGGCAGGGTCAGGCCCGCGCTGCCCTGCTTGCCGAGCAGGGCCCACAGCAGCAAGGTGGCCAGGACGGCGCCCGCGAACTGGGCCACGAGGTACATGGGGACCCGTTTCCACGGGAAGTCACGGCGCAGCGCGAAGGCGATGCTGACCGCGGGGTTGAGGTGCGCGCCCGACACGGCGCCCATGAACAAGATGATGGCCATCACCATCAGGGCCGGCGCGACGACCCGCGCGCTGTACGGCACGGCCTGGCCGCCGAACCGGGCGTTGACCATGCCTCCGCCCACGGCCACCAGAACGAGGAAGAAGGTCCCCAGGACCTCGGAGAACAGGCGACGCCACTCGTACCGGTCGTCCCAGAAGTCGTAGGCCCGGGCGAGCGAGTTCGGGTGCCCCAGGGACCGCAGGCCCGCTGCGGCCCGGGGGGTCAGCTGCGGGTCGAACTCTTCGGGCTGGCCGGTCATCGTGATCCTCTCAGCTGCGGTCTTCAATCGTGGCCCCGGCTGCGCCATGCTCTTTACCGTGGATATGGACGAGCTGCGGTACGCGCTGGGCGGCGTGGTCCTCGAGGCGGCCTACCTGGAACGCACGCTGCGGACGGCGTTCAGCGCGCTGGTCGGCAGCAAGTACGCGGCCGTCGTCGACGGCCGGCTGACGGCGGCGGCGCTGCTCGAGGACTGCGAGCGGCTCACCCAGTATCACACCGGCATCACCGGGCCGGCCAAGGAGGCCCTGCTGACCGCGCTCCGGGCCTGCCGCCAGGCCAACCAGGAGCGCAACCGGGTGATCCACGACACCTGGGCCACCCGGCCGGGCAGCGTGATGGTCACGCTGCACGACGACCGGCGCTCGCACGACCTGACCGTCACGGCCCGGACGCTGAGCGAGGTGCGTCACCTCGTCGGCCAGGTGGCCGACGCGGCCGACGAACTGCGTGCCGCGATGACCACGGCGTTCGGCTCCGGCTGGGCGCTGACCGAGGACCAGCTTCGGCAGGAACTCGGCCACGAGGTCAGGACCGAACCAGGCGGCTGAGGCCTCAGCCGAAGCCTCAGCCGAGCAGCGAGCCGCCGTCGACGTTGAGGCTGACGCCGTTGACCGCCCGGTTGCCGAGCAGGAACGCCGTCGCGTCCACGATGTCGGCCATCGTGGCGAGCTTTCCGCAGGGGGTTCGGGCGATGACGTGGCTCAGGTCGCGGTCGCGCCAGTACGGGCTGTCGCCGACGATGCCGGGGTGGATCGCGTTGACCCTGATCGGCGCGAGCTCCACGACTAGCGTGTGCACCAGCGCGGCGATCCCGCCGTTCACGGTGGACACCGTGGTCGACCCCGGGTAAGGCCGGTCCCTGGCCAGCCCGCCGAAGAGCACGATCGCGCCGTCGGGGGCGATCCGGGACCGCAGCGCGTGCACCACCTCGGTGTACCCGACCAGCTTGAGCGTGACCAGCCGCAGCGCCCGGTCGATGTCGTAGTCGGCCACCGTGTTGACGTCGCGTTCGATCGCGGCCAGGACCAGGCCGTCCACGGACTCGATCCCGGCCAGGGCGGCATCGATGTCCTTCGGCGCGGCCAGGTCGAGGGCCAGGCCGCTTGTGTCGCCGCCCACGTCCTTGGCCGCGGCCGCCGCCCGGTCGGCATCGCGGCTGGTCAGCGTGACTCGGTGCCCGGCGTCGGCGTAGTACCTGGCGATTTCCAAGCCGAGGCCCGAGGTGCCGCCGACGATCAGGTAGCGGCTCATGGCTGCTATGTCTCCTTGGGCTGTGTCTGCTGCGCGGTCGCCTTTGCCGCGGTTTCGCGCAGGTAGTCCCAGTCGCCTGCGAACCGGTAGGAATACCGGGCTGGCGGCTGCGGCGCCTGCGTCTCGAGCCAGCGCACCGGCTCGCGGCCGGCGTTCCGGAACGAGTGCACGCACCCGGCGCCGGCCCAGGCGATGTCGCCGCGCTCCAGCCGGTAGGCCTGCCCGTCGAACGTCGCGTCGGTCGCGCCGGCCAGGATCAGGTACGTCTCCTCGAACGGATGATCATGCGGGCCGGCCTTCCCGTCCGCCTCGTACTGCACCATGAACATCGTCTGCAGCTGGGCCCCGAGGTCGGTGTCGACCATCATCTTGACCGTGATCCCGCTGTACACCAGGCGCGCGGTCCGCATGCTGACCTCATCCGGCGACGGGCCGCTCATGCTGGCCGCCGCGATATGGCCGAACGACCGCGTCCGCGGATCCTTCAGATTCGGCCGAACGGCCCGGGCCTCGTGCCCCAGGTCCACCCGGATCGTGTCGCCGTGGTAGTGCTGGCGTGGCTGCGGCGCCAGCATGTCGGCCCACCGCGCGGTCACGCCGCCTTCGTTGCGCCAGGCGTGCGGCATGCCGACCGGGACCAACCCGTAGTCGTCCGGGCCGAACAGGAACGAGCCCTCGGCCGTGGTGAGCACGGGCTCGCCCTGCAGAACGAAGAAGGACTGCTCGAAGGAGTGCACGTGCCCGGGCACGCTCCCGCCCGGCTCGAGCTCGCAGATCCCGAACCCGGTGTGCACCGCGTGGGTCTGGTCGTCAACAGCTGTCCAGCGACGAGCACCGGAGGCCTCGGGGGCCCATTCGGGCGGGCCGAGGAAACGGGCTTCGTCGGCCCACCGGACCAGGTGCCGGGAGTGCGGGGTCGTCATCATGATCAGTCTGGCATAGTAGCGACTCGCTCCCCTGGTACACCTGTGACATGCCACCGCCCCGACTGACGGTTACCGGGACCAACATCGACGCGCCCGACGCGAACGCGCTCGCGGACTTCTACCGGCGGCTGCTGGGCTGGACGACGCGGACCGAGGAGCCCGGCTGGGTGGTGATCCGGCCCGCCGACGGCGGGCCGACCCTCAACTTCCAGACCGAGTCGCGCTACGTCCGGCCGGTCTGGCCGGCCGGACCGGGCGACCAGCAGATGATGATGCACCTGGAGATCAAGGTCGACGACCTGCCGGCCGCGGTGGCCCATGCGGTCGCTCAGGGCGCGACGCTGGCCGACTTCCAGCCCCAGGACGACGTGAGCGTCTGCCTGGACCCGGCGGGCCACCCGTTCTGCCTGTTCCGATAGCGGCTGGGCGGCCCGGGCGGTGGTGCGGGGTGCTGTGGTTGCGAGTCCGAGCCGCTGCCATTAGGGGCCGTTCGGCACGAAAAAGGGTTTAACGGGCTTCTTCGGAGCCGTCCTGCGCCCACAGGGTGTGGAAGACGCCGTCACGGTCCGTGCGGCGGTAGGTGTGCGCGCCGAAGTAGTCGCGCAGACCCTGGATGAGGGCGGCGGGCAGGCGTTCGGCGCGCAGCGCNNGCGTCGTAGTAGGCCAGGGCGGCCGAGAAGCCGGGGACGGGAATGCCCAGGCGGGCGGCGGTGGCCACGACGTTTCGCCAGGCGTCCTGGGCGCCGGTCAGGTCCTTGCCGAACTCCTCGTCGGCCAACAGCGTGGGTAGCTCAGGGTTGGCCTGGTAGGCGGCGCGGATGCGGTCCAGGAACTTGGCCCGGATGATGCAGCCGCCGC
>PLDT01000525.1:0-8797 GCA_003136255.1 Actinomycetota bacterium
CGGTGCCAGCACCGACACCGAGCCCCAGCCGTACGAGGACGCCGCGATCAGCCCGTAGGTGATCCCGGCCAGCGCGCCGCTGATGCAGGACGCGCCGCGAATGTCCAGCTTCGGCACCGGACCCGGCGCCTTCGACTCGGGCACGTGCCGGATGGAGATGGCCACGACCAGCGCNNGGGCCGATCGCGGTGGCCACGCCGCCCAGGCCGGACCAGGCGCCGATGGCGGCCGAGCGGTCCTCCTTGGCGAAGGACGCCTGCAGGATGGCGAGGCTGCCGGGGGTCAGCAGCGCGCCGCCGACGCCCTGCAGGGCCCGGGCCGCGATCAGCACCCCCACGGTCGGGGCCACCCCGCACAGCAGCGACGCGCAGGCGAACCACACGGTGCCGATCACGAACAGCTTGC
This sequence comes from Actinomycetota bacterium, assembly GCA_003136255.1. Taxonomy (GTDB): domain Bacteria; phylum Actinomycetota; class Actinomycetes; order Streptosporangiales; family Streptosporangiaceae; genus Palsa-504. Next base: position 406 of record PLDT01000525.1, read on the forward strand.
GCCGGCCGTAGCTGTCGCCGAGCGTCCCGCCCAGCAGCAGCAGGCCGGCCAGGGTCAGCGTGTACGCGTCGACCACCCACTGCACGCTGGCCACGCCGGTGTGGAAGTTCCGCCCGATGGCGGGCAGCGCGATGCCCACCACGGTGGCGTCCAGGGCGGCCATGCCCGAGCCCAGCACGGTGGCGGTCACCACCCAGCGCCCGCGCGCGGTGGACAGCCGCAGGCCCGTCGGGTCGGCGGTCTGGGGGGCTGCGGGCTGGCTCACGGCGGCTGGGACCACGTTTCGTTCGGCATCAGAATCAAATCTAAATTAGTCCGAACGGGCCACGGTGGCACCTTCTTCGGCCACCACCGGGCCTTCCGGGGCGGGCGCGGCCCGGGCCGAGCCGGGGCGGGTGGCCAGCACCGAACCGCCCAGGATCAGCGCGAAGGAGACGCCGATCGCGGCGGTCAGGGGCTCGCCCAGGACCAGGACGCCGAGCGCGACCGCGACGGCCGGGTTGACGTAGGTGATGACGGTGGCGCGGGCCGGCCCTACCTCGGCGATCAGCCGGAAGAAGACCAGGAACGCGGCCGCGGTGCAGATCACCCCGAGGCCCGCCAGGGAAGCCAGGACCTGGGCCGACGGGACGTGCCGGGGCCAGGTGAGCGCGGCGAACGGCGCGTAGACGACGGCGGCCGCGCCCAGGCAGACCGTGTTGACCGCGACCGGCGGCAGGTCAGACAGCTTGCGGTTGGCGATCAGCGGGCCGATCGAGTAGCCGAGCGCGGTGCCGAGCACCTCCAGGACCGGCACCACGCTGCCCCGGCCGGCNNGCGGCCGGAGCGGGTCAGCCAGGCCAGCAGCGCGCCGAAGATCGGCACCGCCGCGACCAGCAGGCCGCTGGTCGAGCTGGGCAGGTGCTTCTCGGCGTTGGATAGCAGCGCGAACGGCCCGACGATCTCGAGCGCGGTGAACGCGGCCAGCCATCGGGCGTGCCCCTTGAGCGCGGGCAGGTGCCCGCCGCGGATCGCCGCGGGCGCCAGCAGCAGCGAGCCGAGCGCGACCCGGGTGAAGACCAGCACCGGCACCGAGACCCCGCCGTCCGCCACCTTGATGAGCAGATAGGGGATGCCCCAGATCACGCCCATCGCGGCGAACAGCAACCATCCGCGCCTGCTCACTAATGCAGCTTAAGCGAGCAGCCTCCGCTGGCTAGCGGCCGATGTCTTCCCACCCCGGTTTCCAGTCGTAGCGCGGCTGGAGCCGGCTCCGTTCGCTGAACCGGCGGGTACGCGCTACAGCTAGGCGCCATGACGCCCCGGCGGCCTGGCTTGCGGCAGGCCGGGCCGTCCGGGCCGTCCGGTGGCCGAGCCGGGCTGGCCCCGCGGATCGGTCCGGGCCGCTGCGATCGGTCTTGGCGACTGGCTCGGGCCGGACCCAGCGCGCAGCCAGGTTGCCGGAACCCGCGCGCAGCGGGGCGGCCGATCCGACGGCCACGGTGGACGCCTGGCCCCGATCCCGGGGCTGGTGGGTGACCCGGCCGGACACTGGGGACAGGGTCAGGAAGACGATCGCGCACGCCGAGACCATCATCACCGGTACGGTGCTGCCCGCCGGGTGCGAGCGGAACACGGCGCCGGCCTGGCCGACCGCGGTCCTGATCCGGTCGGCCAGCAGCGCCAGTGCCAGCTGCGGCGCGGGCAGCCGCGGGCCGTAACCCCGCCGGGCCGAGATCTTGAGCCTGCGCAGCGCGGCCCGGCGCTGCGCGGCGGTCAGCCCGGAAAGCAGGTAGACCGTGGTGTTACGGCCCTGCCGTTCAGTCGCGGCGTGTAATCCGGGAGAGAGCTCGTTCTGATCGCGATAGCGGACCTTAATCACGGCGCAGCCAATGATGGTGCTGCCAATGAAGGTGCTGCCAAACAACACGTGTCATGTGCACTACCTAAGAAAGGCCAAGAATGGCAGGTGCACGCCCCCCCACTGAGGCGTTCGCAATCCGTACTATAGCCCAGCGGATTGCGACCTTGGTACGGGACACGGGGGCTTGCCCGGCTCTGCGACCATTCCGTGGGAGGAATTGCCGCAAATCGGTCAGGATGACGGGTGCGCGGCGGGGCGGTTAGGCTGCGTGCGTGATCTCCCACGCGGTGCCAGCTTCGGGGGCCAGGACCGGACGCGCTGGCGCGTTCGGGGGGTTCCGGACGCGGTGGGCGCTGCTGGCGTCGGTGGCGGGCGGGCTGGCGTTGTTCGCCGCGTTCCCGCCGCTGGACGTGTGGCCGCTGGCCGCGGCGGGGCCGGCCCTGCTGGTGATCGCGCTGACCGGGCGGAGCCTGCGGGGGTCGTTCTGCTGCGGGCTGGTGTTCGGCCTGGCTCTGTTCGTGCCGCTGTTGTCGTGGCTGATCAACGTGGCCTGGTACGCATGGGGCGCGCTGGCCCTGGCCTTGGCTGTGATCTTCGCCATACTCGTCATCGGCCAGCGACTGCTGCTCGTGCTGCCGTTCTGGCCGGCCGCGGTGGCGGCCTGGTGGGTGGCGGCCGAGGCGCTCCGGGACCGGTGGCCCTTTGCCTTTCCCTGGGGCCGGCTGGCCATGAGCCAGTCGGTGGCCCCGGACGTTCGCTGGGTCGCGGTGGGCGGCGCGCCGCTGCTGAGCTTCCTGGTCGCGCTGACCGGCGCCATGGCGGCCCGGGCCGTGCTGTGCCATCTCGGGGGGCCCGGCTGGCGGTCCCGGGGATCGGCGGGCGCGGGGCTGGCCGCGGTGGTGACGGCCGGGCTGGTGCTCGCGGGCGGCCTGCTGCCGGTCGCCCCGACCGGGGGCGCGCCGCCGGCCACGGTGGCCGCGATCCAGGGCGACGTGCCGCGGGCCAGGAACCTGCCGCAGCAGCTGAACGACACCGAGGTGACCCAGAACCACGCCGCGGCCACGGCCGAGCTGGCCGCCGAGGTCAAGGCGGGCCTGCTGCCCGCGCCCGACCTGGTGATCTGGCCGGAGAACTCTACCGGTACCGACCCGCGCGAGGACCCCTCCATCTACACCGAGATCGCTGGGGCGGTGGCCGCGGTCGGCAAGCCGATCCTGGTCGGCGAGGTGCTGTCGAACCCGCAGCGCAACGTCGGCCAGCTGTGGGTGCCCGGCGTCGGCCCGACCACGTTCTACGCCAAGCGGCAGCTGGTCCCGTTCGGCGAGTACATCCCGTTCCGCGGCCTCATCTCCAAGTTCAGCTCGCTGCCCTCGCTGCAGCCGGTCAACTTCACCCCCGGGCATAAGGCCGTGGTGTTCGACGTCGGGCCGATCCGGCTGGGCGACGTGATCTGCTACGAGGTGGGCTTCGACGACCTGGTCCGGTCCGAGGTCAACGCCGGGGCCAACCTGCTCGCGCTGCAGTCCAACGACGCGGACTTCGAGATCGACGGGCAGCTGGGCGAGACCGAGCAGCAGACGGCGATGGCCCGGATCCGGGCCATCGAGAGCGACCGCGCGGTGGTGTACGCGTCGACCACCGGGGAGAGCTCGATCATCGCGCCCGACGGGGCGGTGATCGAGCAGAGCGGGGTCTGGCGGCAGGCGATCCTGGACGCGCGGGTGCCGCTGGTCAGCTACCGGACGCTCGCCGACCGGATCGGGGCCTGGCCGGAGTACGTGCTCGTGCTGCTGACCGTGCTGGCCCTCGGCTGGGCTGTGCTCACGCTCCGGCGTCGCCGCAACCTACCGGACGTTTCCGGCGTCTAGGCTTCGTGAGCCCACGTAATATTCGTACCTGGACAGTTCTGCCGGGTCCCGGCGCTCAGGGAGGATTACCGTGCGTGGCATAGACCGCAGGTCGCCACGAAGGGTTGCGAGCATCGCCGCGGCGATGGCGATCGGGCTGCTGGCCGCCGCGTGCAGTAGCGCGTCCCCGCAGACGCCGGCCCAGGCCTCGGCCGCGGCGGCTGCGGCGTCCGCAGCGGCGGCGGCTTCGGCGTCCGCCTCGGCTTCGGCGCACGCGGTGCTGATGGCCTCGGAACTGAAGATCACGCCGGCCAACGGGAGCCGCGGCGTCGACCCCTCGGCCGGGATCACCGTCACCGCGACCAAGGGCAAGGTGACCAACGTCACGGTGGCGGCGCCGGGCGGCGGCGCGGTGTCCGGCACGCTGAGCTCCGACGGCAAGACCTGGCACAGCGCCTGGACGCTGGCGGTATCGCACAGCTACACGGTGACCGCGACCGGCACCGACGGCAGCGGGCAGCAGATCCGCACGACCAGCACCTTCCGGACGCTGGCCCCGGCGTCGACGTTCTCGGCCGAGATCTACGAGGGTTCGGATCAGACGTACGGCGTGGGCATGCCGATCATGCTCATCTTCAGCCAGCCGATCACCAACCGGGCCGCGGTCGAGCGGTCCCTGGAGCTCACCACGTCCAAGCCGGTGATCGGCGCCTGGTACTGGGACGACAGCGAGCACCTGGACTTCCGGCCGCGGGACTACTGGCCGGCCAACACCACGGTCAGCTTCGACGGCCACCTGGACGGCGTGCAGGGCGCGAAGGGCGTGTACGGGACGGCCGACCTGACCCAGACGTTCAACATCGGCCGGTCGCTCATCGCCGTGGCCAGCACGACCTCGCACTTCACCCAGATCTACCTCAACGGCAAGCTCCTCTATAACTGGCCGATCAGCACCGGCCGGGCCAGCCTGCCCACGCCCGACGGCACCTACGTCAGCGTGGAGAAGAGCAACCCGGTGCGGATGATCGGAGGCGGCGCGCCGGGCAGCGCCGGTTACTACAACGAGCTGGTCAACTGGGCCGTCCGGTTCACCTTCAGCGGCGACTACTACCACTCCGCGCCCTGGTCGGTGGTGGACCAGGGCAGCACCAACGTCAGCCACGGGTGCGTCAACCTGCCGCCCGAGGACGCCACCATCTACTACAACATGAGCATCCCCGGCGACCCGATCACGGTCACGGCCAGCACCGCGGCGGGCAAGTGGGACGACGGCTGGACCGAGTGGTTCCTGCCCTGGTCGCAGTACCTGAAGGGCAGCGCGCTGGGCATGGCCGTGCAGGCCGGGCCGCAGGGCAGCCAGTTCGTTTCGCCGTCGTCGCTGCCCGCGGACACCGCCTCCTCGCCGCTGGAGACCTCGGCGACCGGGAACTACTACGCCGGCACCGCGAACATCGCGAACGTCGGTTGACGCTTTCCGGGTTTTCCGGTTAGTAGCCCGGGTCACCATAGTCGCCCCACGGGGTCCACGGGAGCCAGGGGCTGGGTACCGTGGTCGGGATTATTGTGCTTGGGGTCGGCGTGGCTTGCATGTCCTGGCCTTGCGACTGGGTCGGGGTTTGCGGCTGCGTCGGGGCTTGCGGGACCAGGCTGACCGCGGCGGCGACGGCCTCGCCTTGGGCGTTCAGGGTCACGCTGACCGTGTTATGCAGGCCGAAGGCTTGGCAGCCGAGGTTGGTGAACGACGCGCTCAGCCGGGCGGCCAGGAACGTGAACAGGTTGCTGCCGGTGGCCGGGACCGGCGAGGGCCGAGCGCTGAACCGTTCGGTGTCGGCGGCGATAAACGCGGTCTGCACGTTGAGCATGTCGGCGCAGAAGTTGGCCGGGGTATCGGCCTGCTGCCCGCCCGCGCGCGAGTCGCCGAACGGCTCGTTGCTGACCCCGGTGACCAGCGGCTGGCCGACGCCGAGCCGGTACAGGTTGGTCTTGGGGCGGTCGGCCTGGCCGTTGACCGTGGTCATCGGGTCGTTCTCCGGGACCAGCGCGATCGGGGCCCGCTGGCTGGCGGCCGCGGAGAGTTCGTCCAGGGTCTGGGAGGTGCCGGGCCGGCCGGCGTTGGACAGGTCGGGCGCGGTGAACGCGCGGCAGCCCAGCGCGGGCAGGATGAAGGTGTCCAGCAGGGTGTTGTCGCCGCTGGTCTGGCCGCCCTCGATCGCTCCGGCCCCCGGGAGCAGGGCCGTGTTGGCCGCGCTGTCCTGGGCCGTCTGGCCGCTCGCGGTGAGCAGGTAGCGGGTGGTCACGTCGTCGCTGGGGTCCTGGTCCACGAGCTGGAAGCTGCGCGTGGTCGGGCACGGTTGCCCGGTCAGCGGCGACCGGCCGGTCTTGGGGATGCGTAGCCGGCCCGCCTGGATAGCCCGGCTGGCGGCGGCGTAGAACGGCACGCTATTGCAGTAGGCGACCTGGCCGAACAGCGAGTCGCCCAGGCCGTTCACGCACTTGGCCCCGGCCAGCGTCCCGCCNNAGCTCGAGGTTGTTGCCGTTGAAGCCGAACATGAGGTTGACCACGGCGTCTTTCGGCAGCCGGGGCCTGACGGGGGCGACGGCCGGGTTGGTGCCCGCCGTGATGACGAGCGGCTCGTACACCCAGAGCCGGCCGGTGGCCGGGTCCAGGATGGTGGCCTGGACGAAGGCCCGGAGGTTCGGGTTGGCCTGGGTGCAACCGGAGGCGGCCGGGTCCTGGCCGCCGGGGCCGGTCAGCTGGTAGGGGGTGGCCAGGCCCGTGGCGGTCAGCGGGCGGGCCGGGACGATGAGCTCGCAGTCCGCGTTGTTACTGGCGTTTTGCGTCGCGGCCGGGGTGGCGCTCGCGGCGGCCGGGGCAATGCCCAGCTTGGTCGTGGTGCCGCCCGATTCGACGACGACCACGCCCAGAGCCAGCCCGAGCGCCATCGGGACGGCCAGCGGCAGGATCAGCTGCCTGCGGCGCCATGCTCCTGGCCGGTTCCGTGCCGCTGGTCGGCGCCGTGCTGCTGGCCGGTGCCATGCTGCTGGCCGGTTCCGTGCTGCTGGCCGGTGCCATGCTGCTGGCCGGCGCCGGGGACGACGGCGACGTGCTTTCCCGCTCCAGGCGTGCATTGCGTCAACCTCCGTAAACTCTGCGTATCTGGAGGGTGACGCTAGACCCCGTTCCGGCGTTATAGGGGCGAACACGATAAACTTCTTTTGCCGCATTTAGTGACAAAAATCGGATTAATCGGGAATCGGAGTTCTTTCGCACTCATTACGCCACAGGTAATGGCCACAGGTTACCGAGCGTGGAGTAAGTTAATTGTCACCGAAAGGTGAGGCGAAGCTCAGTGAGGACGGGTGCGTTTCCGTATAGGAATGCTGCTTGTCGTGAGTGCTGTTCGGCGAGTCTCGCCGTCCCGCGAGGCCCTCGCGCCTCGACTGCAACAGCACCGCAGTGGGATCCGGGCGTCGGGGAGGGTTTAGAGAGGCCACATCAACTCTGCCAACGCATGGCCCGAAGCCGCGCTGAACCTTCCGAGCTCGGCCACGGCCATACGGTGAAACCAGGCTGGGCCTACCGTTAACCGGTCCTCGCCGAGCACAGGACGCAACCCGGCAAAAGCCGCAATCCGGGCGTCGAGGCCGACATCCGGATTAGCGCGGACCGCTACCTCGTTGTGTGAACGTTCCGGAATAAGGTGATTTTGCGGCGTGTCCGAGGTCAGCGATGTGCTAGATGGCCCGCTACCCTCCACGGGCCTGCCATTGAGTGGTATNNTGATGGTCCGTTCTACCTGTTCTTCCTGGTACAGCGGTCCATCAACCATGCTCGGCCAGGCAGCTCCAAGGTGGCCAACAGGATTATTCTGGTAAAACGGACTCGTGCCGCGACGCGCCGGAAACTCAGGTTGTTTCGGGATGTCTACGTCAGCGAGGTAGGTGTCCACGATCACCAGAGCTCCCGGGCAGGCCGCATCAGCNNTCAGCTCCAGTCGCCGAGGTCGGCGGCAGCCACACTCCGGTGAAACGCGGACGTTTGGGGCCGAGGGCACCCGGGCCTCCGTAGAGGGGAACGCGCTAACTCTGCCACCACCCAGCCTGCCCGAAGGCTGACCATCGAAGCGGCCATCGACCTGTGACCCTCTTCGCATCAAGACGACCTAGGTTCATACCCGTGAACTCATTTATCGGGCAGCGTGCCGTCCAAATCGTCTGTCAATGTGGAGCACGGCCTATGCCGTAGCAGCGTTTAACCAGGCCGATCAGCGCCGGCCCGGTAAGACCAGTGCCAGCCGGATAATCGCCAGTAATCAGGCTTACCTCGACGTCCAGGAGAATCTTCGGCGGGATGTCCAGCCCCCGGGCGCGCAGCTCGGCCCGGTACAGCACCGTGACCTGCTCCCGGCTCTTGCCAACTGCCTGGCCCCCGGCCATGTTGAGTGCCTCTACCCGTGCCTCGGAAAGGAGCCCGGAAGAGGGGGACATGATGATGCCAACTCTGCCAGCATCCGGCCTGTCCAGCGGCTGGTCATCGAGGCCGCGGTGGGAGTGTGAGCGGAGCGGCGCCGGGCGGCCGGTCCATGTGGCCGGGGCGGCACCGATGGAACATCGGTGCCGTCAGGGCGGCAGCGATGGAACATTGGTGCCGATGCGGTCCTGGACCGGGGTGGGGCTGCGGAGGTCTGCGGGGCGGCTGGGG
>PLDT01000299.1:0-8559 GCA_003136255.1 Actinomycetota bacterium
TGCTCGGGAGAACGGCGCCCGCCAACCAGGCCGTGACCGAGCGCGCCCGCGCCGCCTGGCGCGAGGGCGTGGCCCCAGGGTCGCTGAGCGAAGACGACCTGCTGGCCACGCTGCCTCAACTAGATCAGGCGGCGCTGGATCAGGCGCGGCTCGCGGCCTCCGACGTCCTCATCGATGCGGTGACCTTGCACCAGCTCCTCGGCCAGCCGGACCCGCCCGCGGTCCTCGACGTCCGGTGGGCACTCGGTGACGCCCGCGGCCGTGATCACTACCGGGCGGCCCACATCCCGACCGCGGTCTACGTCGACCTTGACTCCCAGCTCGCCGCTCCCCCGCAAGCCGCCGATGGACGGCATCCGCTGCCCGACGTGGCGGCCCTGCAGGAAGCTGCCCGCCAGTGGGGCCTGCGCGCCGGGCAGCCGGTGGTCGTCTACGACAACAGCGGCGGCCTGGCCGCGGCGCGGGCCTGGTGGCTGCTCCGGTGGGCCGGGCTCGGCAGCGTCCGCATCCTGGACGGCGCGCTGAACGCGTGGACGCAGGCCGGCTTCGACCTGGATTCCGGCGAGGCGCAGGCGGTCCGGGGCGATGTCGTCCTCGACGCTGGTCACCTGCCCGTGCTCACCGCCGACGACGCCGCGGCGCTGGCTCGCGACGGCCTGCTGCTCGATGCCCGGGCCGGCGAGCGGTACCGGGGTGAGGTCGAGCCGGTCGATTCCCAGGCCGGGCACATCCCGGGCGCGGTCAGCGCCCCCACGGCGGACAACCTGACCGGGGACGGCGCGTTCGCCGCCGCGGAAACCCTCCGGGCCAGGTTCGCCGGACTCGGCGCCGTGCCCGGCGGGGCGGTCGGTGTCTACTGCGGCTCCGGCGTCACCGCGGCGCACGCCATCGCCGCACTTCGTATCGCGGGCATCGATGCCGCGCTGTACCCGGGCTCATGGTCAGCGTGGTCGGCTGACCCGCAACGCCCGGTCGCCACCGGCCCGGAGCCGGGATAGCCCGAAGCCAGCCCTCCCCGTCTCGATCGGAAGGTCTTGCAGATGCCCTTCGAACGGCCCGTGGAAACAGCCAGCGGAAACAGCCATGAGTAACGTCCGGGTGCATGATCCGGCCGAACTCCGCCGCGTGTTCGGCACCTTCCCCACCGGGGTCACCGCGGTGGCCGCGTTCGCCGGAGGTGTCCCGCTGGGCCTAGCCGCCAGCTCGTTCACGTCGGTATCGCTCGATCCGCCGTTCGTATCGGTATGCATCGCGCAAAGCTCGAGGACCTGGCCCCGGCTGCGGGAGATTCCGCGGCTGGGCATCAGCGTCCTGGGCGCCCATCAGGAAAGCGCCAGCCGCCGGCTGGCGGCCCCGGGCGACGACCGGTTCGCCACCNNCCGGCGGTGGCGCCGCTGGTCTTCCACGGCAGTCGCTACCGCCAGCTCCAACCTTGAAGGAAGCAGCCCCATGAGCGTCGAATTCATCAGCATGGTCAACGTGTGGGAGTCGAGCGAGGTCCATCCCCGCCCGGGTGGCATCCCCGATGCGCCCTACATCAGGAAGTACGCCCGGTACCTCGAGGACGGCGGCTTCGACTACACGCTGGTCGCCTACCACTCGGCCGGCTACGACCCGTTCACCGTGTCCGCGACGATCGCCGCGTACACGGACCGGATCAAGCCGATCGTCGCGCTCCGGCCGAACACCATGCACCCGACCGTCGCGGCGCAGGCCCTGGCCACGCTGGACCACCTGTCCGGCGGCCGCGCGGTGGTGCACATCATCTCCGGCGGCAGCGATACCGAGCAGGCCCGGCAGGGCGACTACATCAGCAAGGACGAGCGGTACGCCCGGACCGAGGAGTACGTCCAGATCATGCGGCGGGCCTGGGCGCAGACGTCCCCGTGGGACCACGACGGCCGGTACTACCGGTTCGAGAACTTCGTCGCCGGGTACCGGCCGGTCAACGGCACCATCCCGGTGTCCATCGGCGGGTCGAGCAGCGAGGCCTACCGGGTCGGCGGCGCGCTCGGCGACATCTTCGGGCTGTGGGGCGAGCCGCTGAAGGAAACGCGGGAGCAGATGGACCGCGTCGCCGAGCAGGCCCGGCAGGCCGGACGGGCGGACGTGCCGCGCACGTGGGTGACGTTCCGCCCGATCGTCGCGCCCACCGACGACCTGGCCTGGGAAAAGGCGCATCGTACGCTGGCCGCGGTCGAGCAGACCTGGAACGGCGGCGGATTCCTGCGAGTATCGCTGCAGCAAGGTGCGCCGCAGAACGTCGGCTCCCAGCGGCTGCTGGAGATCGCCGCCCGCGGCGACGTGCACGACCGCGCGCTGTGGATGCTGCCCGCGCAGGTCACCGGGGCCATGGGCGCGTCAACGGCGCTGGTCGGCAGCTACGAGACCGTCGCCGCGTCGATCCTGGACTACGTGGACCTCGGCGCCGACCTGGTGTCGATCCGCGGCTACGACAACCTGAACGACGCGATCGACTACGGCCGTTTCGTCCTCCCGTTGGTCCGCCAGGAACTCGCGCACCGGGAGGCTACCGGCCAGCGTGGCGAGGTCGTACCGCAGCCGCCGATTTCCCCCGCCGGAGACGAGCCGAGGAAGGTGTCATGACCGCCGAACCCATCACCGCCGCGCCTATCGTTGCTGCGCCTATCGTTGCTGCGCCTACCCCCGCTGGGGCGGCCCTCGCGCCCGTCGATACCTCGGAGGCGGCGCTGCGCCGGCTGACCAGCGCGCTGGCCGCCAACGCCGAGCGGTATGACCGCACCGCGGAGTTCCCGTGGGACTCGATCCAGGCCGTGCACGACGCGGGCATCCTCACCCTGGGCATCGGCGCGCAGTACGGCGGGCGGGACCTGTCCCTGACCGAGGCGGCCCGCGTGATGCAGGCGCTGGGCCGGGGCGACCCCTCGGTCGCGCTGCTCACCGCGATGACCGTCTTCCAGCACGTGGCCCAGGCCAAGGCGCCCAGGTGGCCGGACACCCTGTACCGGAAGGTCGTCCGGGATTCGCAAAAGGGCCCGGTCGTGATGAACGCGATCCGAGCCGAACCAGAATGGGGCGCGCCCGCCCGGGGCGGCCTGCCTGTCACCAAGGTCAGCCGGACCGCGGACGGGTGGCGGCTCAACGGCCACAAGTCCTACGGGACCGGTTCGGAGGGCCTGGCCTATCACCTGGTCTGGGCGGTCACCGACGAAGCGGCCACCGGCGACGGGGAGCCGCTGGTCGGGCACCTGATCGTGCCGGGCGACTCCCCCGGCATCGAGGTGATCAGGACCTGGGACCACCTCGGGCTGCGCGCCAGTAGCACGCACGACGTCGTCTACACCGACGTCGAGGTGCCGGCCGAGAACTTCCCCGGCGTGCCCGTCTCCCAGGCGGGCCGGGACGCGGCCGGGTACCTCGGCATCGGGATCTCGCTGATGGGGTTGTACGTCGGCGTCGCCCGGGCCGCACAGGAATTCTTCGTTACGTTCGCCAACGACCGGGTACCGACCTCGCTCGGCCGCCCGATCGCCACCACCGAGCGGATCCAGACCATCGCGGGTGAGATCGAGGCCCAGCTGGTGCAGGCCGAGGAGGTCCTGTACGGGCTGGCCGCGCGCATCGACGCCGGCGACGAGCAGGCCCTCCAGCGCGCGGCCATCGCCAAGCTGCTGATCACGCGCTCGGCGATCACCGCGGTGCAGACCGCCGTCAGCGCGCTCGGGAACCCCGCGCTGACCCGGAACAACCCACTGGAGAGGCACTTCCGCGACATCCAGTGCTGCCGGATACACCCGCCGCAAGACGACGCGGCGCTCATCGGCGTCGGCCGCCGGGTCCTGGCCGGACCGGCCCGGGACTAAGCGACGTCAGCGGGGCCTGGGGTTGACATCCCGGATGTCTTACTGTTTAGTAATGTATTACTGAAGGGTAAGGCATCAGAGGAGGCGGGCTATGCCCGAGGTAATCCGCTCGATCGACATTCAGGCACCGCCCAGCGCCGTGTGGCAGTGGCTGGCGACCGAGGAGGCGCTGCGCCGCTGGCTCAGCTCGGATCTGAATATCGACCTGCGCGTGGGCGGGACGTACCGGATGCTCGGCGCGGACGAGAAGACCTGGATCAGCGGCGCCGTACTGGAGCTGGTACCCGAAGGGCGCCTGGTCCTTTCCTGGCTGGAGGAGGGCGGCGACTGGGTGCACCCGGCCCGGCTGCTGTTCACCTTGTCGCCCATCGTTACCGGAACCCGGGTAACGCTCACCCACGATGGGTTCGCCGGGATCGGGAAGCCCGGCTGGCCGGGCACGGTGCAGGCCTACGAGCGCGGCGCGGACCGTCACCAGGTACTGCAGCAGCTGGCCGCCCTGGTGACGTTCGACAATGCCGCGGTCTAGCGACGATCTGTTCCGCGCCCTGGCCGACCCCACCCGCCGCCGCATCCTGGATCTGCTGGCCGAACGAGGAACGGCGACCGTCGGAGAACTGGCCGCGCAGTTCCCCGATCTCGTCGTATCCGGCATCTCCAAACACCTCATGGCCCTGCGGGCCGCGGGTCTGGTCACCGCCACGCGCCAGGGACGGCAACAGCTCTACCGCCTCGACGCGGACGCGTTCGCCGACGCGCTGGCGCCGTGGCTGGCGAAATACGAACCGTACTGGTCGGCCGCGCTCCAGCGGCTGGGCCAGCTGGCCGAAGGGTCGGCGCGGCCCGCGACCAGCGCCTCCGACGCCGCCGCGACAGACCGTTGACATCCTCCCCGGCATCACTGAATTCAGGGCGAACTCCGGCTCGGTGACCCAGGCCCTGGGCGGCGCCCTGGCCCACCTCGAACTCGTCCTGCTGCATCATCTCGGACGGTATTCCGGCAAGGCGTACGTCACCCCTCGGACGCCACCGCTTACAGGCCGGGCCGGCCTGCCGCAGCCGGCTCGGCTGGTCTCAGCCGGGAGACCCAGTCCGGGAAGGGATCTGACGTCGTCTGCTCCGCAGTGGCCGCCAGTCCGTAACGGAGGGCGTCCGGGAGGCGCATGCGGGCGCCGACCGCCGTGGCCGCGGCGAACGCGGCCGGTCCCAGCGCACTGGCCACCGCGGCGGCCAGGTCGTCGGTCGTTGACTGCATGCCCGGCCAGATCGTCGTCCCGACCACCTGGCGTGCGTAACCGGATGCGCCGATCAGCCGCGCCGCGGCCGCTGCTCTGCCTTGCACCAGCGCCAGTCCGGCGAACCCGGAAAGGCCGTAGGCCGAGCCCTCATAGTCGAGCAAGCCGATATGCAGGTCGGCGGCGGCGGCGTAGCGGTCTCGTGCGGCGGCCATGTCGCCGACCGTGGCGGCATCGAGTCCGATCATGTCCAGAACCTGCGCTTGAAGGTAGTGGTTATCGATCGCCTGGGCGGCGGCCAGGGCCTCCTCGTGCATCGCCCGCGCCGCGGCGTGATCGCCCGCGAGCAGAGCGAGCTGACCCCGGGTGGACAGCGTCAGCGCCAGGCCCCACCGGTCGCCGAGCTCGCGGAAGGCCCCGGCTGCGTCGTCCAGCCGCTGGCAGGCTTCGCCGACAGCGGGGCGCACGAGCGCCCCTCCGAGTCCGAGCAGTGCGTAGGCCGCCAGCCGGCGATTACTCAGCGAGGTCGCCGTCTCCAGCGTGCGGCGCAGCAGCGGCTCGGCCTCGGCAGCCCGCCCGATCATCACCATGGATATTCCCCGGACCCCCAGCAGGAGCGCGGACGCATAGGGCGGCAGGCTCGCCGCCGACGGCAGTGCCGCCGCCTGCTCAGCCAGCTCACTGGTCATCGGGAGCAGCCCGCGGCTCCACCAGTAGATGAACAGCGGACTGAGCAGCCGGCCGACGGTCTCCGCGTCGTCGGTCTGCAGGGCCCAGTCGACGGCCGAGCGGATCTCGTCACGCTCGAGGTCCAGGCGCTCGCTCGCCGCGCGATGATCCGGTCCCTGCAGGGTGTCCTGGACCGTCTCGACGAAACGGGCGAGGTAGCGGGTCAGCCGGATGATGGTGGCGTCGGCCTCGCCTCGCTCGGCCAGCTGCCCTCGGGCGTAGGCCCGGATGGTGTTCAGCATCCGGAAACGCGGCTCGGCGGGGTCCGACTCGTCGATCAGGATCAGGCTCTGGGACAGCAGCGACGCCAGGGTGTCGACTGCGTCGAGGTCGCCGTCCACCGTCCCGACCGCGTCCGACGCCTCAACGGTCCAGGAGCCGGTGAACACCGAGAGCCGGGCGAGCAGCGCCCGTTCGGCCACACCCAGCAGGCTGTAGCTCCACTGGATCGTGGCACGCAGCGTCCGCTGCCGGTCTGGCGTATCGACCGCGCTCGCGGCCAGGTCCAGCGACCGGTCCAGCCCGATACCGAGGCGGCGCAGCAGCGTCGCCGGGGTCAGCAGGCGCAGCTGGGCGGCGGCCAGCTCCAGGGCCAGCGGAATGCCGTCCAGCCGGCGGCACAGCTCGGCCACCGCGGCGGCGTTGTCCGAGGTCACGGCGAAGTCCGGGCGCACCTGCCGGGCGCGGGCGACCAGCAGCTGCACGGCGGCCGACCGCCCGATCGTCTCGGCATCGGCCTGCGGGCCGGCTGAGGGGGTGGGCAGCGGCGCCAATGCGATCTCATGCTCCCCGCGCAGCCGCAGCACGATCCGGCTAGTGACCAGCACGGTCAGGTCCGGGCACGCCGCGAGCAGGGTGCCCAGGTCCGATGCGGCCGCGACCAGCTGCTCGACGTTGTCCAGGACGAGCAACAGCCGCCGGCCCTGAAGCCGGTCGATGAGCATGTCGAGCACCGGACGGGTGCCCTCGGGCCGGATGCCGAGAATGGCCGTGACGGCTTCGGCCCATCCCGCAGCGTCGCGGACGGCGGCCAGGTCGATGAACGACACCTCGTCCGGGTCGACCGCACCGGCCGTGCTCATCTCCCGGGCCACCTCGATAGCCAGCCGGGTCTTACCGATGCCGCCTGGCCCGATCAGCGTGACCAGATGCACGTCCGGGTCACGGAGCAAGGCGACGACCGCGGCGATCTCATCCTCCCGGCCGATGATCGGGGTCGGCGGCGCCGGCAGCGGCGCCGGTCGCCGGCCCAGCGCCGCGGCCGGCACCGGCCGCGCGAATCGTTCGGTCAGCAGCACGGCCATATCATCAGCGAGCAGCTCCGCCAGGTCGTCGGCGTTGTCGAAACGCTTATAGGACGCCCGGTCGTCGGCCTCGACCCGCGCCAGCATTTCCGTCAGCCGAGGCTGGCGCTCCGCGGCGGCTTTCATGTAGATGAGCTTGGGCTTGTCCCCAGACCGGAGACCTCCTCGCCAGGCGCCACCCAGCCGTACTGCTGCCAGTAGATCCCGACGAAGACCTCGCTCTGCGCCAGATAGGCCCGGTACAGCTCACGCGGCGCATGGGGGCGCGCCCCGAGCTCGAACATGACCGGGGTGAGATGCAGCCGCGTGATCGCGGTCCGGGCCGCGGCCCGCTCCGCCGCGAGTTCTGTGAGCGTCGAGGACACAAAGACCCGGACCCGCTGATCCGGTGTGCGGATCCGCGGGCCTTCCTCAGCGCCGCCGCCCCGCGCCGACGTCATCGCGCAGGCCCGCCACCTCTCGCCACCGGCCAGCGAGCCATGTGCCTGAACGCACCGCACGCTTGTGATCGAGAGTAGGCGAAGATGACGGTGGGCAGATTCCAATCACCACCAACATCCGTCACGGTGCCCTCATCAACCCGTTAAATCCGTGCTGCCCGCAAGGTATCCGCGCAGCTCGTGGACAAGGACCTCGATCTGGGCCGCAGTGCCGCGGCGGGCCTGCGGCCACTTGTTCACGCCGATCCCCCAGTACTCGCGGGGGGTGCCCGGGAACCTGGGCAGCAGATGGACGTGCAGGTGCGGGACCCCATCGCCGAACACCGCCGCATACACGTGCTCGGCCCGGGCCACATCACGCAGAGCGCGGCTCGCCCGCATGCACCACCAGCCCACGCTCCGGGCCTCGGCATCATTAAGAGCAGCCAGACCCGGCACGTGCCGCCGCGGCTCAACGAACAGATGCCCTAAATACGCGGTCGCGCCTTCGCGCCCCAGTGCCTCCGGCGTGGCGACATGGGAGACCAGGACCAGCTCGTCTTCGGCGACCGGACCGCCCGGCACCAGCACGCCCCGGTCCCGGTGCTTCCGGCATACGAAGCAATCTTCGGTGTCGCTGCCCGCCATGCTCGCCATGTCCGCCATCCTCGCACGCAGGCGGCGACTGTCCTTCGCTGAGCCCGCCTCCGCTGGCGCTGGCCTAACGGAGCGTCCGGGTCACCGGCTGGTCCGTGGGCACGCGGGCGGCGGAGAACACCGTGGCGCGGCGCAGCCGGAACCCCAGGGCCTCGTACAGTCCGATGGCCGGGTTGTCGGCCACGGCGTGCAGGAACGCGATCTCACCCCGCGCCCGGATACCCGCTACCAGCGCCCGCACCAGCCGGGAGGCGAACCCGAGGCCGCGCCACGCGTCGTCCGTGCACACCGCGCTGATCTCGGTCCAGCCGGGCGGATGTAGCCGCTCCCCCGCCATCGCGACCAGGGCGCCGCCACGCCGGAGGCCCAG
>PLDT01000167.1:0-7117 GCA_003136255.1 Actinomycetota bacterium
CACCAGGAGCCCGTCCACCAGGACTCCGCTCCGGCCGGGCCGGCTCACACGGAGCCGGAACCCGAGGCCGGGCCCGAAGCGACCGGCCAAGCCTGACCCGACCGAGCAACCGCAGCCCGCCAGCACGTGGCCTACAACTGCACGTNNGCGCGCGGGCCTCATCGATCTGGCGCAGGAGGCCCTGCGCGCCATTCGCCGCGGCGATCGCGCGGGCCTCCTCGGCCAGTGCCAGCGCGTCCTCGCGGCGGTCCTGCCCGGCCGCGATGTAGATCAGCCCCACCAGGTTCGAGGCCACGCCGGGCCAGGCACCGATCTCGCGCCGCAGCCGCGTCGATTCCTCCAGGTGCAGGCGTGCCGCCCCGAGCCGGCCCGCGGCGTGCTCGGCGATGCCCAGGTGCCGGAGCGCCTCGGACATGGTCAACGGGTCGTCGGCCTCGGTCGCCAGCTCCAGCGACCGCCAGAGCAGCGGAACCGCGGCCTCGTTGTCGCGCCGGACCAGCTGGTGACAGCAGCCCACCCAGAACAGCGACTCGGCCTCACCCCGCACGTCGCCGCGCGCCCGGTACAGCTCGGCGGCGCGCTCGAACAACGCCAGCTCACGCGGATCCTCACGGGCCTGCTCAGGGTCTTCGGCCCGCTGCTCGAGGAACCGGCCGTGGATAACCCGCCCCCGGGCCACGGCCAGATCGGCCTCGACGCCATCCAGTTCCCGCTCGGCTGCCGTCAGCGCCCCGGCATCGCTCTCGAACAGCGCCTGCTCGTAGAGCAGCCTGGACCGTTCGATCCGCTCATCCACGCTCATCTGTCCGCCCGTTTCCCAGATCGCGCCCGACGGAGGCCAGGGTACCGGCGCCGCGTCCGGTGCGGGAGGCGACGGGCGTACTCCACGCGCGATGAGGCGCGACGGCATGGTTATCCTGAATGAGCCTTGGACGGCCGATGGGTCGAATGGCTACAGAACCGGATTCATCGTCTTCGGCCATGGTGGGTCGATCCTGCCGCTGCTTGGGCCTGATGTCTGGAAGACCACGCACCCATAAGGAACACAATGACACCGGTAAACGCACCCGCCGATAAAGAATCGATTTTCGATCGAATAGCGGACTATGTTTCTGCCGCAATGGGGCGGCCGACCAATATTATGGTCTGGCTCGTGTTGGTGGTCGGGTGGACGCTGCTCTTCGCCGTGCACGTCGTCAGCGCCAATGCTAACTTCCTACCGGGCTGGTTTACGGGCACGGCATTCAACTTCCCGCTGAACCTTGTTACGACAGTCGCAGAGCTGTTCATCGGATTTCTGGTGGCGGCCGCCGCGAACCGGTCAGAGCGGAACCTGGAACTGACTCTGGCGGCTATCGCGGAACAGGAAAAGCAGATAGAGGATGTCGAGGCCAAGCTATCTGAAGAAGTGGCGTCCAATACTCTTCTTACCCAGCAGGTCCACGATATGGCATCCGAGATCCACGCTTTCCTGACCGCTGGCAAGTCGTGACGTCACGTGACCGCGGGCGGGCGGGAATGAACCGGGCGCCGGATCGGTTGTGCTGGCTGGTCGTAGTTGTCTTGTGTGTTCGTGTTACTTGCACGCTCGCGGAGAACGATGTTGCGGGCGCGCCGCTTCAGGGATCTGGGGAAAGTCGCGTCGAGAACCGGCCCGGGTGCCGCACGGTGCGGACCCGTATCCAGCCCCTGTAAGGAGCGACATGACACAGGGAACCGTCAAGTGGTTCAACGCGGAGAAGGGCTACGGCTTCATCTCCCGCAGCGACGGACCGGACGTCTTCGTGCACTACTCCGAGATTGATGGCTACGGCTTCCGCAGCCTCGAGGAGAACCAGCACGTGGAGTTCGAGGTAGCCCAGGGCCCGAAGGGTCCGCAGGCCACCCACGTCCGCGCCGTCTGAGCCACCGGCAGGCCTGTCGAGGAATGTGGGCCCGGCACCTGCGGGGTGCCGGGCCCACGTCATCCCTGGCCCGACGGTACCGCCGCTTCGCGAAGGGCTTATCCGTTCACACCGGACGATACGGGAAAGGAGATCACGCACTCCTCCCCACTTTCAACATATAGCGTGCCGGGGGGCTTGCGGCAAGACCCGGGTCGTGCCGCAGAATGGTCGGCCGGGGCCAGAACCTGCGGAGATATGGGGGTCGCGACATGCGCAGATCGGAGCTGATGGCGTGAATCGGCGGACTACCAGCGCGTTTGATCTTCCCGAGCGGCTCGCCCGCAAGGCCGACCCGGCGCTGATCGCCGACGACGAGCGGCACTTCGCGGCCATCGCGGAGAGCCTCGAGCAGTCGATCGCCGACCTGTCCGACCGCATCGATGCCGAGCGCCAGGCGGCCGGCGGCATAGGCCAGGCGGCGATGGACCGGGACCTGGAGATCCACCGGCTGACCGCTCGGCTACGCGTCCTGCGTCGGTTCGGTTTGGACCTGTGCCTCGGGCACATAGTCAGCGCGGACAACCCCGAGCCCGTGTACATCGGACGCCTTGGCCTCTCCGACAGCGCGGGCCGCCGGCTGCTGCTCGACTGGCGCTCCCGCGCGGCGGAGCCGTTCTTCGGAGCGACCCACGCCAATCCGATGGGTCTGGCCAGCCGCCGCAGGTATCGCTGGACCCGGGGCCGGGTCAGCGACTACTGGGACGAGGTGTTCACCGCGGACGGGTTTGAAGGGCACGCCGCGCTGGATGACCAATCCGCCTTCATCGCCAGCCTGGGCAGCAACCGGTCGGCCCGGATGCGAGACGTGCTCGGCACCATCGCGGCCGACCAGGACGCCATCATCCGCGCCGGGTCTCGCGGCGCCCTCGTCGTCGACGGCGGTCCGGGTACGGGCAAGACCGTGGTCGCTTTGCACCGCTCCGCCTATCTCCTGTACTCCGACCCTCGCCTCGGTCACCGCCAGGGCGGCGTGCTGTTCGTCGGTCCGCACCAGCCCTACCTGGCCTACGTCTCCGACGTCCTGCCCAGCCTCGGCGAGGAGGGCGTGCAGACCGCCACCCTGCGGGACCTCGTCGCCGAGGGAGCCACGGCCGGAATCGAGGCCGACCCGGACGTGGCCCTGCTGAAATCGTCCGCGAACCTGGTGAAGGCGATCGAGGCGGCCGTCAGGTTCTACGAGAAGCCGCCCGCGCAGGGGATGACGGTCGAGACTCCCTGGTCCGGCATCTGGCTGAGCGCCGATGACTGGGCGCGGGCGTTTGAAGCACCAGAACCCGGCACTCCGCACAACGAGTCGCGGGTACAGATCTTGGAGGAGCTGATCAGCATCCTGATCGACTCCCACGACGGCGACGTCTCGGCTGACCTGCTCCGCAAGTCGTTGCTGCAGAACACGGAGCTGCTCACCGCCCTCAACCGCGCGTGGCCGCTGATCGAAGCGGCTGACCTGGTCGCGGACCTGTGGTCGGTACCCGCCTACCTGCGGATGTGCGCTCCCTGGCTCAGCCCCGATGACGCTGCGAAGCTGCAGCGCGAGGACGCCCAGGCCTGGACGGTGTCCGACCTGCCGCTCCTGGACGCGGCCCGGCGGCGGCTCGGCGACCCGCAGGCATCACGACGTAGGCGCCGGTATGACGCCGCGGTCGCCGCTGAACGCGAGCAGATGGGCTTGGTCCTCGACAACCTGATCGAGGCCGCGGACGACGAATACGGCACGGGTCTGGTGACCATGCTGCGCGGCGAGGACTTCCAGGACGCCCTGGTCAATGAGGCCGCACTGCCGCGCACCGACCCGGATCTGCTGGCCGGCCCGTTCGCGCACGTCGTCGTGGACGAGGCCCAGGAACTGACCGACGCGGAGTGGCAAATGCTGCTGCTCCGCTGCCCGTCCCGGAGCTTCACCGTCGTCGGGGACCGTGCCCAGGCCAGGCACGGGTTCACGGAGTCGTGGCAGGAACGGCTCGAGCGGATCGGGTTCGACCCGATCAACCTAGCGTCCCTGAGCATCAACTACCGGACGCCGGAGGAGGTCATGGCGGAGGCCGAGCCGGTCATCCGGGCCGTGCTCCCGGACGCCAACGTGCCGGTCTCCATCCGCAGCAACGGCATCCCGGTCAGCCACGGGCATGCGTCGGAGCTGGGCTCGATCCTCGACGCCTGGCTCGCGGCGCATGCCGAGGGGATCGCCTGCGTCATCGGTGATCCCACGTTCCGGGCGACGTCCCGCGTCCGGTCGCTGACCCCGGAGCTGTCGAAGGGGCTCGAGTTCGACCTGGTCGTCCTGATCGACCCAGCGGCGTTCGGCGGGGGTATCGAAGGAGCGGTCGACCGCTATGTCGCGATGACCCGAGCCACCCAGCAACTCGTCATCCTCACGAGCTCCGGCGTCTAAGGCACGATGACGAGGGGCACCGGTGAGCGGCGGGCAAGGCTGACGGCGGCCGATCCGATCACGCGGTGCATGGCATGCGACGAGCTCCCGACCACGATCACCGCCGTGTCGCCGGGGTGGGCGTCGCGGATGCTCTCGGCGGCGGCGATCAGCTCTTCCGGGATCAGGCCCTCGCGCCGCTCGAACCGCCAGCGCTCTTCGCTGCCGCGCAGCCGCTCGCTGGCCGCCGTGCGCAGATCCTGCGCGATCTCGTCGAAGCTGGCTTCCACTTCGACTACGGCACCTGCCGACAGCATGTCGATGCTGGGCAGGTGGGCGACGTACACCACCTCGATGCTGCCGGGCCGATCGTGCAGCAGCCTGACCGCGGCGTCGAGCGCCCGGATGGCAGGAGGTGAGCCGTCATACCCGACCACGAGGTACAGGTTCGCGGCGGGCGGCGAGGTGGCGTTCATCGCTGCTAAGGCTATTGGGTTTCCGCGCGCGGCGTCCCGGTATCCAGCCGAACGGCCGTCGGCGTGGTTCGCTCCCGCCGGTACCGTGGGTCATACGCAGCAGAAGGAGGCCAGATGGGCCGGGTGGACGTCGATGGGGTCGGCATCGAGTACCAGGTCACGGGGGAGGGACAGCCGGTCGTGCTGTTGCACGGTTTTCCCGACTCTGGCCGTCTCTGGCGGCACCAGGTAGCGGCGCTGGCCGGGGCCGGGTTCCAGGTCGTGGTTCCTGATCTGCGCGGATACGGGCGCTCGGACAAGCCCGAGCCGGTGCAGGCCTACTCGCTTTCCCTCCTGGCCGGGGACGTCCTGGCCATCCTGGCCGACCTCGGCATCGCCAAGGCCCATATCGTGGGCCACGACTGGGGCGCAGCCCTCGCCTGGGGGCTCGCCTCTCTCGTGCCCGGCCGCGTCGACCATCTGGTCGCGCTGTCCGTCGGCCACCCCGCCACGTTCCGCCGNNTCGCCGAGCGCTGGCTGACCGAGGACGACTGGGCCAACTTCAGAAACTGGGCCGGGCACCCAGACGCCGATCAGGTGATCGCCGAGCTAGCAGCGGGCGGTTCGCTCACGCCGGGTCTCAACTGGTACCGGGCCAACGTCCCGCCCGAATCCTGGGTGCAGCCGCCACCGAACCTGCCGCCGGTCCACGCCCCCACGATGGGCGTCTGGAGCACGGGCGACCCGGCCCTCACCGAGATCCAGATGACTGACTCGGCCGAGAACGTGGCGGGTCCGTGGCGATACGAGCGCCTGGACGGCCCGGGTCACTGGATGCAGCTCGATGCGCCGGACCAGGTCAATGCCCTGCTGCTCGACTTCCTGCCGCGCTGACGCCGGCCTCGCTCAAGAGTTGATCATGCTCGCGTACGCATCGAACGGGACCGTTCCGTCCCATAGCCTCTCGTCGTGGGCCCAGTAGAACGCAGTGAAGTTAGACGCCTTGGCCTGCCTCAGGGCGGTAGCCATCATGCCGTGAGCCGAGGTGTCGACGTAACGCCGGTCAAGGTCGGGGGACGCCCCGTAACCGGGGTTCTCCCCAGCGATGCCCGCTAGCTGGTACTCGTGCGTGATACGGGTCATCCATCGGGTAGCAGACCAGCCGTCCAGTTGCGGAGAGCTAAGCGGAACGGACACATCGCTAGCGAGCGCGCAGTCATCGTGGCCCGACCCGTCTGCCACCGAGGAGACGTAGGCGATAACCCGGCTCTGGTTAGGTACCTGGGCATAGTACCGATGCCAGACCGCACCGACGGCCGTTGTGTCGTCCCCGGTGAGCTGCCTGGCCACCGAGGCGGCCAGGCTGCTAGGACGGGTGCCCGAGCCGGGAGTAACGGGCAGAAAGTAGCCTCGGAAGCCCAGACTGTCGCAGGTGTTCATGGCCCATTGGGTGACGTTCACCAGGCCGCCGACATACCAGTTGACCCACTGATCAACCTGTGCCGCGGTGATCGGTGTCTGTCCTGGCCGCCACCTCGGGAATGGATTGGCCGTCATCCCGGCCGGTAGATTACGGCCGGTCAAGGCCGGACTGCTGAATGCCCAGAGCCCGTTATTCGGATAGAGCATCTCTCCGTTACCGCCCGAGGTAATGCGAGCCGCAACGAAGTTGCTGAACGGCACGACGTCCGCCACCCGAGCCATGAAAGAGGCGCCTGCTTCGCGCACGGGGTTACTGAACACAAAGGCCGGCTCGCCCGCCTGCTGGCCGTACTGGTTGATGTAATGGCTATCAGCCAGGCTGAATACCCACGATGGAGGGGCCGCCGTGTCCAGGCCGAGCGTAACCGACATGCCCGCATCCTGGTAAGCGCGCAAAGCCGTCTTTACCTCGTTAGCATACGCCTGGTTGATAACGTTCCGCTGAGGCTCGAATCGATCCCAGTAGACTTCGAGCATCGCCATGCGGACGCCAGCGCCGGCTTCCGTCGCAGCGGTATCCGTCTTGGTAACCAGCGTCCCGTGCAGCAATATCCGCCATCCTTTAGTGCGTATGACTCAATGATCAGCTGATCGTAATCCACCCCGGCCAATATTCGCAGGAGTAACCGGGAAGTTGTAATCGCTACTCCGGAGCCCTACTCAATATAAACGTCGAGCATGGGACAAAGGTTGTTAAGCTTGACAATCAGTTCAGATGCATTCATTTTAATGAGTGATGCCGGTTGCCGCTGACGGCTGATGCGGCACACGCACATCCGCCGCTTCCGTCACATTTGCGTGGTGGATTAGGGTTCTGCGCTGGATCGAGTGCATCCCAGAGCCATATGCCAAGTCCGAACGCG
>PLDT01000077.1:0-2108 GCA_003136255.1 Actinomycetota bacterium
ATCTCCAACCGGTGCATCCAGCTGGCCGGCGGGACCCTCGGCTCCCAGCAGCCAGTCCACCCCAACGACCACGTGAACATGGGCCAGTCCAGCAACGACACCTTCCCCACCGCCATGCACATCGCCGCGCACACGATGACCACGGACAACACGATCCCGGCGCTGCGCAGGCTCCGCGACGCCATCGAGCACAAGTCGAAAACATGGGCCGACGTGGTCAAGATCGGCCGCACCCACCTGGAGGACGCCACCCCGCTGACCGTCGGCCAGGAATGGTCTGGCTACGCCGGCGCCCTGGACGACGCGATCGCCGAGGTCGAGCACACCACCCGCGGCCTGCTGGAACTGGCCATGGGCGGCACCGCCGTCGGCACCGGGCTGAACGCCCCGGCCGGCTTCGGCGAGCAGATGGCGGCGGAGATCGCCTCGATGACCGGCACCGCCTACCAGACCGCACCCAACAAGTTCACCGCGCAGGGCACCCTAGACCGCATGGTCCGCTCGCACGCCGGGCTCAAGGCGGCGGCCGTCACCCTGTACAAGATCGCAAACGACCTGCGCTGGCTCGGCTCGGGTCCCCGCACCGGGCTGCGCGAGCTGATCCTGCCGGCCAACGAGCCGGGATCCTCGATCATGCCCGGCAAGGTCAACCCGACCCAGGCCGAAGCCATGCTGATGGTCGCCATCCAGGTCATCGCCTCCGACGTCGCGGTGACCATGGGCGGCGCCGAAGGCAACTTCGAGCTCAACGCGTTCCGCCCAGTGCTGATCAGCAACTACCTCCACTCGGCGCTGATCATGGCCGACATGTGCGACCACTTCCGCGAGTTCATGATCGAGGGCGCCGAGCTCAACCGGGCCCAGCTGACGCAGAACATCGACCAGTCGGTGATGATGGTCACCGCGCTGTCGCCGGTCATCGGCTACGACCAGGCCTCGGTCATCGCCCACTACGCGATTGACCACGACCTGACCCTCAAGGAGGCGGCTCTGGCCAACGGCGTCAGCGAAGAGCTCTTCGACCGGGTCGTCATCCCGCTCGCCCTCACCCGCCCCGGCACCGCCGACGTGCCCTCGACCCCGCAACGGTCCTGACATGCAGGCCATGAACACAGAGCAGATGGCCCGCCGCGAGCAACTGGTCGGCAAGGCGGCGCTGATCGCCTCGGTCGGCGGGACCCGGGGCTACGCCGACTGGGCCAACCCGGACCACCGGCTGCGGCGGCTGCTGGCAGAGTTCATCGCCATGGCCGGGCTGACGTTCGTGCTGTCCGGCGGCGCGGCCATCCTGGCCCGGTACGGCGGGCCGCGGCCTGCAGCCCTGGCAGATCGTGCTGGTGCTGTCGCTGGTCTCGGCGCTGTGGCTGGTGGTGGCGGTCTACTTCCTGGGCGACATCTCGGCCCACGTCAACCCGGCCACCACCTTGGCCTTCGCGCTGCGCCGGGACATGGGCTGGGTGATGGCGGGCTGGTACTGGATCGTGCAGTTCGCGGCGGCCATCTGCGGGTCCCTGCTGGTCCGCGGGTTCTTCGGGCCGGCCGGGCACCTGGCCGCCACCATGCCCAAGCCCGGCCAGTCCTGGCAGGCAGCCGGGTTCGAGGCCATCATCACCTTCGGCCTGGTACTCATGATCCTCAACCTGGCCAACGGGCCCAAGCTGAACGGGCCGTTCGTTCCGCTGGCCGTGGGGGCGTACATCATGGCCTGGGGCACGATGGGCGGGCCGTTCGAGGGCGCGCCGATGAACCCCGCCCGCAGCCTGGGACCCGATGTGGCCATCGACAATGCCCAGACTGCTCCCGGCTATGGCGGCTGTGACCGGCGCGGTCATCGCGGTGGGCGCCGCGTACGTACTGCGCGGGCCCGCGAAGGTCGAGGAGGCCAGCGCCGCCGAGGGACAGCCGCTGCACCGGGTCACCTGACGAGGTATGCAGGGGCACCCTGATCGCCGTATTTCCCCCACGCACCAGCACCATCTAGAAAAGGAGCACCACATGGGCACCATCACTACCAACGACGGCACGGAGATCTTCTACAAGGACTGGGGAACCGGTCAGCCGATCGTGTTCAGCCACGGCTGGCCCCTGTCGGCCGATGACTGGGACAC
>PLDT01000077.1:2155-2316 GCA_003136255.1 Actinomycetota bacterium
GACGCCGTTCACGTCGGCCACTCCACCGGCGGCGGCGAGGTGGCGCACTATATCGCCCGGCACGGCGAGAGCCGGGTGGCCAGGGCGGTACTGATCAGCTCGGTTCCGCCGCTGATGCTGAAGACCGACGCCAATCCGGGCGGCCTGCCCAAATCCGTCTT
>PLDT01000077.1:2450-2786 GCA_003136255.1 Actinomycetota bacterium
CTGAAGACCTACCACGGCTACCCGCACGGCATGCCCACCACGCACGCCGACGTCATCAACGCCGACCTGCTGGCCTGGCTGCAGCAGTAGCGAGTACCACGGCCCGTTCGGCAGAAATAATGCACTGATCCCGAACGGGCCGTGGCGCTACGGTCCGCATCCGGCAGGACTGTACTAAGGGCGGCGAGGTCGAGTTCGAGTGGGCTGCGGGTCTGCAGACACTCCGGTCAGGAACCAAGGGCCAGGCCGAGCCTGCCCGGACCGCGGCCGCGGGCCATCCCCTGCCCAGCGCGGGCGGTCACGGGCAGTCTCCAAAGATCGTCAACTCCGCACTGC
>PLDT01000077.1:2795-3268 GCA_003136255.1 Actinomycetota bacterium
GTGACCAGCACGGACGTCACCGATGGCCAGGCGCTGCCCCCGGCACAGATGTCCGGCATCTTCGGGGTCCCGGGCGGCGAGGACATCTCGCCCCAGCTGTCGTGGTCCGGCGCTCCTGCGGAGACCAAGAGTTACACCGTGACCATGTACGACCCCGATGTGCCCAGCGGGTCAGGCTTTTGGCACTGGGCCCTCGCCGATATCCCCGCCTCGGTGNNGGCGTTCCATTTCGCCGCCGCTCTCCCCAACGACGCACGCTTGGCCCGCTTCATCGGCGCTGCACCTCCGCCCGGGGACGGGCGTCACCGCTACGTCATCGTGGTGCAGGCCATCGGTATCGAGAGGGTCGGACAGCTTCGGGTGCAGGCCGACTCGACTCCGGCCTGGCTCGGCCTCATGATCAACACCAGCGGCCATCTCCTCGCCCGTGCGGTTATTACCGCCTGGGCGGAGATCCCGGCCGCGTGACGCTT
>PLDT01000077.1:3370-3742 GCA_003136255.1 Actinomycetota bacterium
CCCCTACCGACCCTGCCGGTCCGACCGACTACCGCTGGCAGCTGTCGGTCAAGCAGGTCGAGTTCTCCACCACCATGGCCCTGGACCGGCCGGTCACCGGGCGGATCTTCTTCGAGCAGCTGATCCGCGACAACCTTGACATCGGCCGCCCGGACAAGGTGAACATCGTCTTCGGCCGGATGATCCGCCAGCGCGGCAAGTTCCGCACCCCGGGACCTTCCGCACCCAG
This sequence comes from Actinomycetota bacterium, assembly GCA_003136255.1. Lineage (GTDB taxonomy): Bacteria > Actinomycetota > Actinomycetes > Streptosporangiales > Streptosporangiaceae > Palsa-504. Next base: position 3,600 of record PLDT01000077.1, read on the forward strand.
GTCATCACGACCGGCACCTGCCCTACCTCTACCTGGTCTACAAGAAAACCCAGGTCAAGCAGTACCTCAAGGAAGGACGAGCCCTCCGCACCGAGACCACCTTCAACCAGCCGCGCGACCTCGGCATCGGCATCGGCATCGGC
>PLDT01000514.1:0-2774 GCA_003136255.1 Actinomycetota bacterium
AGCACGATCTCCTCGATGCTCGGCTGGGTCGCGGCGGTCAGCGCCACCGAGTCCCCGTCACAACCGAGGCCCCCGTTCATCCACAGAATATGTACGACCGGCTCTTCCGCGGCCTGGGTCATTGCGGCCACCCTTCGGTAGAAGGCCCGCGTCGGCGGGCGCCCCGGTTAAGGTCACGCGCGAGCGGATCGCTGCGGCGCGAGCGCGCGGGCCAGGTCGGCCGATTTGCTGAATAAGCCTGGATCGCGCTGGTATACGGTGCGGCCCGGAGGCGCCGGCATGACCGCGCGGCGAGATCCGGGTCGTGCGGTATCGCTGAGTCAGGGGAGCCGATGCTCGCCGTGGCCCAGTAGCTCGCCGGCGAGATGCGCCGGCCCGCTGACCGCTCATCACATGCTCACAAAAAGCCGGCTCACGGCAACGGCGCCATCACCGGTCTCGCAAGCCTATTCCTGCCGTGCGCAGATCTCAAGACAGAACAGTCGCCCTAATGGACACATATGTCTGTCTGGTGTGACTCGTCTACAGGGAGATATTCCACGTACCCTCATTGTCATACCCCGGCGACAGCGGCGCCCGGGGCGATTCGGCGCGATTGGCGACCCGGAGGGCGGCGATGGACGGGCGAGACGACTTGATCAGCGACAAGGTTGAGGTAGTGCCGGTCGTGGTCCTGTCGCAGACATTCCCCGCGCGCCCGTCATCCATCCCTGACATCCGCGACTTCGTTCGCCGCTGCCTGTCCCAGTCACCGCTGTCCGAGGACGACAACCGGGAGGTGGGCGAGACCGTCGCCCAGGCCCTGCTCGAGGCGGCCGGCGAGACCGGCGCGATCAACGTCTCCTTCCGGATCTTCCCCGACCACGTCGAGGTCGACGTGCTGCGCTCCGGTGCCCAGATCGGGACGCCCGCGGGCCTGGACGCCCTGGCCTCGCTGCTCAAGTCCCAGGAGCCCGCCAGGTTCGGCGCGGACCCGCCAGGCGCCAGCCGGAACGACGACGAGACGGCCTTCGCCGACTGGATGGCCGCCGCGCTGCGCCGCGAGGGCATGACCATGGAGGTCGCCGCGCGCCAGCTCGGGGTTTCGGTCAAGACGGTCAGCCGCTGGGTCGGCGGCACCACCGAGCCGCGGCTGCGTGACCTGCGCCGGATCCGCGAGCTGTTCGGCGACTTCCCGCTGCCCTGACCCCGGTCCCTGGCGTACGGTTGGCCCGTGGCTGCTATTACGGGTAACTTCCGGCTCGGGCCGGACAACGGACGCGTGGTACTCAAGACCGGCCGGGCCGGCCTCGCCTCCCGGGCCGGCCATGATCTGACCATCGAGGTCACCCGCTGGTCGGCGGAGGTGCAGGTGCCGGACGAGGAAGCGGGCGGCGTCACCGCGGCGACCGTGCAGGCCGACCTGGACCTCGGCTCGCTGGAGGTCCGCTCGGGCACCGGCGGCGCCAAGCCGCTGAGCGACCGGGACCGCGCGGACATCAAGAAGCAGATAAGCGGGATCCTTGGCACCGGCACGGCCAGCTTCGCCTCCTCGAAGATCGTCCGCGTCGGCTCCAGCGGCGGCGCCATCGAGGGCACGCTCACCTTCAACGGGCAGAGCGAACCGGTCCGGCTGCAAGTGTCCGAGTCCGAGCCCGGCCGGTACCGCGGCTCAGCGACGGTGATCCAGACGGCGCTCGGGATCAAGCCGTACGTCGGCTTTTTCGGCGCGCTCAAGCTCAAGGACGAGGTCGGGGTGGAGTTCGAGGTGAATCTCCCGGCCGCGGACTCCGCGTGAAGTCCCTGATCATCGCCAGAACCGGCCGCCCCGCCACAAACTGGTTATTTTCGCCGTACGCACCGTAGCGACCGCTCGCCCAGGGTAACTTTGCGTCCCGGTAATGTTGCGCAGAGTAAAGGAGTGGACGCACGATGAAGGTAACCGGACCACGAGTCCGCAGCAGGGTGGCTGGCGTAGCCGTCGCCCTGGCCCTGGCCGGGGGTGGCACGGCCGCGCTGACCGCCGGGTCCGCCACCCATTCCGCGGCGGAGCCGACCGCGCGGCATAACGCGGTGCTGGCGGTCGAGGCCCACACCTCCTTGCTGCGGTACCTGAGCAAGGACAAGGGGTGGAACATCCCCGTTCCTGGCGGCGGCCCGCACGGCGTGACGCCCTCTACGGTCAACGCCAGCGCAGGCCTCCATGGCGGGACAGCCGAAAGCTTCAACTGGTCCGGCTACGCGGACACCACCACCACGGTGGGCGCCTTCACCGCCGTCTCCGGCAGCTGGGTGCAGCCCGCTGCGACCTGCACGTCCGAACAGCGGCTGACCGCGTTCTGGGTCGGTCTGGACGGCTACTCCAACACGACCGTCGAGCAGGACGGTACCCTCGCCTACTGCTTCGAGGGCGAGCCGTACTACTTCAGCTGGTGGGAGATGTACCCCGGGGGCTCGGTCACGGTCGGATCCCAGGTCCGGCCGGGTGACATGATCAGCGCATCGGTGAAGCGGTCCGGCACCTCGTACACCCTGGCGGTCAGCGACCCCCAGCACCCGCAGAACAGCTTCTCCACCGTGCAGACCTGCGCCGCCTCCACCTGCGAGGACCAGAGCGCGGAATGGATCGCCGAGCGGCCGGCCTTCTCGATCGGCATTACGCCGCTGGCCACCTTCGCCAACTGGACGCTGACCAACGGCTCGCAGACGGTGAACGGGGTCAAGGGAAGCATCTCCTCCGGGCCGAACTCCACCGGCATCGAGATCATCGATGCCACCGAGACCTATCCGCTGGA
>PLDT01000317.1:0-943 GCA_003136255.1 Actinomycetota bacterium
CGGGGTGGTCGCGGTGATGGCGACGCGGAGGAGTAGATCCGCCACGGCTAGGCGGCGCCGGGCCTCGCCTTGCAGGTCGGCGAGATAGGCGTCATTGCCCGGATCGCCGAGGCTGAGGGCGACCTGGTACACGCGGGTGAACGCGTCGTGCCACTCGGGCCGGGCTTCCATCTCGATGTCGGTGAAGCCCGCGGCGCTCAAGAGCTGCGGCCAGTCGATCCGGTTTCTGTCCGGCAACCGCGGATCGTCTGGGACCTTCGGCTGCCAGTTGGTCAAGGCCAGCCGGCGGCCAGGTCGCAGCACCCGGCGAACCTCGCGGGCGGCTGCGGCTGGATCGGCCGCGAAATGGAAGGCGTCGATGGACACGGCGGCGTCGGCGCTTGCTTCTGGAAGCCCAGTCTGGGCGAGATCGCCGACGATGAACCGTGCCTGTCCGGCCAGCCCGAACAGCGACGCCCGGTGCGCGGCCTGGCCGACTGCCACCGGTGAGAAGTCCATTCCCACCAGCGACACATCGGCTTCCCGGGCGAGCCAAAGCCCGGGACCGCCACGGCCGCACCCCAGGTCGGCAAGCGTCTGTCCTGGTGAGAGGTCCAGGGCCTGCGCCACATGGCGGAGCAGGCCGAGGGTGAGGAAGGAGGTCGGCTCGATCTGCGGCGGCAGTCCGGGCTGGGCCAGCTCCCAGACCCGCCGAATGCCGGGGGATGCCGCTGCGGCCGCAAAGGCCTGGTCGAAGTCGGCGGCCGTCGGCGCGGGCGGGCCGCCAGTCGACGGATCGTCGTGGTCTGGCGACACTTTATGTCTCCCGGGATTTTGTGTGTCCAGGCTGGAGTACTAGGGGCGCAGGCGCTCCAGGGCAGCCAGGATTCGGTTCTCTGATACAGACCCGCGAGTGCCCAGGGTCTGGGCGAACAGGCTGACCCGGAGTTCCTCCAGCATCCAG
>PLDT01000317.1:955-3026 GCA_003136255.1 Actinomycetota bacterium
GTCACGAACCCCGGGTAGATGAGCCCGGACAGCTGGGCGCACATGTCGGCCACGGCGAGCCGGATCGCGTCGGCTCGGCTGTCGTCCAGGCGGGCCTGCACGGCGTGGGCCAGCCGGAGCGCCGACTCCACGTGGGTCACCACGTCGGCGGTCACCTCGTGCAGCCCAGACCGGACCGCGACGGACAACCGCTCGAAGCCCTCCCGGTCCCGGGCCGGCCCGCCCGCCTGCGCCATCAGGTAGTCGGCGGCGCAGTTCACGCAGTCGGCGAACATGGCCGCCACGCTGCCGTGCGGGTTGTGGCTGAGGGCGAGCTTGGCCGGGGTGGACAGGCGGTCGGCGATGGACTTGACCGGCGAGGGCGCGCCGAGCAGGATCAGCCGCCGGGTCCCAGCCCACATGGCCGAACGCGCCGCGGTCTGCGTTTCGAACAGGCGCACGTCAACCGTGGCTCCCGCGTCCGCCAGGGCGGGGTAGGCNNCGGGTAAGGCCGGCCGCCGCCCGGGACAGCACCGCGCGCAGCCGCGGCCGGAGCTCGCGCTGCAACTCGGCGATGTCCTTTCCCTCGGCCAGGACGCGATCCCCGTCGGTCACCCGGACCGTGATGCGCAGGTGCGGCGGCAGCTTGGACAGGTCCCACGCGTCCCGCGGCACGATCACTCCGCGCAGCGAGCGCAGCTCGCCGGCCACCGCGTCGCGCAGGTCGCCGGACGGTGGGCCGAGGCGGGCCACGACCTCGCGGGCCAGGTCCGGCGCGGGCACCAGGTCCCGACGCAGCGACTTGGGCAGCGACCGGATCATCTCGGTGACGAGCTCGGTCCGCAGGCCGGGCACCTGCCAGGAGAACTCAGCCGCGTTCACCTGGTTGAGCCTGCTCAAGGGGATGTCCACGGTTACGCCGTCGGTGTCGCTGCCGGGCTCGAAGGCGTAGGACAAGGGCAGCGTCTTGAGCNNTCGGCCCGGCGGGCCTGCTTCCACCAGGTGTCGAAGTGCTGGGCCGAGACCACCTCGGGCGGGATCCGCGCGTCGTAGAAGGCGAACAGCTCGTCCTCGCCGACGACGAGGCCGCGGCGGCGGACGCGGTGCTCGAGTTCCTCGGCCTCGGCCAGCAGCCGCCGGTTCTCGGCGAAGAACCGGTGCGAGGTCTGCCAGTCCCCCTCCACCAGCGCGTGCCTGATGAACAGCTCCCGCGCCGCGGCCGGGTCGATGCGCCCGTAGCTGACCTTGCGGTCCGTGACGATCGGCACCCCGTACAGGGTGACCTTCTCCAGCGCGACCGCGCTGCCCTGCTTCTTCTCCCAATGCGGCTCGCTGTAGCTCCGCCTGACCAGGTGCCGGGCCAGCGGCTCGACCCACTCCGGCTCGATGCGTGCCACCGTCCGCGCCCACAGCCGGGAGGTCTCTACTAGCTCGGCGGCCACGATCCAGTCCGGCGTTTTGCGGGCCAGGCCGGAGCCGGGGAAGATCGCGAACTTGGCGTTGCGCGCGCCGAGGTACTCGGGGCGCGGCCGCCGACCTCCGGTGGCGCCGGACTGCGCCGAGGCCGTCGGGCGTGCTGGTTCGACCCTCCCCGATTGGTAGAGCATGCCGATCTGGGATAGCAAGCCAGCTAGCAAGGAGAGGTGCACCACTGTGCGTTCGGCCGAAGAGGAATTGACCGCCACCCCGAGATCGCCCGCCAGCCTTTGCAGCTGGCCCTGGAGGTCCTGCCACTCACGGACCCGCAGGTAGTTCAGGTACTCGGCCCGGCACAGGCGGCGGAACGCGGACGAGGACAGCTCGCGCTGGCGTTCGGCCAGGTAGTCCCACAGGTTCAGGTAGGCGACGAAATCGGAGTCGGGGTCGGCGAACCGGCGGTGCTTGTCGTCCGCGGCCTGCTGCGCCTCGNNCAGCCGTTCCGGTCGGCCTCCAGGATCATCCGGCCGATACGCGGGTCGACCGGCAGCCGGGCCAGCTTGCGGCCCAGGCCGGTGATCCGGCCGTCCTTGAACGCGTTCAGCTCGGCCAGCAGGGTCAGCCCGTCGGTGATGTTGCGCGCGTCGGGCGGATCGATGAACGGGAACTTCGGCAC
>PLDT01000265.1:0-4174 GCA_003136255.1 Actinomycetota bacterium
GCCCGCGGCCACGCCGCCCGCCAGCGCCGCCGCCTGGCCCGGGTTCCGGCGCGCCCACCGGGCGGCCCGGTAGCCCGCCACGCCGGGGATGGCCACGCTCGCGGCCTCCAGCGAATTCCTGCGGAAGGTGAAGCCCGCGTCGCGCAGGCTGACCTCGGCCCGTTCGGTGGAGCCGAGGGTGCCGTAGCCGACCGCGGAGAACAGGTGGGTGAACGGCTTGCGATAGATAAAGACGGCCACCGTGACCAGCGCGATCATCAAGATCTTGAGCGCCCACGGCAGGGCCGCGTCGGAGGTGCCCATGATGAGCGAATAGCAGTACAGCAGCACGCTCAGCACGATCGCGACCGCCGCCTGTTTCAGCAGGACGCCGACCAGCATTTCGAACCAGCGGATCGCGATGATCCGGCCGAAGCCCGGGTGTGTCCCGACGAGCAGGAAGAACGGCCCGGCCACCAGCAGCAGCAGGAAGCCGATCTTGAGCACGATCAGGGTCAGCGCGATCAGCAAGATGAGCAGCCCGGCCACGAGCGCGGCGAACATCGCGGCGAAGGCGATCTCGAGCCGGGTGGTCCACTGGTTGCCCTGGAACTCTGAGTAGATGCCCGGGTCGTTCTGCTGCAGGCTGGCCGCGATGCCCGCGTAGGTGGCCTGCTTGGCCTGGAGCAGCGCGGTGGTCGGGTTCTCGTTGGCCGCGTACGCCTGCGACCACAGCAACTGCCGGCCGTAGGTGTCCACCACGGTCTGCGGGCCGTTGCCGAGCGCGTTGTACTGGGTGGTGCCGAATTCCCCGTACAGCCAGGGCTTGCAGACCAGTACCGACCACAGCTCGTTGGCGTTCTCGTCCACCAGGCCGTTGCCGCCGGTGAAGGCGTAGTTGGCGGTGACGCTCTGCGGGTCGCCGGCGGCGACCGGCAGGCAGTTGCTGTTGGCCGGCGCGGGCAGCTTGGCGAACGCGGTGTTGAGCACGCTGGTGGTGCCGTTGGCGACGGTGGTCCCGACGCCGGTGAAGGCGGCGGGGTGGCCGATCAGCGCGATGGCCGCGGTGGCGGCCACCACCATCCACAGCGTGCCCTCGATGGTGCGAGTGGCGCGCTTGCGGATCAGGCCCTGCCAGGCCAGCCAGATCGCGCCGAGGATGACGACCGGGGCCAGGTAAGGGAAGTAGATAGCATTGCCCAGCGCGCTGATCAGCTTGTTCACGGCGTCCTGCAGCCAGGTCAAGATGTTGTTGCCCGCGGCGGACTGGTAGACGGTGATCGTGACCCGGTCGATGGATTTCGCCGCGTCGAAGACCATCCCGGCCACGTTGTTGCCGATCAGCGACGACATGTCCGAACACTGCAGGCCGTGGGCGGCCCAGAACTGGCCGGCGACGCCGTAGTTGTCGTACAGCGTCTTCCCGCCCGCGGCCGCGGCGGGCGGCTCCACCATGGCGTCGATGCCGCCGGTGGCCTGCTCGGGCTGGGGCAGCGAGGGCTCGCAGATGTTGTTCAGGTCGCCGAGGATCCCGCTCGAGCCCTGCGCGCACAGCCCGACCAGCCCGCCGATGTCGCCGATGCCCGGCACCTGGCACACGCCGCCGGGCGCCGTGGGGGCCGCTGGGGTGAGCTGGGCGGTAAGTGTTATCTGGCGGGAGCTTGGTGCTGCCGGGTGGGTGGCGGCTAGCGCGGGCGTGGCGATCCCGAGCAGCACTCCGGCGATCAGCAGGATCTGTATCGCCCAGCGCGCGGCACGGCGGCCGCGAGTCTGGTCGTGCGCGCGGCCGCCAGGCTTACGGCGCTGGGACGGGGCGAGCGGGACAAGCATCGGGGGAACTCCTGGTAGGTGCGTTTAGGACGACGCTTCGGCCGCCGGAACGCCGGCCGCGTCGGATCCGGGGCCGGGCTGGCCGGGGTGGGGCCTATGAGCCCGGGTGGGATTGGTGTCGATCCAGTCCCGCAGTTCGTCGGAGACCAGGTCGATTCCGATGCGGCCGGCCCGGCCATCTAGATCACGGAAGATGCACTCGCCGTTGCCGAGCGCACGGAGCACGGCCTTGTGCTCATCAGACGGCGCGACCCCGAGCAGTGACATGACGTTCGCCACCTCGCCGCGCTCGGTCGACCGGAACGCGAACACGCTGGACAGGCAGTTGGTCACCTGCTCGTGCAGCAGGTCGCCGGCGTTCTGCGAGACGAGGATGAGCGCGATGTTGCGGGACCGGCCCATCCGGGACACCTCGGGCACCAGCTTGGCGCCCTCGGGCGTGGAGGTGATGGCCCAGGCCTCGTCCAGGAAGATGGCCTTGGCCTTGGTGCGGTCGATGCCGTTCAGCAGCTTGCGCGCGAACTGCGACACCAGGTAGAGCAGCGCGACCGAGAGCCGCTGCTCGTAGGAGTAGTCGTCACGGTTGGTGGTGGTGTCGGGCAGGGTCAGGCCGGCCAGCGTGAAGACCGTGGTCCAGCCTTCCGCGTCGATCTGCTGGCCCGCCGACGGGGCGAAGCACAGCCGGGCCAGCCGCATCTCCGAGATCGACCGCATGACCGCGCCGGTGTTCTTCCAGGCCGGGTCGTCGGCCTCCTCCAGGTGCCGGACCACCTTGCCCAGGCTGGGCCGGTCCATCCCGGCCACCGCGCCGACCGCCTGGATCATGGCGCTCTCGCGTTCCTCGCTCATCCTGGGCAGCAGCAGCCGCAGCGTCTCGGTGGCCATCGTGCGCTTCTCGGCCAGGTCGACGCCGAACGAGAACGGGTCGAGCAGGCCCGGCGCGGCGGCGCCGAGCGGCAGCACCCGCGCCTTGCGGCCCTGCCGCTGCAGGTACTCCACCAGCGATTCGGCGTCGCCCTTGGGGTCGATCACCGCGACGGTCGCGCCGCGCAGCGCCAGCTGGTGGATGAGCAGCAGGGCCAGCGTGGTCTTGCCGCCGCCCGGCTCACCGGTGATGGCGATGGCGGTGGGCCGGTTCCGGGCCGCGGCCAGCATCGGGTCGAAGTGCACGATGGACCGGGCCCGGCCGAGGGTCTCGCCGATGTACGGCCCGATCCAGCCGGACTCCGCGTCCCGGCGGTCGCCCAGTTCCACCGTGGCTGTCGGCATCCCCCCAGCGATCGTGTACAGCGGCTGACGCTGCACATAGGAATTCAGCCGGACCCGATCGCCGGGCAGCGACTCGCACAGCAGCGAGAACTGGTCGCCGGTCGAGTTGACCACGTCGATCCCGATGTCGCGGTAATGCTCGACGACCGCCTCCACCCGGCGCACGCACAGGTCCCGGGTCGGNNGCGGCGGCGATCTGCTCGGCCAGCGCGATCGGCGCCTCCGCGCCAGCCTCGCGGATATGCGCGTCCATATCGCGGGCGTGCGCGAGACGGCGGCTGACGTCCTTACTCGCCTTGGCCGGCGGAATCAGTTTCATCCGCGAGCTGATCTCGACCGGGAAAGGCAGCGAATCCGCGTAATGCAGCCACGGCTCGCCGTCCGGAAAGGACATGATATCGGGGAACCGGGCGAAGGAGACAAACGCCGCATACGATTCTCCGCTTATGTGCTCTAGGCGCAGCACGGTCCGCCCGTTGTGAATCTGCCCCTCGAAGAGGGTGTCGATCTCACCCGCGCCCCACCGCCTGCGCTTGGTCGCAGACGGCCTCGGCTCGCCGACCGTCGCCATCAGCGTGTGCTGGACCAGCCAGGCGATCTCGCCGGAGGTCGCGTGCCGGGCCGCGAGGGCGCTAGCGTTCAGCGCGCGCCCGAGGCGTTCGGCCGATTCGGTCCACTTGGTGATCTCCGCCCCGCTGATCGCCTCGTCGATGAGGCCGAGCCCGCGCTCACCGCGGCCGTACGCGGAGGCGAACTGGGACAGCACCCCGCCGGACAGCTGCGCGCGCACGCCGCGCTGGCCGAGGCGCACCCCCAGATAGATCTCCTTGCCCCAGAAATCCTTGGCCCAGACATGCTGGTAGGACTGCTCCAGGTACTCCCGCCAGCCCGGGCCGCCGTCCGACGTCCGGTCCAGCCCGGTGGCCCAGGCGTGCGCCGGGTAGGACCGGTGCGCGATCCGCAGGTGCACCTCGGCGTCGGTCATCCGGATCGCGGCCAGCGCGACGGTGATGTTCGTGGCCAGCGCCTCCCGCTCCTCCGGAGTGGTGAACTCGTAGGAGACCGAGGGGATCCGGTAGTACGCCCAGGCGTGGGT
>PLDT01000584.1:0-5245 GCA_003136255.1 Actinomycetota bacterium
GCCGCCCCCAGCTGCGCCACGGCGCGGGAGATCAGCCCGGTGAGCTCGCCCGGCGGGTGCAGGCCCAAGATGAACAGCACCGCGATGCCGGCCACCGCCGGCCCCACCATCCAGGCGCTGGGCTCGCCGCGGTCGATGGGCGCCGCGGCGGCCCTGTTTATCATCGATGGCGACCGCGGGGCCGGGGTGAACAGGATCCGGGTGGTGGACGTGGTCAGCCCGAAGAAGGCCACCGTGACCAGCACGACCAGCACCGCCGCGGCGGCGTAGTTACCCGAGGCCAGGCCGCCGGCCACGATCTGGAACTCGCTGCGGAAGATGCCCGAGGGCGGCAGTGCGGACAGCGCGAAGATCGCGAGCAGGAACAGCGGGCCGCTCCACGGCAGCAGGTCCAGGGCGCCGCGCATGGTCGCCATTTGCTTGGTGCGGTACTTGACCACGAACACGCCCGCGCCCATGAACGCGTTCGCCTTGGCCGCCGCGTGCGCCAGCACGTGCAGCATGACGCCGGCCAGCGCCACCGGNNCCGAACACGTACAGCGCGGCCAGCAGCAGCGAGGCCACGCCGAACGCCAGCAGCGCGTCGCGCGGGAAGCCGCTGCCCAGCGCCGCCGCGGTGAACTCGTAGTAGCGCAGGATCGCGTAGAAGCTGGTCGCGAGCAGCGCCCCGGACAGCAGCGCGGACACCGGGGTGGGCGCCTCGGAGTGCGCGTCCGGCAGCCAGGTGTGCACCGGGAACAGGCCGACCTTGGTGCCGTAGCCGAGCAGGGCGAGCAGGAAGGCCAGCCGCACCGGGGTGGCCGGCAGCCGCGCGGCCACGTGGATCAGCGGGGCGATGGCCAGGTTGTAGTGCTCGCCGAGCACCTGGGCGCCCGCGAAGTAGGCGAACACGGTGGCCAGCAGCGCCAGGCCCAGGCCCGCGCTGGCGATCAGCACGTACTTCCAGGCCGCCTCGGCCGCCCCGTCAGTATCTTCGATCGCGACCAGCAACGCCGAGACGATCGTGGTGATCTCGACCGCGATCCACAGCAGGGCCAGGCTGCTCATCAGCGGCGCGGCCAGCATCGACCAGGCGAACAGGTTCAGCCCGGCGTAGAGCCGGCGGGCGTACCGGGGGTAGTGGCCCTGGCGTTCGGCGTAGCCCACCGTGTAGATGGCCACGACCGCGTACAGGAAGCCGGTCGCGAGCAGGAAGATCTCGCTGAGCGCGTCGACCCTCAGGTAGGACAGGTAGGTCAGGTCCCGGTGGGCGACGGCGGGGAGCAGCGCGAGCACGAGGCCGAAGCAGGCGACGCCCGAGGTCACGGTGATGGCCGGGGCGAACCGCTTGGCCGCCGGACCGGGCAGGGTGGCGCACGCGACGGCGGCCGCGAACGGGACGATGAGCAGCGCGAGGATGACACCGAGCACCGGTTACCCCCTCAGCCTGGTCAGGTCGGCGGTGGACAGCGACTCGGACCGGCCGTGGGCGGCGCGGATCAGCATGCCGAACACCACCACCGCGACCAGCAGGTCGAACAGGAACGCGGTCTCCAGGATCAGCGGCAGCCCGGACGCCACCACCAGCGCCGCCAGCGAGATCGCGTTCTCCAGCGTGAAGAACCCGATGGCCTGCGAGGCGACATCGCGGCGCACGATCATCAGGCCGAACGAGACCAGCACCATCGCCGCGGCCAGCGCCAGCGCGAGCGCCGGGGCGGCGGGCCCGTGGATCTTGAGGGCGCCGAAGCAGAAGAACCCGATCGCGGCGAGCACGATCCCGGCCAGCACGGCAGAGGCCGGGCTGAGCGTCTGGCTGCCCGCCACGCCGGGCGCCTCTTCGCCCTCGATGGGGTCGGTCCGGCCGAGCAGCCGGCGCATGACCAGCGGGACCGCGACCACCTTCAGCGCGGCCGACAGCGCCGCCAGCACGTACAGGTCGGGCAGGTTCCGGTCCGCGGCGATCACGATGGCCAGCACCGAGATCAGCGCGGACTGGGCCTGGTAGAGCCGGATCTGGTCGCGGGCGAGCGCCTGGCGCAGCAGGCCGAACTCCAGCAGCAGCATGACCGCCGCTATGACGTTGGCGGCACCCTCGTAGACGCCGGGTGCCTGCGTCGGGTCCATCAGCCTCCCCCGAGGTAGAGCGTGAACACGCCGAGCACGGCGATCAGGAACGCGGCCGAAACGTACTCGGTGATCTTGAACAGGCGCAGCTTGGCGAAGGAGTTGTCGATGACCGCTACCACGCAGCCGACCGCGCAGGCCTTCGCCAGCAGGGCCACGATGGCCAGGATGACGGCGCCCAGTTGCTGGGTGGAGGCCAGGCCCCAGGGGGCCAGGAACACGTCGGCCAAGATCGTGAACAGGATCAACTGCTTGAGCTCGCTGCCCCACTTCAGCAGGGCGAAGAACGGGCCCGAGTGCTCGAACGCGCGGGCCTCCTCGATCATCCCGAACTCGTTGGTGCCGGTGTGCGTCTCCACCGGGATCCGGCCGGTCTCGTGCAGGATCACCATGAACAGCGCGGCCGCGGCCAGCAGGTGCGCCGGGCGGATGATCTGCCCGGCGCTGGACCGGACGGTCGCGGCCAGAGCGTAGGGCAGGTCGGTGCCGGTCAGCAGAGCCACGGTGAACACCACGAACAGCACCACCGGCTCGGTGATGGCCGAGAACGTCTTGGCCCGGCTCGAGCCCAGCTGGGCGTACGGGCTGCCGGTCTCCAGCGCGGCGGTCGCGACCACGAAGCTGGCCAGCGACAGCAGGAACCCGCCGCCCAGGATGTCCCCCATGTACCCCAGCGGCAGCCCGTACGTGGTCAGCACCGGGATCAGCAGCGGGATCGTCAGGTAGGCGGCCACCGCGATTAGCGGGGCGGCCAGGAAGAACCAGCTCGTCCCCTCCGGGGCCAGCGCCTCCTTGCGGAACAGCTTGGCCAGGTCGTAGTAGGGCTGGAGTACCCGCGGCCCCCGGCGGCCCTGCAACCGGGCCTCGACCTTGGCGATCACACCGGTCACGCCCGGCGCGCCGAACGCGACGGTCAGGACCTGGAGCAGCTGGATTACCGAGACCGGGAGGGCCGCGCTCACCGCGCAGCCCCGGGATCATTGCCCGGCGGTCCCAGCGGATCGTTCATAACGAGGCCTCCTACCCATCGGTATCAAGGGGCAGAGGCCATCAGCGCAGCATCGCGCGGTTCGTGGCGAGCCTCATCGCCAGGACGTCATTGTGGCCTAGGGGTCCTCCCGGCCGCAAATTCGATCTTCATCCAGCCAGCCCCCGAGCCGGTGGTACAGGTCCTCTCCGAAGCTGGTCGGAAGAGGTTCCTTGACGGCGAGCTTGTAGTTGCGGCGTCCGTCGGGCTGGCGCTCGGCCCGTAGGAAGAGGGTAGCGGCCGCGTGCTGGCGGTAAAAGCTTTCGGCGAAGTCGTAACGGTGGGTGACGAAGAACACCTTGACTTCGGTATCCAGTAGGGCACGAACGACCTGGCGGCCAATCTCGGAGCCTTCTCGCTCGTTGGTCCCGGCGAAGGACTCGTTGAACAACATGAGGCAGTGCGGCCCGATCTGGCCGGCGATGACGCTCATCCGCCGCAGCTCGTCGTCCAGCCGCCCGCTGGTCATGTCGGCATCTTCTTCCCGGAGGAAGTGGGTGAAGATCCCGCGGGCCGTACCTGCCCGGTAGGACCCGGCCGTCACGAACAACCCGCACTGCATCATGAGCTGAGCCACGCCGACGCTGCGCAGGAACGTGGATTTGCCTCCCGAGTTGGCGCCGGTGATGATGACCAGTGATTTCTCGTCGGCTTGCACGTCGTTGCCGACCACCGGGTCCGGTGAGGTCAGCTCCAGGCAGGTATCGCGCAGGTCGGTACACGAAAACGTGAGCGTTGACGGCTGCGTCGGCTCCGGGGTGGTGACGGGTACCCCTTTGGCCGCGAGGCGGTCGGCGAGATTGAGGCAGCTGACGTAGAAGCCCAGCTCGGCCCGCAGCATCGTGAAGTAGCTGACGATATGGTCGGCCGACTGGGCCGCCGCGTTGGCGACCAGGTTGATTCCCCGGCCGGTGAGGTCCTCCAGGACCTGACTTCCGGCCTCGTCGCGGGGCGGGAGGGTGAAGGAGTAGGTGGTGCGCGGCGCGATCCCCAGCCGCTCCTTCCACCGTCGCCGGGCGTCACCGGAGGCGCGCAGCACGAAGCCGATCCCGCTGTTGTCCCGGTCGAGTTCGGCGCTGATCAGCACGCCAGCGCGGAAGCGCAGCTGCTTGAGGTGGAAGCTGATCTCCTCGAAGTACTCGTCGTCCAGCTCGCGCTGCAGCGTGGCGAACAGCGTCCGCATCCCGTCGGAGCGGAATTTCCCGGCGTGCTCGTCCGCGATCTTTCTCAGTTGCCGCAGGCGGGCTACGTAGGCTTCGAGATGATTGACCGCGCCCGAGAGGTTGGACGAGGGAGTCTGGTACGTGCCGCCGTAAAGCCACAGGTGCCGCTTGTCCTCCAGGGCCCCGACGGCGACAGCGTACATCTCCCGGATGACCTCGGGCTGGGCGAGGCAGTCGGCCAGGACCCGCTGGCGGTAGCCGATCGCTTCCGGATCGTGCAGGCTGGCGAGCAGTACCTTCACGGACGTCTCGAGGAGGAATTTGTCACCGGCGGCCATCGCCCGCAGCAGCGTGGTCAGTTCCAGATCCTGGATCAGGTCCTCATGCCCGGGAGGCAGGCTGGCCCCGGCGTCGAAGTCCCGGTCCTGGTGCAGGAGGTAGACCTTCATCGCCCGAGTCGCTCCCGCAGCCGCTCGTAGGTGACGTCGTATTTCTCGGCCAGGGCCAGCGCGTAGGCCAGTCCGTCGGCTGGCTTCCTGACCACCTGGTAGGTGCGTTCGGCCGGATTCTCTGGATCAACCGTGCTCATCATGCTGACCACTTGCTCGCCGAGCGAGGCCAGCTCGTCCACGAACGTGACGTAGACGCACAAGGCGTCTAGGCGCATGACCTTGGTCAGCAGCTTCGTGCCCAGGAAGCGGGCATCGTGCAGGGTGGTGGAGGCGAAGATCTCGTTCAGGATCACGATGCTGCGCGGAGTAGCCTCCCGCAGGATCTTCCCGATCCTGACCAGGTCGTCCTCCAGCTTCCCGCTCATCTTGGTCAGGTCCTCCTCCCGCGCGAAATGGGTGAAGAGGTGGTCGAACAGGAACAGGCGGGCGGCGCTGCCCGGAACCGGGCAGCCGACGCAGGCCAGGTGGTGAAGCTGGCCGAAGGTCCGGGCAAAGGT
>PLDT01000584.1:5266-5471 GCA_003136255.1 Actinomycetota bacterium
AAACCTCGGGATAGCAGAATTGCAACCCGGCGAGGCGAAGCGGCCTGGTGTGGTCAAGGTAGGCCAGATAGAACTGGAGCTCCCGGTCGACGCGCCGGATTCCCTCGTCGAGGAACGCGGCGTGCTGGCGGCAGTACTCGTCCAGGGCGGTGAACTCCTCCGGGAACAGCCGGGCCACCAGTTCGAGGATCTGGGCGGCGACGTG
>PLDT01000174.1:0-19728 GCA_003136255.1 Actinomycetota bacterium
AGCCACAGCCAGCGCAGCCCTTCTGAGGCGGAGATGTCCGGGCCGCGAAAAGCGCTCAGCGCCTGTTTGAGCAGCGGTGTGCCGGCCCCGCGGCCGTCCGTGACCAGCAGCGCCAGGCCGTCGAGGAGAAGATCAGGCGCGCGGGGCGGTGCCGTGGGCGCGGGCGCCAGCCGCGCCGCTCGTGACACCTCCGTCACGTCGGCGCCACGAGACAGGCGCCCGGCCAGCACCGCGGCCGTGAACGCCTCCAGGTAGGTCTCGCGGGCGAGCCCGAGGTCCAGCGACTCGAGCTGGCGCGCGGCCGTCAGCAACAGCGGCGCAGCGTCGCTACCCCGCCGCGAAGCGAATGCGATCTCCGCGCGCAGCATGTCCACCCGGGCGCGCTGCAACTCATCAAGCGGCCTCGCCTGCGCGATGGCCAGCAGGGCGAGCGCCGCGTCGGGTGCGCCGGCCAGATGCTTGGCCAGCGCGGCGGCCAGCGCGCGCTGGGCCCGGCGCTCCGGGTCAGGCGTCAGCCGGGTGGCTTCTTCGAGGAAGGCAGCCGCCGCGGCCAGCCCGCCACACGTCTGGGCCCGAACGGCCGAGCGCTCGAGCTCGTCGGCCACCTCTTCGTCCGGACCGGATGTCGCATGGGCCCGGTGCCACGCCCGGCGATCGGGATCGACACCGGGATCGGTGGCGTCCGCCAGGGCCTGGTGGACGTTCCGGCGCTGCTCGGGAGACGCCGCTCGGTAGACGGCGGATCGCACCAGCGGATGGCGGAACCGCACCTGCCCGGTGAAGTCGACCAGCCCGGCCGTGACCGCGGGCAATGCCGCATCGGACTCGACGCCGAGCTGGTCGGCGGCCCGCCACATCAGCACCGGATCGCCGATGGGCTCGGCCGCCGCCACCGTGAGCAGCAGCCGGGTCGCTGGCGGGAGCGGTTCCAGCCGCCGCCGGAAGCTGTCCTCGATCCGGCCCGACAGCGCCGCGGCGTCGGGCAGCCCGAAGCCGCCCGCCAGCTCCCGGGGCGTCAGATCACGCGGCAGTTCCAGCAGGGCGAGCGGGTTTCCGCGGGTCTCGGCCACGATCCGGTCGCGGACTCGTTCGTCCATCGGGCCGGTGATCACGGACAGCAGCAAGGTGCGCGCCTCGTCCTCGACCAGCCCGGGTACGACCAGCTCGGGCAGCCCGGACAGGTGACGCTCGGCGGCAGGCTCGCGCACCGCGAAGACCAGGACGACAGACTCGGCCGCCAGGCGGCGCGCGACGAACGCGAGCGCTTGCGCCGAGGCCTGGTCGAGCCACTGCGCGTCGTCCACCACGCATACCAGCGGCTGCTCCTCGGCGACGTCGGACAGCAGGCTCAGCAGAGCCAGCCCGACCAGGAAGCGGTCGGGGGCGTCGCCGGCCTGCAGGCCGAACGCCGTGCGGAGCGCGTCGCGCTGTGGTCCGGGCAGGCGATCGAGCCGGTCGAGGAACGGCGCACACAGCTGGTGCAGCCCAGCGAACGCGAGTTCCATCTCGGCCTCGACGCCGACCGCCCGGGCGGTCCGGCATCCGGACGCGCGTCCCAGCAAGTAGCTCAGCAGCGCGGTCTTGCCAATGCCCGGCTCGCCGCGCAGCACCAGAGCCCGGCTGTCGCCGGCCCGCGCACTGGCTAGCAGCCGATCAAGCACCTCGCACTCGTTACGCCGGCCGCGCAGTCCCGGCGGCCGGCCACGTAGGCCAGGCCCTGGATCACTGCTGAGGCTAGACATCCCAACCGACACTAGCGATCACCTCTGCGCTTGGCCATCGGTGCCTCGCAACATCCGGTAGCCGTCCGGCGGTTGCTCGTTGTGCCCGGCGGGTCTATTTCGTACTCTACGCCTGCGTATGAGCCGGTGAAGCGGTTCGGTGCGGCCAGTCAGGCCTTGCGCGCTTCGCTACGCGCCAGCCGAGATTGGCTTGCCAGATTAGCCCGGCTAGCGCTGCGGTGATCACCGTTCCTCCGTAGACGACGACCGTGGCCATGATGCCAGCCATCGACACCAGCAGGCCAGCGACGACGACCGGCAAGCTGAAGGACAAGTAGCTCACCACGTAGATGCCAGCAAAAAGCTCCGCGCGCTGGTGAGCCTCGGCGAGTGGGGAGATGATGCGCAGGGCTCCAGAGAACGAGGCACCGAAACCAACGCCAGCGATGATGCTTCCGACGAAGAACAACGGCAGCAGGCCGGTAGTAATGGAGAACAAGGTGACGGCCGTTCCGGTGACCGTCAATGATCCGCCGAGGATCACGGCTGACCGCGCCGGAGTGGAGCTGAAGAGGAATCCAGTCAGCGCTCCGGTACCCGAAAGGGCCAGGATCGCCAGGCCCGTGACCAGACCACTGTCTACGTCAAAGACGCTGTGCATAATCGAGGGGACGAGTCCGAGATAGAGCCCTCCGAGCATCCAGGTGGCGATGTGCACCGGAATGCTGGCGAAGAACTCCGAGCGAGCCAGTCGCGGAACGCAAATGCGCGGGGTTAGCGACCGCAACGCGCCACCACGGCGCGCGACAGTTTCGCCAGATGCGATAACGACGATCATGCCGAGAAGAAAGAACACGGCCAGAAATGTGAAAATGATGGAACTCGGCGCTGCCGTAAATTGCACGACGATGCCGGCCATGAGAGCGCCGAGGCCGAGGCCCGCCGCGGGCGCCACGCTGCCCGCTAGCACTCCGAGCTTCTTGTGCCTTGCTGGCGCGTACTCGGCCGCTGCGGCGGTGAACGCACTGACTCCCGCACCGGTGGCGATGCCCTGTATCGTCCGGGCGGCGATCACCCAGCCGATATTCGGCGCGAAGAGGAATATCAGCATGGCGCCAGCCTCGACGCCGAGGGCCCCGATGAGCACCGGCCGGCGGCCGATGTAGTCGGACAATGACCCGGCGACGAGGAGGGTGGCCAGCAACGCGATGGCATAAATGGCGAAGGCGATCGTGAGCAGCCAGACCGGGAATCCCCACTCCTGCTGTTCCAGCCGGAAGAGCGGCGATGGTGCGCCCGCCGCGAGAAAAAGCCCCAGGAATGAGAGTGTCACTCCGGCGAACGCCAGAGCCGGGGATGCGCGGCGGCGGGTAGCCGCTGCGGGGGAATCACCGGCCGCGATGATGAGCATGATCGCTCCTAAGGAACCGTAAGGAAGTGGTTGACTTCGGCCGCGAACTCGTGCGGGTACTGGAAAAGAAAGCCGTGGCCGGCGTCTGGGTAGATGATCAGCTTCGCGTCCGGGAGATGACCGGCCAGAAGATAGGAGTTCACGGTCGGGACCATGATGTCGTTGTTGCCGTTGGCGACGAGGGTCGGCTGAGTGATCCCGGCCAGCCGCGCGAGCTTGCCCAGGTCGGGGATGCCCCAGTCATTGATCGCTTCCGCCTGGGCGTCGCGCACGGCCAGGGCCGGCGTCTCATCGCGGTCCTGGTCGCGGGTGAAGATCCGGCCGAGGAACTCCTTGCCCCTGGCCTGGCTGGTCTCGGTGGCAGAGAAGAAGAGATAGAGCCCGTCCTCAGGACCCTGGACATCCTTGTACGCGTGCCCGCCGGTTTCCTCGTTCCAGTTATGGAACCCGCGGCCGCCCTGCGGGCCGGTGCCGCCGAGGATCAGCCGGCGCACCAGGCGGGGACGCAGCAACACGACTTCCTGCGCGACGAACCCGCCGGTGGAGAAGCCGAACAGGTCGATCTGCTCCAGGCCGAGAGCATCGACGAAGGCGAGGACGTCGCGGGCGAGTCCCTCGACGGTGCCCGGGGTAGCGCCGGTGGAAAGCCCGACTCCGCTGTTGTCGACGAGGATGACTTCACGCTCGGCCGCGATGTCGTCGACGAGGGCCGGATCCCAGTTATCAAGGTTTCCCCGGAAGTGCTGGAGGAAGACCACAGGAATCGTATCGGCCTTACCGAAACGGCGGTATGCGTAACTCGTTCCATTGGAGGAAGTGATAGAGAGGTTGGGAGCGGTGTACTGAGACATGATTTCCCTTTCTGAAGATCTCGGGACCTGGTTGTTAGGGGGCACCCATTAATGTCCCCGGGTGTGCCGGGGGGACGGTTCACGCTCTGCGCGCCGTCCCCCCGGAATCCGCGGGGCAGGCTGGCCCTAGCGCAGTGACCGGAACGCGGCCTGGATCTCGGTCGCGAACAGCTCGGGCTCTTCCCAGGCGGCGAAGTGACCGCCCCGGTCGACCTCGTGGAAGTAGCTGAGGGTCGGGTAGGCCGGCTCGACCCAGCTGCGCGGGGCCGCCCAGATCTCGCCGGGGAACGTGGTGAAGCCGACCGGGACGCAGACCTCGGGCGGAGTCTGCCCGGACGCCAGGGCTTGTCCGGTCTCCCAGTACTCGCGGGCGGCCGAGGTCCCGGTGCCCGTCAGCCAGTACAGCGTGATGTTGTCGAGGATCCGGTCCCGGGTGAGATGACCCGCGGGTTGCTTGTCGAGGAAGGCGCGGGAGATCTTGCCGTAGCTGTCGGTATCGTGGTCGATCATCCAGGCCGCCAGGGCGACGGGTGAGTCCAGCAGGGCGTAGCCGATCGTCTGCGGCCGCGTGGCTTGCTCGATGAAGTAGCCATTGCCGCTCGTGGCGAAGGTGCCGAGCGCGGTGAGCGCCGCGCGTTCGGCCTCGGTTTCGGCCGGCGTCGGGCTGCCGGTCAGCACGGCCAGGAGCAGGTTGAGGTGGATGCCCAGCAGCCCCTCGGGGGCCTGGCGGCCCATCGCGTCGGTGACGGAGGAGCCCACGTCGCCGCCTTGGGCGACGTACCGGGTATAGCCGAGGCGGTGCATCAGCTCGGCCCAGGCCTGCGCGATGTGGCCGGGGTCCCAGCCGAGCTCGGCCGGCTCGGCGGAGAAACCGTAGCCGGGCAGCGAGGGCAGCACGAGGTCGAACGCGTCCTCGGCGCGTCCGCCGTACGCGGGCGGGTCGGTGAAGGGGCCGACGACCTCGAGCAGTTCGATGACCGAGCCGGGCCAGCCGTGCGTGATAATCAGCGGCATCGCGTTCGCGTGCGGCGACTTCACGTGGATGAAGTGGATGCCGACCCCGTCGATCTCGGTCGTGAACTGCGGGAGCGCGTTCAGTTTCGCTTCGCACCTGCGCCAGTCGTACTCGGTCGCCCAGTAGCGGGTGAGCTCCTGGATCGTCGCCAGCTGAACGCCCTGGGACCGATCGGCGACGAGTTCGGCGGAGGGCCAGCGAGTCGCGGTGATACGGCGCTGCAGGTCGGCGATTTCTTCGCCGGGCACGTCGACCCGGAAGGGACGGATTGCGGTATCGGTGCTGGGTGATGGTGTTGACACGGGAACTCCTTGTTCGGATGAAAGCGGTGTTTGTCGGTGCCAGCGGCACTGGTACTCAGCGTCGCGCTCCGGTCGGCCCTGGCGCGCCTGTCGGTGCCCTGGTCAGTGCACTGGGAGGCGGGCGGGGCTAGCTGGCGGCGGCCCAGAACGCGCAGTGGTGCGCCACGGCGAAGCCCGTCTCGACGGCAGGTCGCGGCGGCACCAGCGAGATCATCTGCTGGCTGTTGCTGCCGAAGGCCGGCCACGCCGGCTGGCCTGCGGAGGACGGCGAACCTTGGGCGGCGAAGTTCGTCCAGTAGCGCTGCATGCTGGCGGCCAGCTGCTGCTGTGGCGCGGTCAGCGTGCCCGGGTACAGGGTCGGGGGGTTCGGCAGGCCGAAGAGGTACTGCAGCTCGGATTCGTGCGCCGCGCCGTACGGGAAGCTGGCCGGCTGCAGGAACCTTTCTGGCGCGTTCTCGTCATTGAATTCGTAGGCGTAGGTCGGCACGTACTTCGACGTCCACTTGTCCACCTGAAGCGCGGGACAGGCGAAGATCGCGTCGGTGTCCGCCGCGCTGACGGCGACGGACGGGCTCGGGTACGCACTCAGCGGGTACTGCGCGGCGATGACCGCTGCGGCGGTGGCGGGGACGCCCAGCGTGGACGCGATCCTGGCCTGGTAGTTGGCCGCCGTGGTCGGCGTGCCAGTGAGCTCGTCGATGGCGACGAACAGCCGCGACTCGTCTCGGTTGGTGCCGTTGATGATGGGCACGCGGTTGAACTGCCCGCTGGCGAGCGCGGTCCCGATGGACTGCTTGAGTACCGTGCCGTCGACGACCCCGGGCGTGTAACCGTATGGGTTATTGTCCTGGTCGTCCACGATGGTCGACACCGGCAGGCTCCGCAGGCAAGCGGCGGTCTGGCTAGCGCAGCCGGCCTTGGCGGCGAAGGCCTCGCCGGCCTTCTCGGCCGTAGCCAGCGGCGTCTGTGTCAGGGCAAAGGCGCCGCTCTGCACGATGGCCTTGGCGAACAGCCCGTGCGCGCCGGGGGAGGCGAGCTGGGCCAGCACCGACAGGCCGCCGGAAGACTCGCCGGCGATCGTGACGTTCCGCGGGTCACCGCCGAACTGCCCAATATTCTGCTGCACCCAGCGCAGCGCGGCCTGCTGGTCCATCAGGCCGTAGTTTCCGGACGAGCCGCCCGGGCGCCCGGCCAGGGCCGGGTGGGCGAGGAAGCCTAGCGCGCCCTCCCGAAAGTTGATCGTGACCACGAGCGTGCCGTCCGCCACCAGCTTGGCCGGGTCGTAGTCGTTGCTCTCGCCGATCCGCAGGCCGCCGCCGTGAATCCAGACCATGACCGGCCTGCCTGCGCCGCTCTGCTGACGGCCCGCCGGGGCGAACACGTTGAGGTAGAGGCAGTTTTCAGACGTGCTGGCGATCCCGAACGGCGAGGCTGGCTGCGGGCAGTTGGCGCCGGATTGGGTCGCGTCTCGAACGCCGGTCCAACGGGCGGCGGGCTGCGGTGCCCGCCAGCGGAGCGGGCCGGCCGGCGGAGCGGCATAGGGAATGCCGAGAAACTCATCGGCGGTGCCGACGGTCTTGCCGCGGACGACGCCGCCGGCGGTACTGACCACCGGCGCGGCCCTGGTACCGGTGTCTGTGGTGGTTGTGGCGCTGGCGCCGATGGCGGTCACGGTGGCCGCCAGCGTGCCGATGGCGATGGCCCCGGCACAGAGCCGGGCACCTGCCCGCCAGCCGCCGCTTCTCCAAAACGTCTGCGTGTTCATGATCTGAGCTCCTCCTGTAACCGGCATCGGTCGACGCCACTGCGCCAACGGTGCCGCCCGGGGGGAGCCCGGCGCGCCTGTGACCGCCCTGGCCGGTGCCCTGGCCAGCGGTTTCCGGCCGCATGGCGGCTCGCCCACGACAAGACGGCCCGCCAGAAGAACTGACGAGCCGTCGTCCGCGGTCAAGGCTGGGGGTCTGGATCAGGTCGCGGCGCCTGCGGCGATGACGGTGCGGATCTGCTGGGCCCAGGCGGCCGAGGTGAAGTCGGGGCCGACCTGATCGACCAGGATCAGGTCGCTGATGGTGTTGTCGGTGCGCAGGTGGAGGATCTCCTGGTACTCGGGCGAGTGGTACCACTTCTTCGCCGTGTCCATGTCGGAGAACTCCATCAGTACCACGGAGCCGGGCCAGTCGCCTTCCAGGGCTTCGACCTGGCCGTCGAGCACGAGCCATTTGCCGCCGTAGGGGAGGAACGTGGCCTCGACGTGTTCCAGGTACACCAGGGCGTCCGGCTTCGGGACGCCGTTGGGTATGCGCAGGTGGTTGATCAGGTAGGTGGTCATTTTCCGGCCTTCCGGTCTCGTCGTGCAAAGTGAGGTGGCATCTTTTAACGCCGCTGTGACCATGGTCGCGGCCGGGCCCCGGGCGGCGCGCCTGTGGAAGCCCTGGCCGGTGCCCTGGCCGGGCCGCGGCCGAGCGCCGGCTGAAGGACAGCACGCTGATTAAGCCACTTGGCTGATGCCGCATTCTGCCCGCGACCGGACACTGGAGACACGACCAACCTGACCAGCGCTGGATGTTCAGTCAGACCAGGGCAGGGTGGCGCGACGTCAGCTGGAACGCACTCAAAGGCCGTGACTATGACAATCTCGAGCCGTTCGGACGAACAGGAGCAAGACGAACAAACCGAGCTTGGATCGAGCGAGGCGTTCGAAGACGCGTTGATGGGGATCTACGTCGACCTCGGGCGGCCGGATATTGCGGATCCCCGGTTTGGGTTGCGGGGCCGGGGTGGCGAGTGCAGGACGCTGGATCAGCTGGTGGCTGATGCGCGGGCAGGTCGCAGCGCCGTGCTGGTGCTGCGGGGTGAGGCCGGGGCGGGCAAGTCGGCGTTGCTGGAGTTCGTCGTGACGCGCGCGCCGGATTGCCGGATCGCCCGGGCGGCGGGCGTGGAGTCGGAGATGGAGCTGGCGTTCGCGGGGTTGCATCAGCTGTGCGCGCCGATGCTGGATCACCTGGACGGCCTGCCCGGCCCGCAGCGCGACGCGCTGGGCACGGCGTTCGGGCTGAGCGCCGGCGGCGCGCCTGACCGGTTCCTGGTGGGGCTGGCGGTGCTCAGCCTGCTGGCCGACGTGGCCGAGGACCAGCCGCTGGTCTGCGTGGTCGATGACGCGCAGTGGCTGGACCAGGCCTCGGTGCAGGCGCTCGCCTTCGTCGCGCGCCGCCTGCTGGCCGAGCCGGTCGCACTGGTCTTCGCGGCGCGCACGGGCGGCCCGAAGCAAGGCCTGGAGGGTCTGCCGGAGCTGCCGGTCCGCGGCCTGAGCGACGTTGACGCGCGCGGGTTGCTCGGGGCGGCGCTGCGCGGCCCGCTGGATGAGGCGGTGCAGGACCGGATCGTGGCCGAGAGCCGCGGCAACCCGCTGGCGTTGCTCGAGCTACCCCGCGGGCTGACCCCGGCGGAGCTGGCGGGCGGGTTCGGGCTGCCCGGCACCAAGCCGCTGGCCAGCCTGATCGAGCAGGGTTTCGTCCGGCGGCTTGAGCCGCTTCCGGCCCAGACCAGGCGGCTACTGCTGACGGCGGCGGCCGAGGGAGCCGGCGACGTGACCTTGCTGTGGCGCGCGGCAGGGCGGCTCGGGATCGGGCCCGACGCGGCGGCCCCGGCTCAGACGGCCGGGCTGATCGAGGCTGGTCCGCGGGTCCGGTTCCGGCATCCGCTGGTCCGCTCGGCGGCCTACCGGTCGGCGTCCGTGCGGGACCGGCGGGACGTGCACGCCGCGCTGGCCGAGGTCACCGATCCGGTTCTGGATCCCGACCGCCGCGCGTGGCATCGCGCTCACGCGGCCGCGGGACGCGACGAGGCGGTAGCCGCCGAGCTTGAGCAGTCAGCCAGCCGGGCCCAGGCCCGCGGCGGCCTCGCCGCCGCGGCCGCTTTCCTCGATCGGGCCGCCGCGCTGACGCCAGAACGGCCGCGCCGGTCCGCGCGCGCGCTGGCCGCGGCGCAGGCCAAGCACCAGGCTGGTGCCGCCGACGCTGCGCTTGGTCTGCTGGCCATGGCGGAGGCAGGCCCGCTGGACGAACTCCAGCGCGCCCGCGCGGATCTGCTGCGCGGGCAGATCGCATTCAGCTCGGGCCGGGGTGGTGCCGCTCCGGCGCTCCTGCTCGCGGCGGCCAAGCGACTTGAGCCGCTCGATGCCACCCTCGCCCGCGATACCTATCTTGAGGCGTTCTCCGCCACGATGTTCGTGGGTCAGCTGGCCGGCGACGTCGGCGTGCGGGAGGTGGCCAGGGCCGCGCGCGGGGTACCGCCGTCACCTCAGCCGCGCAACGGCGACAGGCTGCTGGATGGCCGCGCCGTGTTGTTCACGGACGGGTACCCGGCTGCGGTGCCCATCTCCAGGCGGGCGCTCCAGGCCTTCTGCTGCGAGGACGTCTCAGCCACTGATGGGCTGCGCTGGCTCTGGCTCGCGACGCTCACCGCGGCGGATCTGTGGGACGACCAGAGCTGGCACGTCCTGGCCACCCGGCACGTGCAGATCGCACGCCAGGCCGGCGCGCTCAGCGACCTTCCCCTCGCTCTGGCCTCACGCGTCTTCGTCCACCTGTTTGCCGGCGAGCTGGCCGCGGCGGCGTCCCTGGTCGAGGAGATGAAAGCCGTCCGGGAAGCGACCGGGAGTAACTTCGCGCCCTACGGTGCCCTCGCCCTCGCGGCGCTGTCGGGCCAGGGGGACAAGGTTGAGGAGTTGATCGGCGCCCGGATGAGCGAGGTCGTACCGCGTGGCGATGGACTGTGGGTGACCGTGTCGCGGTGGGCCAGCGCGGTGCTGGGCAACGGCCTGGGCCGGTATGAGCAGGCGCTGGCCGCCGCCCGGCAGGTGTGCGAGGACCCGCCGCAACAGTTCGGATTCTGGGAGTGGTCGCTGGCCGAGCTGGTTGAGGCGGGTGTCCGCTGCGGCCAGACCGGGCGTGCCTCCGAGGCCTTGCAGCAGCTGGCGGAGACGGCGCGCGCCAGCGGCACCGACTGGGCCCTGGGCATGGAGGCCCGCTCCCGCGCCCAGCTGAGCGAGGGCGACACAGCGGAGAACCTTTACGCCGAGGCGATCGAGCGGCTCGGCCGGACCCGGGTCCGCCTTGATCTGGCCCGCGCCCGCCTGCTCTACGGCGAATGGCTGCGGCGCGAAGGACGGCGGGTGGACGCGCGCGAGCAGCTGCGCGCGGCCCACCAGATGCTCACCGCGATGGGCGTAGAGGGGTTCGCCGAGCGCGCCCGCCGCGAGCTTGCGGTGACCGGCGAGACGGTACCCAAGCAGCACTACGCCGAGCCACGCGAGGAGCTCACCGCGCAGGAGACCCAGATCGCCCGGCTCGCCGGCGACGGACGCACCAACCCAGAGATCGGCGCCGAGCTGTTCATTAGCCCGCGCACGGTCGAGTGGCACCTGCACAAGGTGTACCCGAAGCTCGGCATCAGCTCCCGCAGACAGCTCCACGAGGCGCTGAGCAGCACCTGACCTGCCGCGGGAAACAACGGAACGCCAGAACCGCCAGACCAGGGCAGAGGCCAGTGCCCCCACAGGCGCGGCGGGGCGGCCCGGGGCGCGACCGTGTGATCAGTGGCCTTTGGCCATTGACCACGGAAGCCAAGGAGCAGAGATCATGGACATCGACCGCAGCTACGACATCGTGGTGTTCGGCGCCGGACCCGGCGGCGAGGTGGTGGCCGGGCGGCTCGCCGACGCCGGCCTGCAGGTCGCGATCGTGGAAGACCGGAAGGTCGGCGGCGAGTGCTCCTACTGGGCGTGCATGCCCTCGAAGGCCCTGCTGCGTCCCGGTGAGCTCCTCGCCGAGGCACGCCGGGTGCCCGGCACGGCGCAGGCGATGACCGGAGTGCTCGACCGCAGTGCCGTTCTGGATCGTCGTGACGAAATCATCAACTACCTGGACGATGGTGCCCAGCTGCCGTGGCTCAAGCAGCGCGGCATCACGCTGTTCCGCGGCTGGGGCCGGCTGGACGGCAACAAGCGCGTGGTCGTCGGCGACGTGACGATCGAGGCGCGCCGCGCCGTGATCCTGGCCGGCGGCACCACCCCCGCGCTACCGCCGATCGACGGACTCGCCGACGCGCGTCCGTGGACGAATCGGGACGCGACGACCGCGCGGACCATTCCGGCGAGCCTGGTCGTGCTGGGCGGCGGGGTGGCCGGCGCCGAGCTGAGCCAGGCCTACTGCTCGCTTGGTGCGCGGATCACCCTGATCGAGGGCGAGCACCGGCTGCTCCCGCGTGAGGAGGAGTTCGCGTGCGAGCAGGTCACCGACGCCCTCACCGAGCAGGGCGTCGACATCCGCACCGGCCAGAAGGCGACATCGGTCCGCCGGGACGGCGATACGGTCACCGTTCTGCTCGGCGACGGCAACACCGTGACGGGCGACGAACTGCTCGTCACCGTCGGCCGCGTCCCGCAGTCATCCGGGCTCGGGCTGGAGAGCGTGGGCATCGAACCGGACGGCTACCTCGAGGTCGACGCGTTCGGGCGGGTGCCTGGCCGCGACTGGCTGTACGTGGTGGGCGACCTCAACGGGCGCGCGCCGTTCACCCACATGGCCAAGTACCAGGCGGCGATCGCCGCCGCCCGCATTCTCGGCCAGGACATGACGGCTGAGCACCTCGCCGACGGCCCGCGCTCGCCGCGGGTCATCTTCACCGATCCGCAGGTCGCCGCCGTCGGCCACACCACCGGGACCGCGCGGGCCGCGGGGCTGCGCGTCCGCGTCGTCGACGTGCCCACATCGGGTAACGCCGGCGGCTCGTTCTACGGTCACGGCGCCCGCGGCACGAGCCGCTTCCTGATCGACGAGGACCGCGGGGTCATCGTCGGCGTCACCATCACCGGCTCCGAAGTGGCCGATTTCCTGCACGCCGCGACCATCGCCATCGTCGGCGAGGTCCCCCTCACCCGGCTCAGGCACGCGATTCCCGCGTTCCCGACCCGCAGCGAGATCTGGCTCAATCTCTTCAACGAATTGGGTATGTAGGGGCCGGTGCAGTCAAGGATGGATCGTTGGCAGGTGAACCAGTAACGTGGGCCATGGCGGGGACGCCCTTTCAGCCGGAAGAACGCGGACCCTTGCGGTTGCTTTGCGAGGGTCACTAACCGCTGGTGGTTTCCCGGAGTGGGGGGGCATGTCGGCAGCACAAGCGCTGGCGGGCCGTGAGCACGAACTTGCCCTCTTCGATGAGCGATTGCTGGCGGTCAGCGACCGGGGCAGCACGCTCGTGGTCCGCGGTGATCCGGGTATGGGCAAGTCGGCGCTGCTTCAGGCGGCGCGCCGCAGCGCGGTTGATCATGGTCTGGCCACGCTGGTGACCGCGGGTTTTCAGTCGGAAGCCCACATCGCTTTCGCAGGCCTGCACCGGCTGCTGCGCCCCGTTCTCGGCTCTCTCGACCGGCTCCCGGAACCCCAGCGAGCGGCGATCCAGGCCGCCTTCGGTCTGCGCGAGGCGGCTGCGCCAGACTTCTTCTTGATCGCGCTGGCCTCGCTCGACCTGCTGTCGGAGATGGCGGCCGCCGCGCCTCTCCTGCTGGTGATCGACGACGCCCAGTTGCTGGACGTCGCCACCTGCAACGTCCTGACGTTCGTGGCCCGTCGGCTAGAGCTCGAGCCGATCGTCATGCTGTTCGCGGTCCGTGATGGGTCCGCGCCGTGGATCGACCAGGCGGAGTTGCCGGAACTCCGGCTCCAACCGCTGAACGACGCCTCGTCCGCAGCGGTGCTCGACGCCAACGCCCCAGGTCTGGAGTCCGGTCTTCGCCGGCTGATTCTGGCCGAGGCGTGCGGCAATCCCCTGGCGCTAACTGAGCTGCCCCGGGCGGCCGCGTCGGGCTTCGATCCGACTCGGGCCACACCGCTGCCGCTCACCGAACGGCTGGAGCGCGCATTCGCCGCACGCTTGTCCGGCCTGCCCGCGTCCGTTCACACCCTGCTGCTGGTCGCCGCCCTCGACGACGGCGGTGACCAGGAGCGGATCCTAACTGCGGCTTCGATCCTCGAAGGACCAAGAGGCGGAACGATCGGGGTCGCAGCCCTGGCCGACGCTCAAGCCGCGGGGGCCGTCACGGTCGATGGCGATGGCCTGCGGTTCCGTCACCCGCTGGTGCGATCCGCCGTCTACCAGCGTTCCCTGGCTCCCGAACGGCGTGCCGCCCATCAGGCCCTGTCGCAGGTCTACCGTGGCGATCCCGATCGCGCCGTCTGGCACCTGGCGGCTTCATCGGACGGTCCGGACGACCGGATCGCCGCGGAGCTCGAGGCGCTGGCTGACCGGGCCTGCCAGCGCGGTGCGGCGGCTGTCGCCGTCGCGGCCCTCGACCGTGCCGCCCGGCTCACCAGCCAGGATCTTCCGCGCGGCCGGCTACTCCTTCGAGCCGCCTGGCTCGCCTATGAGCTCGGCGATCTCGATGCCAGCGGTGGCCTGGTGCGTGATGCGCAGCGTCTCGCCCTCGGGCCGCCCGAGCAAGTGTTGCTCCGTTACATGCTCGAGCTCCAGCTGGAAACCGCCTGGCCGGGAACGGCGCATATTGCCACGCTGGTGGAAATCGCCGGGCAACTGCAAGCGATCGGTGAGACCAACCGTGCCCTGGATGCCCTGGAGGTCGCCGCCAAGCGCTGCTGGCGGTGGAATCCTGATCCCCAGACCAGGGATCTAGTCGTGGCGGCCGCGGAGCGACTGTCCGTACCGGACAATAACCCGAGGCTGCTCGTCGTCCTCGCTCAGGCTGACCCGGCGAAAAACGGGTGCCGCGTGATCGACCGGATTTCACGCCTGAAGCCCGACGTCTCAGATCCTGCCGGGACGCATCTGATCGGCGTGGCCGCCAATGCGGTGTGGGCTTACGACTTGGGGTTGGTATTCCTGACCGTTGCCGTGGACGGGCTCCGGGCCCAAGGTCAGCTGCGCGAACTTGCCCAGGCGCTCACCAACCAGGCGTGGGCGGCCGTCCACCTGGCGAGGGAACCCTTGGCCGTGTCGGCCGCCGAGGAAGGCATCGCCCTGGCCCGGGAGACTGGTCAAACCGGCTGGGTCGTGGCCGCGCAGCTGGCCAAGGCAGCGATCGCCGCGGAGCGGGGCGACCTGCGCGTGACAGAAACCCTGACCCGCGAGGCGGAAGCGCTGATCGTGCCGATGGGCGCGACCCCAATGCTCGCCCTGGTCCAGTTCGTCCGCGGTCGCCGGGCGGTGGCACATCAGCATTATGCCGAGGGTTTCGAGCAGCTGCGGAGGACTCTCGATCCGGCCGACACCGCCTACCATCCGTTCATCGGCGCATGGGGACTATCGGATCTGGTTGAGGCCGCCGCTCGTACCGGCCAGAACGACACGGCCGAGGCCTACCTCGACCAGCTGGAAACCCTGGCGGCCGGGACGTCCGGCTCCCTGTTGCGGGCCACGGCAGGATACGCACGGGCGATGGTTGCTAGCGACGATGCCGCCGAAGCCCTCTATCAGCAGGCGCTGGGCACCGACCTGGCTAACTGGCCGTGCTACCGGGGCCGGATGCTTCTCTGGTACGGCAGATGGCTTCGCCGCCAGCGCCGGGTGACGGAATCGCGCACCCCGTTGCGCGCGGCGTTGGACAGCTTCCAGGCGCTGGCCTTCCCCGAGCTGGCCCAGACCGCTCGCCAGGAACTTCGTGCTAGCGGGGACCAACCCGACCAGCGCTCGCCTGAGGCCTGGGCACAGCTGACGCCCCAGGAGCTGCAGATCGCCCAGTTGGCCGCGGCCGGGGGAACCAACCGCATCATCGGAGAGCGGTTGTACCTGTCACCGCGCACCGTTCAGTCTCACCTGTACCGCATCTTCCCCAAGCTCGGCATCACCGCGCGCCACCAGCTGCGAGATACCTTCGCGTAGCTCTGGCGCAACGCCAAAGGGGCGCCGATGGCGCCCCCCTAGCGGACCGTATCGCGCTGCCCGCTAGTGCGGGTCCGACCTGGTAAGCCGGTATCCGTCCGCCTCGAGTGTGCGTGCCATATACGCGGCGTACCACTGCGGCCAGTCAGGGTCAGGCCTGCCGAGTTCCTGCTCGTGCAAGCCGTGCGCGGCCGCGGCGCGCTGTAGCGCATCGGTCAGCCGGTCGGTCATTGTCAGTTCCATCGCTCATTCCTCCAGTGCTTTCGGTCTGTTATCGATCCGGACCGGTCCGGCGATCGGCAGCCATGTGGCCCGGTCCGGCAAGCTCGGCGAATGGTTCCGTTACCGCCCCGGAGCCCGCTGCCTCACCTCTTGCAGCAGCCAGCCGTTTCCGTCTGGGTCGCTGAACGAAGCGAACGAGGCGTAGCTGCTGTGCTCGGCGTCCGGGCCGGGTGCCCGTCCTTCGGTCCCGGCGTGGTGGAACACCCCGCCCGCGTCATGGAACACCTCGCTGACGTCGGCGCCGTGGTCAGCCAGCTCGGCCCGGGCCGCCTCGATGTCGTCGACGGTCAGCTGCAGACCCTGGAGGGTGCCGGGCGCCGCCGACGTGATCCCGGTGCCCATGATGATCGAGCACTGCGAGCCGGGCGGCGTCAGCTGCACCACCCGGAAGTCGGCACTGATGACGAAGTCCGCGTCCAGCCGCCATCCCAGCGCCTTATAGAAGTCCTTCGCCCGGTCGACGTCGGAGACGGGTACCACCACGACTTCAAGCTTCATATCCACGATCTTTAAGCTCCTCTGGTTCCTTTGGTCGGTGGCATCAGCCGATGCCGTTACCACCACGATCGCGCTCCGGTCGGCCCCGGCGCGCCTGTGGAAGCCCTGGCCCGTGCCCTGGTCGGGGCATCAACCAATGCCGTTTAGCTTGTTAGCTGGCTGATCCGGGTTTCGGTGTTCGGGCTGCTGGGACGCGTGGTTCGGTGCATGATCGCTGGTCGTGACGGAGACTGGTGTCGTGGCTGGGCAGGTGCTGACGGACGTGGTGTCGCTGGGCGTTCTCGCGTCGCGGGTGCCCCGCGACGCGGTTGATGACGCTGTCGCGGCGACCGGGAAGGAGGCCCGGCGGCGGGGCGGGAAGCTCCCGCCGCATGTCGTGGTCTACCTGGTCATGGCGCTGGCGCTGTTCGCCGATGAGGATTACGAGGAGGTCGTCGAGCGGCTGACCGGGGCGCTGCGGTCGTGGGGGTCGTGGGACGAGCGGTGGGAGCCGTCGACGAAGGGCGCGGTCACGCAGGCCCGGCACCGGCTCGGCCCTGAGCCGGTGGCCGAGTTGTTCTCGCAGGTCGCCGTACCTGTCGCGGGCCTGGACGGCGGGGGCGCGTTCCTCGGGCCGTGGCGGCTGATGAGCATCGACGGGACGGAGCTGGATGTGCCGGACACGCCGGCGAACCGGGAGGCGTTCGGCGCGGGGGCGAACGACGGCCCGTTCCCGAAGGTGCGCTTGGTCACGGTCTGCGAGTGCGGGTCGCGGGCCCCGGTGCTCGCGGCGATGGGCCCGTCGGCGGCTAAGGGCAGCGGGGAGCAGTCCCTGGCCCGGACGCTCTACCCGCGGCTGGAGGAAGGCTGGCTGCTGCTCGCGGACCGCCTGTTCTACGGCTGGGACGACTGGTGCGCGGCCGCCGGTTCCGGCGCTGACCTGCTGTGGCGGGTGAAAGACGATGTCGGGCTGCCGGTCCTGGAACTGCTGCCTGACGGTTCTTACCGGTCTGTCCTGGTCAAGACGTCCGTCAAGGGCGCCCGCCGGGCCGGCCTGGTCGAGGCGGCCCGCCGCGGGGAGGACCTCGACCCCGGCGTGGCCCGGCATGTCCGGGTGGTGGAGTACGAGGTCACCGACCGGGACGGCGAGGACGGGCTGATCGCCCTGGTCACCACCGTCACCGGCTGGCAGGCCGCCCCGGCCCCGGTTCTTGCCTCGGCCTACCATTCCCGGTGGGAGCACGAGACCGCGAACGCGCAGGTCAAGACCGTCCTGCGCGGACCGGGGAGGGTCCTGCGGTCCGGCAGCCCGGACCTGGTCCGGCAGGAGATCTGGGGGTGCCTCCTGACCGCCTGGGCCGTCAGCGCCCTGATCTGCGACGCCGCCGCGGCCGCCTGGATCGACCCCGGCCGGGTCAGCTTCACCAAGGCCGTCCGCATCGTCCGCCGGGCCGTCGGCTCGGCCTTTCCCCCCTCAGCAGGCTGAGGATCTCCTCGCCCGCGCGATAGCCGAGATGACCAGGAAAAGGAACCTCAACCCCGTCCGCCACCGCACCTGCCCCCGCGTCGTCAAACGCTGGCGCACCAGCAGGTACGCGCTCAAGACACCGAAAGACCACGCGGCCCGTCACAACGGGCCGCCCACGATCAGGCTCCCCAACCTGGAAACCCAGCAGCTAAAAGACCCGATCAGCACAAGCTAAACGGCATTGGGGCATCAACAGGCTCGTTCCGGCTCAGAGAAGCCTGCTCGTCCGCGCTGGAAAGCGTTCCGTGACTGGCTTCCGGGGAGGTGTCCCAGGCGGCGGCCAGGAGTTGACGGGCCGCGGCTTCATCGGAGGGCACAACCAGCACGCGGACACCCTGGTTCTGCAGCGCCGGGTCCTGTCCTCCGGCATCGTCTGCCGATACGACTGCTCTCAAGTCGTAATTGCGCAACATGCCGACGATCAGTTCCGCCTCGGTGCGGCTGGTAACGATCGCCACCGGAACAGTCGCGCCCTCAAGGCGAGGCGGACTGAGCAGATGTTCGAGTCCGGCCTGCTCTAGTTCGAGGTACAGCCCGTACCAGTCCGGCCAGTCGGCGTCCGGGCGTCCGGTCTGCTCCTCGTGCTGCCCGTGCGCATCGGCCGCGCGCCGAAGTGCTTGCGCCAGATCGCTTGCGGAATCAAATGTCAATAGCATTGAAGGTTCCTCTCGAAAGAAACGGGAGGTGGCGGATGAATAGCCACCTTGGGATCTATCCTGTTTAAGTCTGCGGCGCGAGCGCATAATCGTTGCTACGCCAGATGGTCCATCCTTGTGCGGACAGCGCCGTCGATAGCTCAATCGCGCAGTGTGCGCAAAGGTAAAGCTCGCCGCTTCTGGCCGCACGGTAAACCGCCCGGACCGCAGGTCCGCACCGATCACATGTCTCGTTCATCTTTCACTACCCGTCGCCTGGTACGCATGATGGCCGTCAGGGCGGAAAGCTGCCCAGCCGGCGAATTGACGCACCCAACGCATTCGCTCGGCGGCCGTATCGGGATGGTCGCCGAACTCCTGCGCCAGCTTTCCAACGCAGCCGCTGATGCCGACCTGCTGCACGGTGCAGTTGATTGCCTCGGCGACCATGTCGGCGGTCGGGGCGTCTGACGGCTGCAGCCCGGAGGCGAACAACGCCTCGCACCGTGCTGCATTCAGGTTCAGCCGCGTCGCGGCGAGCTGTGTGGTAGTCATGTCACACCTTCCCGTTCGTGTTTGCTACCTTCACGATCGCGCTCCGAGCTCCCCGGCCGCGCCCGTGGATGCCCTGGCCGGTGCCCTAGGTCTGCGGTCCTGGTCGCGCAGGTGCGCGTGCGCCGCAGAAAGGAAGATCAGGCGCGTGGCCGCAAGCCCAACCGCGCTGAATAAGACTGCAGAATGCGTGCCGGAGGACGATAATGGCTCGGCTGAACGCAGTCCCGATCAGGTATCAAAGTCAGTGGGGGTCCACCAGATGCCGATAAGGTTAAGCCCAAGCATCGCGCCACTACTCGCAAATTGCAGAAAGCTAGTATAGAGCACCTTGCTACGACGCATTTGGGCTTCAAAATGCATCACGTACGCTTCTGTGGTAGCCTCACCGGCCAGGATGAGGTCAGCGCGCACTTCCACCAGTTTATTACGCTGCCTGCGGATCATGGCGAACTCCCTGCACCCTCTATGACAGGGCGATTTCGAGATCGCTACCGGGAGTCACGCGGTTACGCTTAGCGGTCGCGCGGCAAGGTAGCCCGATGCGCGGCGGTACCGGCCGCTGCTCCTTAAATTAATTTCCGTCACATTTCAGAATTACGAGAAGATGGCCTTCCCTTTTTCGGAATGATGGTTGTTACCACGCAATCAACAATCCTGAGAGAAGGCCATCCAGTGTCATTCTGTCATTCCGCCTCCGGCCCGTCAAGCCCGGACGCCTGCGCTGCCGGGAATGAGGGGCATGAAGACGCCGGTATTTCATGCCTGCTGAGCATGCTTAAATCCGTCCCCGACCCGCGCAGCCCGCAGGGAATACAGCACGCTCTGGTATTTATGCTGGCGGCCTGCGTGGTGGCGGCACTGGCCGGAGCGAGGAATTACCGGGAAATCGCCGGCCACGCGGCCGACGTGCCCCAGCCCCTGCTGAAGAAGCTCGGCGCGAAATGGTGCTGGTTCGGGCTCCGCTACAAGCACCCGAGCGAATCAACGATACGGAACGTGCTGACAAGGATCGACGCGGCCGCGCTCGACCGGATAACCGGCACGTGGCTCTTCGAGC
>PLDT01000513.1:0-3061 GCA_003136255.1 Actinomycetota bacterium
GACGGCCAGCCGGTCGACCCGGTACGCGGCCCGTGGCCGCTGCTCGCCGGGACCGCGGGCAAGCCGGTCGAGCTGACCGTGCGGCCTGCGTCGGGGGAGCCGCGCGCGGTCGTCGTGGTGCCGCTGCGCGACGAGCGGCGGCTGCGCTACCAGGACTGGGTGGCCGGGCGGCGCGCCTTGGTCCGCGAGCTCAGCGAAGGCCGCCTGGGCTACCTGCACATCCCGGACATGGTGGGCGAGGGCTGGGCTCACTTCCACCGTGACCTGCGGACCGAGATGTCGTTCAGTGGTCTGGTCATGGACGTACGCGGGAACAGCGGCGGGCACATCTCCCAGCTCGTGGTCGAGAAGCTGGCCCGCCGCGTCCTGGCCTGGGAGATGGGCCGCGGGATTCAGCCCGTCTCGTACCCGGTCGAGGCCCGGCGCGGACCGGTGGTCACGGTGAGCGACGAGTTCGCCGGGTCCGACGGGGACATCGTCACGGCGGTCATCCGCCTGCTCAGCCTGGGCCCGGTGGTCGGGGCGCGCACCTGGGGCGGCGTGATCGGCATCGAGGGCGTCCCCGGCCACGAACTGGTCGACGGTACCCACATGACCGTACCCCGCTACGCGTTCTCGTTCGAGGACTACGGCTGGAGCGTGGAGAACTACGGCGTGGAACCGGACCTGGAGGTGCTGATCTCGCCCGACGACTGGGCGGCCGGCCGGGACCCGCAGCTGGAGACCGCGGTCCGGCTCGCGCTGGAGGCGCTGGAGAAGCAGCCGCCGGCGACGCCGCCGGGCCCGTCGACCAGCTACCCGTACAAGGCCCGCCCGCCGCTGCCGCCGCGGCGACCCGCGGACCCGCGTTCCGGGGGAGCCGCGTGATGCCGCCCGGATACCTGCGCTACCCGCACGTCCACGAGGACCTGGTCACCTTCGTGGCCGGCGACGACGTCTGGCTCGCTCCCGCCGGGGGAGGCCGCGCGTGGCGGCTGTCCGCCGACGGCACCCCGGTCAGCTACCCGCGCTTCTCCCGGGACGGGACGCGACTGGCCTGGACCAGCTGGCGAGACGGCCAGCCCGAGGTCTACTCCGCCGATCCCGAGGGCGGCGATCCGGCCCGGCTCACCTTCTGGGGCGACCCGCAGACCCGGGTCACCGGGTGGACGGCGGCCGGAGAGGTGCTGGCCATCACCTCGGCCGGTCAGCAGGCCCCCAAGTACCGGCGGGCCTTCGTCGTCCCCGGCGGCGGGGACGCGCCGCCGCGGCTGCTCCCGTACGGGCCGGTCAACGACCTGGCCATCGAGGACGCCGGCACCGCGCTGCTGACCGGGAGCGTGGCCGGGGAGCCCGCGTTCTGGAAGCGGTACCGGGGCGGCCGGGCCGGCAAGCTATGGATCGCCCGCGGCCCCGACCCCAGTTCCCACCTCCCCTCTCCCGTTCCGTTGTTCACCCGGATCCTGACCGGCCTGGACGGGCAGCTGGCCAGCCCGATGCTGATCGGTGACCGGCTGTTCTTCCTGTCCGACCACGAGGGCACCGCGAACATCTACTCCTGCGCCCTGGACGGCACCGGCCTGGCCCGGCACACCGACCACGAGGGCGCCTACGCGCGCAACCCGAGCACGGACGGGCGGCGGATCGTCTACCACGTGGCGGGCGACATCTGGATGCTCGACGGCCCCGACGCCCCCGAGCCATACCGGATCGACATCACGCTCGGCGCCCCCGCCGCGGCCCGCGCGCCTCGGCTCATCTCCGCCGCCGACCACCTCGGCGACCTGGATTGCGACCGGACCGGGCAGGCCAGCGTGGTCGAGGTGCGCGGCACGGTGCACTGGCTGACGCACCGGGACGGCCCGGCCCGCGCGCTGCACGTGGACCCGGACGCGCGGGCCCGGCTGCCCCGGGTGCTGGGCGAGACCGGGAAGGTGGCGTGGGTCACCGACGCGGCCGGCCCGGACGCGCTGGAGATCGCCTCGGTCACCGGCGGGACGCAGACCGTCCGGCTGGCCGAGGGGGCGCTCGGCTTCGTGCTGAGCCTGGTCGCCTCCCCCGACGGAACGGCCGTGGCCGCCGCCGCCCACGACGGTCGGCTGCTGCTGGTGGACGTGGCCTCCGGGCAGGTCACCGAGCTCGCCGCGTCCGACGACGGAGCGATCGCCGGGCTGGCCTTCTCGCCGGACTCGGCCTGGCTGGCCTGGTCCCAGCCCGGCCCGCAGCCGCTGCGCCGCCTGCGCATGGCCCGGCTGGCCGACCACGAGGTCGTCGAGGTGACCGACGGGCGGTTCGCGGACACCGATCCGGTGTTCACCGCCGACGGCCTGCACCTGGCCTTCCTGTCCGTGCGCAGTTTCGACCCGGTCTACGACGCGCAGTCCTTCGACCTGTCGTTCCCGTTCGGCAGCCGCCCGTACCTGGTCCCGCTCGCGGAGGACACCGCGTCGCCGTTCGGGCCGCTGCCCGAGGGCCGGCCGGTGGGCGCCGCGGCCCCGGAGGAGAACGGCGACCCGGACGGGCCGGCCGCGGTGACGGTCGACGCCGCCGGCCTGCCGGACCGCGTGGTGCCGGTTCCGGTCATCGAGGCCCGCTACTCCGGCCTGAGAGCGGTCAAGGGCGGCCTAGTCTGGCGCCGCGCCCAGATCACCGGCGTGCTCGGCGAGGGCGGCGCCGTCCTGGACGACGACCTCCCGCGGCCGGCGCTGGAACGGTTCGACCTGCGCAAGCGCGAGGTCACCGAGC
Source organism: Actinomycetota bacterium (assembly GCA_003136255.1). Lineage (GTDB taxonomy): Bacteria > Actinomycetota > Actinomycetes > Streptosporangiales > Streptosporangiaceae > Palsa-504. The sequence goes on from PLDT01000513.1 coordinate 2,725, forward strand.
TCGCCCGCGAGATCGACTGGTTCGACGTCAGCGGCGACGGCACGCGGCTGGTCGTGCACGACGGCGACGAACTGCGGGTCATGCCGTCCTCCGGCAAGCGCGACGACGCGGCCGAGACCGTCACCGTGGACCTGTCCCGGGCCCGGTTCCAGGCCGATCCTGCCGCGCTGTGGCGGCACGCCTACGCCGAGGCGGGGCGGATCATGCGCCGGGACTTCTGGGTCCCGGACATGTCCGGCGTGGACTGGGACGGCGTGGCGCAGGAGTACCGGCCGCTGCTGGACCGGATCCGCAGCGCCGCCGACTTCGCCGATCTGCTCTGGGAACTGCTCGGCGA
>PLDT01000122.1:0-23425 GCA_003136255.1 Actinomycetota bacterium
GAGCGTGGGCGAGCAGGCGGTCGCCGTACCGGAGCAGGCCGGGCCGTCCGACGCTTCCGCGGCGTCGTCGCGGCGCTGGTGGGTCCTGGGCGTGGTCGGGCTGGCGCAGCTGATGGTGGTGCTGGACGCCACGATCGTGAACATCGCGCTGCCCTCGGCCCAGCGCGCACTGGGGTTCTCCATCGCCGACCGGCAGTGGGTGGTGACCGCGTACTCACTGGCCTTCGGCGGGCTGCTGCTGCTCGGCGGCCGGCTGTCGGACCTGGTCGGCCGGCGGCGGATGCTGATCATCGGCCTGGTGGGCTTCGCCGCGGCCTCGGCGCTGGGCGGCGCGGCGACCGGTTTCACGGTGCTGGTGATCGCCCGCGGCGCGCAGGGGGCGTTCGGCGCGATGCTGGCCCCGGCCTCGCTGTCGACGCTGACCACGACGTTCACCGACCCGGCCGACCGTGGCAAGGCGTTCGGCGTCTACGGCGCAATCGCCGGCGGGGGCGGGGCGGTGGGGCTGCTGCTGGGCGGGCTGCTGACCGAGTACCTGTCCTGGCGGTGGTGCCTGTACGTCAACGTCGTCCTGGCGGTCGTCGCGGTGACGGGCGCGGTGCGGCTGCTGCCCAGTCACCCCCGCGATCCGGACGTGCACATCGACTGGCCGGGAACGGTCCTGGTGGTGGCCGGGCTGGTGGCCCTGGTGTACGGGCTGTCCGAAGCCGAGACCAAGAGCTGGAGCGCGCCGGAGACCATCGTGCTCCTAGTGGTCGGGGTCGTCATGCTGGCCAGGTTCGTGCTGGTCGAGCGGCGAGCCGCGCATCCGCTGCTGCCGCTGCGGATCGTGCTGAACCGCTTCCGCGGCGGCGCGTACCTGGCCATCGGGCTGTCGGCCATCGGCGTATTCGGGATCTTCCTGTTCCTGACCTACTACCTGCAGGAGACCCTGGCCTACTCGCCGGTCAAGTCCGGGCTGGCCTTCCTGCCGATGATCGTGGCGATCATCGTGGCCTCCACGGTGTCCAGCGGGGTGCTGATGCCGCGGTTCGGACCCCGGCCGCTGATCCCGGCCGGCCTGCTCCTCGGGGCCGGCGGCCTGGTCATCCTGGCTACGCAGCTGAGCCTGCACACCAGCTATCTGGGCCAGATCCTGGCTGCTCTGCTCCTGGTCGGGGTCGGCCTGGGCATGGTGTTCGGCTGCGCGCTGAACACCGCGACCTACGGCGCGGGCCCCGCGGACGCGGGCGTCGCTTCGGCCCTGGTCAACACCAATCAGCAGGTCGGGGGTTCGGTTGGTACCGCGCTGCTCAACACCATTGCGGCCAGTGCCCTGACCAGCTACGTGCTGGCCCACGGCCGCAGCCCGCTGGTCCTAGCCGAAGCTGCGGTGCACAGCTANNTCCGGCACGCTCGCGCACGCCGACCCGGCCGCCGGCCCGGCCGCCGCCTGACCAGGAGGAGATGAGTTCCCGTGATTCCTGCCCAATCCCCCACCCCGGCCCCGGCCCCGGCTGACGCCGGCGTGCGGCTGGTCACCGTGTCGGCGTCCTACGGCGCCGGCGGCAGCGTCGTCGCGCCGGCCCTGGCCGAGCGGCTCGGCCTGCCTTTCCTGCACCGGGTCACGACCTCGGAGGGGCACCCGGCGGCGCCGGGGCCCTGCGATGAGCAGCTGACCGAGGAGGAGCTCAAGGCCACTCCGGTGCACCGGCTGCTCGTGGCGTTCACCGAGGCGATGCCGGTCGGCCCCACCCAGTCGGCGCCGTCCGCTCACCACCAGGACCGGCACCTGCGCGGCCACGGCGAGGCCGGGATCCACCGCCTGCTGGCGGTCGGCGGCGGGGTGATCCTGGGCCGGGCGGCGGCGGTCGTGCTCGGCAAGGACCGCGGCTTTCACGTCCGGCTGGACGGCCCGGCCGAACGCCGGGTGGCTCAGGGCGCCGTCGTCGAGGGCATCAGCGAGGAGGAGGCCCTGGTGCGGCTGCGCGCGGCCGACAAGGCCCGTACCGCCTACGTCCGCCGCCTGTACCGCTGCGACCCGGCCGACGCGTCGCTATACCACCTGGTGATCGATTCCACCGCGATGCCGCTGGAAGCCGTGATCGAGCTCATCCTGGCCGCCGCCCGGGCCCATGGGCCCGTGTCGGAGGGCGCTGTGTCGGAGGGCGCTGCGTCGCAGGGCGCTACGGCACGACCATGACCGGCACCGGCGCGTGACGGGCCAGGCTGACCGCGACCGACCCGACGATGCGGTGCATGGCGCCGGACGAGCTGCCGACCATGATGACCACCACGTCGTCCTGCCGGGCCGCCTGAGCCGACTCGGCTATCGCGATCAGCTCGTGCGCGATCTGGCCCTGGCGCCACTGGAAATCCCATGACAACCCGCTGTCGGCCAGCCGCTCGGCGGCCGTGGTGCGAAGCTCCCTGGCGACCTGGTGGAAGTCGGATTCCACGATGGCCACCGCGTCGGCCGACAGCTCCACCGTGCTGGATAGGTGAGCGACCCAGGCCACCGTGATCCGGCCCGGCCGGCGGACCGACAGCAGCCGGGCCGCGGCGTCCAGGGCCCGCGTGGCCGGGGGCGAGCCGTCGAACCCCACGACCAGGTGTGCTTCGGGAGCGGGCGGTGTTTCGGTGCTCATAGGCAGCCAAGATAGCCTCGTGGGTACGTGGCGCATGCGGCGGGTGGTGATGATCCCGCGAGGCTGGCGCGTAGTGTCGAGCGATCAGCTGTCTCACCCGGAGACATCGTGCTGGGGAAGGATCGACGATGACGGCAGGCGGGAACCGCGGCTTTGACGCCCGGGTGGCCCACCCCGCCCGGGTGTACGACTACTGGCTCGGCGGCAAGGACAACTTCGAGGCGGACCGGATCGCCGGCGAGGCGACGATCGCGGCTTACCCCGCGATACGGGCCTCGGCGCGAGCCAACCGGGCGTTCCTGGCCCGCAGCGTCCGCTTCCTGACCGCCGAGGCCGGCGTCCGCCAGTTCCTCGACATCGGCACCGGGCTGCCGACGGCCAGCAACACGCACCAGGTGGCCCAGTCGGTCGCCGCGGGCAGCCGGATCGTCTACGTCGACAACGACCCGCTGGTGCTCTCGCACGCGCGGGCCCTGCTGACCAGCAGTCCCGAGGGCGTCACCGCTTACCTCGACGCCGACCTGCGGGATACCGACCGCATCCTGGAGCTGGCCGCGGACACGCTGGACTTCAGCCAGCCGGTCGCGATCATGCTGCTGGCCATCCTGCACTACGTCCCGGACCTCGACCAGGCCCAGCGGATCGTGGCCCGCCTGATCAGTGCGGTCCCGTCCGGCAGCTACCTGACGATCTCGCACGCGGCCAGCGACATCTCACCGGAGGAGATGGCCGAGATGATCAGGCGGATGAACGAGCACCTGGCCGAGGGCAACCACGTCGGCCGGCCCCGGGACGTGGTCGCCCGGTTCTTTGCGGGCGTGGACCTGGTCGACCCGGGCGTGGTGAAGGTCACCCAGTGGCGCCCGATCTCGGCGGTGGAGGCCGAGGGACCGACCTCGTTGTGGGGCGGCGTGGGGCGCAAGCCGTGACCCACCCCGAGCCCGGCGAGGCGATGGTGGCGCGGGTCCGGGCCAGCGTCGAGCGGCAGGGCATGATGGCCACCCTCGGCGTGCAGGTGATCGCGATCGAGCGGGGCCGGGTGCAGATGGCGCTGCGCTACGACGACCGGTTCACCCAGCACGACGGGTTCCTGCACGCCGGCGCGGTCGCCTCGGTCCTGGACAGCGCGTGCGGGTACGCGGCGTACACCGTCATGCCGCCGGACGCCTCGGTGCTGACCGTGACCTACACCATCAACCTGCTCGCGCCCGCGGCCGGTCAGCGGTTCACCATGACCGGCCAGGTGCTCCGGGCCGGCCGGACCCTGATCGTCTGCCGTGGGCAGGCGTTCGCCGACGGCGCCGACCGGCCGTTCGCGGCCATGCAGGCCACGATGACCGCGGTGCGCGAACGGCCCGGTCCTAGCGGCTGAGCCTCAGCGGCTGAGCCTCAGTGGCTGAGGCCGCCGGAGATCTGCACCGCGGCGGCGACCAGGCGGCCGGCGCGCTCCCGGGCGGCGGGCTCCTCGCGGATCGTATCGGCCAGGAACTGATCAGGGTCGATCCCGAGCGAAGCGGCGTCGGACTCCGGATGCGCGTCTAGCCAGCGCTTGAGCTGCGGTCCGTCGACCTCCGGGTGGAACTGGACCGCGAGGTGCCGGCCGATGCGGAACGCCTGCACGGCCACGTCGTTGCGCGCCAGCACGGTCGCGGCGGCGGGCGGCAGGCAGCGGTCGTCGTGGAACTCCAGCCAGGGACCGGCCGGGACCAGGTCGTGATCGGGCGAGTCGACCGTGGTCCAGCCGATCTCCCTGCGGCCCATCGCCTCGATCCGGCCGCCGAACGCGGCGCACAGCGCCTGGGCACCGAAGCAGATGCCCAGCACGGGCACGCCCGCCTGATCGGCCGCGCGGAGCCAGGCCAGTTCGGCCGCGATCCAGGGGTCGGGGTCGTTGACCGAGCTGACCGCGCCGAGCACCACGATGTGGTCCGCGCCGTCGAAGGCCGGCAGCGGGCCGCCATCGGGGAACAGGTGGGCGGAAAGCCCGGCCCCGCGCGCCTCGAACGCGTCGGCGATAAAACCGGCCGAGTCGATGTCGTGGTGCCGGACGACGATCACTCGTTGCATTCGGAGCCTCCCGCCGCGGTGCTAGGACGGCTCGTAACCGGCCTTGCTCAGCAGCCGGCGCAGGTCGACCACCATCTGCTCGTCGATGTCTTTGCCGTCGGGATGCTTGATGAACGCGCTCTCCGACCCGACCCGGACGGCCACCTGGCCATCGTGGTGGACGTCGACCGAGCCGATCGCGTCCAGCAGCGAGGTCACCGCGTGCCACTCGATGTTGTGGCTGACCGGGTGCTGGAAGATCTGGCGCAGCGTGTTGCGGTGGCGGTTGTCGAGGTGCTCTGATTCCGGCGAGGATGTCATCGTGCTCCTTTCTGCGCCGACCCTACGCCATGTGCTGGTCATCGGAGTGGACGGAGTCCGTTTCGACCTGCTGAGCCCGGAGGTGACCCCGGTCATCTGGGACTTCGGCNNCCGGCACGGCATCACCGGCAACGACCTGACCGGTCACCGGCTGGCGGAGCACCCCGACTTCGTGACCGTGGCCACCCGCGCCGGGCTGCCCACGCTGCTCGCGGTCACCGGCTGGCCGCCGCTGGCCCTGGCCGAGGACGGCGGCCCGCTGTTCGCCGAGGCGGCCCGGCGGGAGTTCGTCGCCGTGGCCGAGGTGAGCCTGGCGGCGTGGGATGCCGCCGACCAGGACACGACCGAACTCGCGGCGCGGATCCTGGCCGAGGACGGTCCGCGGCTGGCGTTCGTCTACCTGGGTGCGGTGGACTTCACCGGGCACGCGGTCGGCGCGGGCGCGGCCTACCGGGAGGCGGCCCGGGCCGCCGACCAGCGGGTGGGGCGGCTGCTGGCCGCGGTCCGGTCCCGCCCGGGGTACGCGGAGGAAGGCTGGACCACGGTGGTGGTCACCGACCACGGGCACCTCGACCAGGGCGGGCACGGCGGCCGCGAGCCCGAGGTCGCGACGGCCTGGGTGGCGGCGGCCGGGCCGGGCATCCCCCGGGGGGGCCCGTCGCCGGTCACGCGGCAGGATCAGGTTGCTCCGCTGGTGCTCGGCGCGCTCGGCCCACCGCCAGGTCCAGGCTGAGCGCGCAGGCCAGGGCCACGCCGGTACCCACCGCGGCGCCGGCCACGACGTCGGTGAAGACGTGCGCGTGGTTGGCGATCATCGCCGCGCCGACGGCCGCCGCGAGCACCAGCGCCACGAGCACCAGCAGCACCCGGAGCGCTCTGGGCACCCGGCGGTACAACGGATCGGCGAGCAGAATCGCGAAGACGGCAGCCAGGACAAACGAGCTGGTGGCGTGACCGCTGGGGAAGGCCTGGCCGAGGAGCACGCCGAGGGACGGCTTGAGCACGTACTGGGTCAGGCCGACGGCACCGGGCACGGCGACCACGACCAGGGCGGCCCCGGACCACCTGCGGGTCGCGACGCACACCAGGGCCAGCGCCAGGGTCATCAGCGCTACCTCGGGCAGTCCGCCGAGGCGAGGCAGCTGGTGGAGCAGCGTCGGAAACCGGACCAGCCCGGACTGGATCCGGGGGTCGAGCGCCGCGTCGAGCCGGCCCGGGCCCCCCCGGCCGGCCAGGAACGCGGCGAGAACCGTCGCTAGGCAGGCGACCAGCAGCGCGGTGCCCGCCGCGCGCCGGGCTCCGGGCAGCAGTGGCCATGGTCCCGACGCGTACCGCATGGTTCCTCACCCCGTCCGCTCATGGTATGCGCCCGAGGGGGATGAACCGCCTGGCCTTGCCGGTCAGGGGGTCGCGGTCGAGGGCCTGCACCCGGCGCAGGGTGACCTGCGGGCCGGCCAGGCCGGCCTGGCGGAGGCTGTCCCGCACGGCGGCGGTCAGCGCGGCCGCGTCGAGGTCACCGTCGATGACCGCGGCGAGGTCGGCGCCGCGTTCGGTCTGGCGGACCTGGAATTCGCGGACCGCAGGGGCGCGCAGCAGGGTCGCGCCGATCACGAACGGGTGCACGCTGGCCGAGGGGTAGCGGAACAGGTCGTCGGCCCGGCCGTCGACGCTGGCCCGCAAGAAGCCGCCCGCGCCGGCGTCGGCCGGGGTGAACCGGTCGTACAGCTCGTAGCGGATGATCGGCTGGGTCAGGTTGTGCAGGTTGGTCACCAGGACCCTGGCCGAGGCCACACCGTCTGGGACGGGACGGCCGTCGTCATCGACGCACTCGGCGAGGCACAGATCGCTGGCGAAGGTGAGCACCTGACCGCCCGGGTCACTGTGACCGATCAGGCCCTCGGTGGAGACGAACACGTCGACCGCCGGGACGCCGAAGGCGGCCCCGATGGCGGCCCGCTCGGGCGGGCTGAGCGCCTCGGAGAAGGAGGTGACCGCCCTGAGGTTCAGCCGCAGGCGGCCCTCGCGCTGCTCACGGGCCAGCTCGGCCAGCTTGGCCGCGTAGGCCATCAGGGCGGGTGGCTGGGCCTCGTTCAGCCGCCGGACGATCTCGGCGGTAGGAAGCGTGGCCGGCACCGAGATCAGCCGAACCGGCGGTCTGATGGCGGTGGCGGCGGCCAGCCCGCTGGAATGCACCGGCGCGCCCGCGCCGACGAACCCGATCACCAGGCCCTCGGGCGGCGGACCGCCGGAGGCGATGGCCGCGGCCATCTGCCGCCGCATGACGCCGCACACAAAGTCCGCGTACTCGCCGATGGTCTGGACGAACAGGCCGCGCAGCCCGGAGCTGCCGCCGGACAGCACGCAGACGTGCTCGCCAAGCAGCAGCGACGGCTCCACGTGGGACGAAGCGAGGTGCCGTTCCACCAGATCCAGGCTTAGCCGCCGGTCGGTGACGGCGGCATCGAAGTTGTCCATCAGCTGTGTCTTGGTCATGACCGGCAGCCGGGGCAGGTCGGCTAGCTCGAACCGGGCTGGGTCGAGGCCGCGCAGCCGGGCCGCGTGGAACGGCGAGCGCTCGATGGCGCTGGCCAGCAGGGCCCGCAGCCGGTCCCGCTGGAAGGCGGCCAGCTGGCCCGGTATTTTTGTCAAGAGCGCTGGGCGGCCGGTCCATGTGGCTGTGGCAGCACCGGTGGAACATCGGTGTCGTCTGGACGGCAGCGATGGAACATTGGTGCCGCTGCGGTCCTGGCCCGGGGTGGGGCTGCGGAGGTCTGCGGGGCGGCTGGGGTCTCCGGGGCGCGGCGGGCGCGGGCCAGGCGTGCGCGGAGGCGAACCTGGCGGCGCCATGATGCACCCGCGATGCCGGGCGTGTGGCACCCCGGCCCGTAGGGCGGGGCCTGTGGGTCACACGCCCCATTCGGTTGCGTTTATCGGGGTCCTTGGGTCACGCGCCCCGATGAGGGCGGACCGCAAGGACGCGGGGGGCGACCCGGGACGACCAGGAGTGCAGGGCCGCGGGGCGGCTTAAGGGGTGGCGTCGGACTGGGCCGCAGTGCACGCACCCTGGGCCGTTCGGCATAAAAAAGGGAGCCTTAGGGGAGGGTCAGGACCTCGGGGCCGTCGGGGGTGATGGCGACGGTGTGCTCGGCGTGGGCGGCGCGGCTGCCGTCGCCGCTGCGGATGGTCCAGCCGTCGTCGTCGATGTAGTAGCTGTCCTTGCCGCCGGCCAGGAACCACGGTTCGATGGCGATGACCAGGCCCGGGGCCAGCCGGCGGCCGCGGCCGCGCGGTCCCTCATTGGGGATGTGCGGATCCTCGTGCATGGCCCGGCCCACGCCGTGACCGCCGAAGTCGGTGCAGATGCCGTAGCCGCCCGCGCGCCCGGCCGCGCCGATCACCGCGGAGATGTCCCCGATCCGGCCGCCGGGGGCGGCCGCGGCGATCCCGGCCCGCAAGGCGGCCTCGGTGGTGGCGATCAGCCGCGCGTCGGCGGGCCGCGGCGGGCCGATGGTGAAGGAGATCGCGGCGTCGGCGGCCCACCCGTCCAGCACGGCCCCGCAGTCCACGCTGACCAGGTCACCGTCGGCCAGCCGGTAGCGGTCCGGGATGCCGTGCAACGCGGCGTCGTTGACCGAGGTACAGATGGCCGCCGGGTACGGGACCGGGGCGAAGGACGGCCGGTAGCCCAGGAACGGCGAGGTGGCGCCGACCTCGGCCAGCACCGCGCGGGCGGTCTCGTCCAGTTCGGTCAGCCGCGTACCCGCCTGGGCCCGGGCCCGGACGGTGGCCAGGATCTGCGCGACCACCCGGCCCGACGCGCGCATGGCCTGGATCTCGCCGGGCGTCTTGATCTCCACCATGAGCCATCCCTCCTTTTGCGGTATAACTATACCGGTATTATCATCACGGTATGGTCCGGCCGCCACTTAGCCGTTACGAGCACGCCCGCGGGGAACGGCTCGGCACGCTGCTCCGCGAGGCCCGCGGGACGCGCAGCATGGCCGAGATCGCCGCGGCATCCGGCGTCCCGGCCGAAACCCTGCGCAAGATCGAGACCGGCCGGATCGCCACGCCCGCGTTCTTCACCGTGGCCGCGCTGGCCGCCGCGCTCGGCCTCGCGCTGGAGGACGTGGCGCGGCAGTGCGGCCAGCCTGGGGAGGAACTGGCGGCGCGTGCCGGCTAGATGGAGATGAGCATCGCGGACCTTCCGCGTCCGGTGGGATACGTGCTCGGCGGGGGCGGGAGCCTGGGCGCCGTGCAGGTCGGGATGCTGCAGGCGCTCGCCGAGCGGGACATCGCGCCCGACCTCGTGGCCGGCACCTCGGTCGGCTCGCTCAACGGCGTGGTGCTGGCCATGGACCCCAGGAGCGCGGCCAACCGGCTGTCTCACCTGTGGCCCCGGTTGTCGCGGGAGCGGGTGTTCCCCGGCGGCTTGCTGGCCCAGGCCCGCACCCTGCAGCACACCAGGACGCACCTGTTCCCCAGCACCGGGCTGGCCGGCGTCATCAGCGACTTCATCGGGGCCGACGTGACCTTCGCCGACCTGGCGCTGCCGTTCGCGGCGATCACCACCGACATCGCCACCGCCAGGCCGCGGGTGCTGCAGGAGGGCCTGTTGCTGCCCGCGCTGCTGGCCAGCGCGGCCATCCCGGGTATCTACGCGCCGGTGGAACTCGGCCCGTTGCGGCTGTACGACGGCGGCCTGGTGGCCAACGTGCCGATGCGGCAGGCCGTGGCCATGGGCGCGCGGTCGCTGGTCGTGCTGGACTGCAACTTCCCGGGGAACATCCCCGAGGTGACGGGGTCGATCGCGGAGGTGGTGTTCTACACGGTGATGGTGACGATGCGGTCGCAGGCCATCTTGGAGGCGCCGCTGGTGGCCACGGACGTTCCGGTGGTGTACCTGCACGGGCCGGAGCCGCAGCGGATCTCCCCGCTGGACTTCCGGCAGACCGGGACGTTGATCGAGACCGCGTACGAGGCGGCGCGGGTGTTCCTGGACGAGCTGAAGATCAATGGGCCGGGGCTCTACGGGTCACCGTGAAGGTCGGCCGGGCTGCTAGCATCTTCGGACCTCGTCGATCTCGAACCGCGCATCGCCTGTCGGGCCGCGGGAAACGCCGCAGGATAAAGGAGTCCGCCATGCGCCGGGTGATCCTTCGGCTGGTGCGCACCGAGACGGTAGCCGTGCTGGTCACCGCGTGGCTGGCGGGCGCGCTCGGGCTGGGGCTGGCCACGAGCGCGGGCGCGGTGCCGACGGTGGCCCTGATGGCGCTGGGGCTGCTGCTGGGCGGGTTGCTGCTGCTGATCAGGCACAACCTCGACCTAGCCAGCCGGATCGGCAACCTGGCGGTGCAATCCACCCGCATCCTGGACACGGTGCGGCGGATCGAAACCGGCACCAAGATAGAGATCAAGAAAGAGATCAAGCAGACCTTCCGGCAGCTGGAAGCGCTGCAGAACCTGAACGCCGTGCTGCCCGCCAACGACGTGCTGCCCGCCACCCGGGGCTGGGCGGCGTCGCCGGACCTGCTCGCGGTGCTGGTCGACCTGGTGGTCGCCGAACGGCCGTCGCTGGTGGTGGAATGCGGCAGCGGCGCGTCCACGCTGTGGCTCGCGCTGGCCATGCGGCGGTTCGGGATCGACGGCCGGATCGTCGCCCTGGATCACGACCCGGTGTTCGGCGGCAAGACCCGCGACCTGCTGGCCAGGCATGACGTCGGCGATCTGGCCGAGGTCCGCGACGCCCCGCTGGAGAGCTTCAGCCTTGATGGCGAGACCTACTCCTGGTACGCGAGGCGTGCGTGGCAGGACCTGACCGGGATCGATCTCCTCTTCGTGGACGGGCCGCCCGCGACCACCGGTCACCTGGCCCGCTATCCGGCGCTGCCGTTGCTGAGCGGAGCGCTGAGCCCGGTGGTCACCGCCGTCCTTGACGACCTCGTCGTGCCGGACATGCAGAAGGTGCTGCGGCTCTGGCTTGACGCATACCCGGATTTCGGCTCCGAGATCCTCCCGCTGGAGAAGCAGGCCGCGGTGCTGCGCAGGAGCTAAGCCGGCCGGACGTACCGTGGAGGCGTGGCCAGGCGGCGTGGTGTTCTCGTGGCTGTGGCTGTGGCCCTGATCGCGGCGGCCGGGATCATCGCGTTCTTGCTTGGCCGGCCGAGCACCGGTGCCGTGCCGCGGCCGCACGCCAGCTCGTCAAGGTCAATGTCACCGGCCGCCGCGGCCGCGCTGGCCGCGCTGCTGCGGCAGGGAACCCTGGACACCGCGCCCGGCTACTGGGAGACGCCCAGCGCCACGCTGGAGGCGGCCGCGGCCGGCGCGGATGACGCCCGGTTCCGCGCGCTCGGCGCGCTGCTGGTGAAGGACGGCTTCGCCGGCGCCATCATCGACCTCGGCCGGGAGATGACCGGCGGCTGGTACAACTGGAGCGAGCAGAAATGCCCGCGCACCGAGCCGGGCTGCTACGCCCTGGCCTGGCGGCACGCCGTGGACGCCATGCGGTCGGTGCCCGGGCAGCACTTCCGGTTCTTGTGGACCGTCTTCCCCGGCACCGCCGCGGCGATCGAGGCGTGGCCCGGCGCCGGCTACGTGGACCTGGTGGGCACGGACGTCTACGACTGGTACGGCGGCCCGGACAACACCTACCCGCACACCGCGTCGGGGCAGCTGGACCACGACGCGAAGTGGCAGGAGATCCTTACCCAGCCCGGCGGCCTGGACTGGCTCGCCCGGCTGTCCCAGCTCACCGGCAAGCCGATCGCGATCCCGGAGTGGGGGCTGGACTTCCACAGCTTCGGCGGCCATGACGACCCGGCGTTCATCACCCGCATGCTCACCTGGCTGCACGCCCACCACGCGATCGGCGTCTACTGGGCGGTCGAGCACGTGGTCGCTGATCAGGTCCTCCCGCCCGGCCCGGTGCTGGCCGGCCTGGGCGCGTACGCGGGAAACCCGGCCGGGGTCAACGACCTGGGCCTGCTGCTCGGCGGCCGGCTGCAGTACGCCGAGGCGTTCCTGGACGACCACCAGCCCGTCTCCGATTCCTCCGCGCAGCCGGTGCTGGCCCCCTGGCAGGACGCCGGCTACCAGCTCATCCTCAGCGTCCCGCTGGTGCCGCTGACCGTGCCGAGCTACGCCGGCCCGTCCCTGCGAGGGGTGCCGCCGTACCAGCTGGCCGGCTATCCGGATGCGCTCGCCGCGTTCCGTCAGGGGGTTTCCGGGTAGCCGAAGCGTCCCTATCCAATCTGCTGGCCGCGTAAGCTCGGGCGGTCAGCAACTCCAGGAGAGGGCGAGTATGAGCATCACCAGGCCGGAGATCGACTTTCCCGGCGGCGAACCGCCGGCCGAACTGCAGGTCACCGACATCTGGGAAGGAGACGGCGGCGTGGCGCGCCCGGGTGACCTGGTCAGGGTCCACTACGTCGGGGTCGCGTATTCCACCGGGGAGGAATTCGACGCCAGCTGGAATACCGGTGACCCGCTGGAGTTCCGGCTCGGCGCCGGGCAGGTCATCACCGGCTGGGACCAGGGCGTGCAGGGCATGAAGGTCGGCGGGCGCCGGCAGCTGATCATCCCGCCGGACCTGGCCTACGGAGACCGGGGCGCCGGGGGCGTGATCGCGCCGGGCGAGACCCTCATCTTCGTGTGCGACCTGGTTTCGGCCTGACCGGAACCGGCGCCACGTAGCGCGGACCCGGCAGCTACCCCAGGACGTCGCGGCGGAGCTCGGGGAAGACCTTGGACACCTTGCCCAGCAGGTAGTCGCCGTAGGTGCCGGTGAAGGCCCGCAGGTCGGCCCCGTCCCAGCGCCGGCGGCCGCCGTCGCCGGCGGCCGCCCGGTCGGGCAGCGGCGGCACCTCGGCGGCGAAGCCCGGGTCCAGGAAGAACGGGAACGAGAGGCGATCGTGCCCGCTGAGGTTGCGGACCCGGTGCGGCGTCGACCGGTACCAGCCGCCGGTCAGACGGTCGAGCATGTCGCCGATGTTGCAGACCAGCGTGCCGGGGATGGGCGGGGCATCGATCCAGCCCTCGGGCGCGGCGATCTGCAGCCCGCCGCGGTCATCTTGGGCGAGCAGGGTCACCAGCCCGTAGTCGGTGTGCTCGCCCACGCCCCAGTCCTGGGTCTGCGGCGGGGACGGCGGGTAGTGGAAGATCCGGAACAAGAGGGTGGGGTCCGCGGTGTACCCGGTGGCAAAGTACCCGGCGTCCAGGCCCAGGCTCAGCGCCACCCCGGCCAGGACGGCCTGGCCCGCGCTGGCCAGCGCGTCAAGGTAAGCCAGCACCAGCGGGCGTAGCCGCGGGACCTGCCGCGGGAACAGGTTGCCGCCGTGCAGCGGGACCCCGGCTCGGACCCGCGGGTCATCGCCGGGCAGTTCGGTGCCGAAGTACAGGCCCTCCTTCAGGTCGGGCCGCCCGGAGGTGAGCTCGGCGCCGACCGGGAAGAACCCCCGCCAGGCCCGGCCGCCGCGCTCCATGGCGATCTCCAGCTTGTCGGCCAGCGGCAGGGCGAAGAACTCGGCGCTGGCCTCGGCCAGCTGGTCCAGCAGCCCGGCCGGCACGCCGTGGCCGGTGACGTAGAAAAAGCCGCGCCCGCGGCAGGCGGCCTGGATCTGCCCGGCCACGCCGGCGCGCGCCGCAGCCGACCCGCGACCGACCAGCGGGCCCACGTCGATGACCGGCAGACGCGAACCTGGCATGCGTCCATCCTGCCCGATGCTAGTGACCGGCGGCGCTGGCGAAGGGCCCGAGCGCTCGAGCAGGCGGGGGCGGGAATTCAGGCCGGCATCGAAACGGTCGCCCCCGCCGGCTGAGTGCAGACTCCTCCCTTTTACGCATTCGGATCAACTGGGCGGCGGCCGCGGCCTGGCAGGTTTTGGTAGGCGTGCCTGATCCGTCGATGAGTATGGCCGTTTTAGCCGGGTCTTACTGCCCGGTGGCGGTCTTGAATTTGACCACCAGGTCGGCGGGCACTCGGCCGCGGTCTTTTACCTCGATGCCCTGGGCCTTGGCCCACTCACGGACTTCGGTGGTGTTCGGCCCGGCCGCCGGAGCCCGGCGCCCGGTTCGCGCCGGCCGACGAGTAGCACCGCTGACCCGCCGGGCCGCGCTCACATAACGCGCAAGTGCTTCCCGCAGGGCCTCGGCGTGTTTCTCGTTGAGGTCGATCTCATACTCGGTACCGTCCAGACCGAAACGGAGGGTGCCTTCGGCGGCACTGCCGTCAAGGTCATCGATGAATAGGGTCTGAATTTTCTGAGCCACGGACGCTCGATTCCTTCCACTGATCTCTGGCGCATCAACGTATACAATCCAAGCCAGACCAGCGTACAACCACGCCGTTGCCATCGGTCCCTACAGGCCCGCACTAACCGGGGCCACGTCGGCCGCAAGACCGGGCGGCGATTCTTTCAATACCTGCTACGGAGCGTTATATCCGCATCATTCTTTCTTCGGAACGCGGGTCACGATTGGAGCGTGGATTGGCCGCTTCTGTTCAGCCCCGCGTGCTGTTTGCGGCTAGGCGCAGCGCAAGGAGGGTCCGCGCGTTGCGTACCGCGTTGGCGTTGCCATCGTTGTTGAAGTACACGAACACGTCGTGGCCGGCCAGGTCCCATTCCCGGATCCGGTCAGCCCACCACGTCAGGTCGGCGTCGGGGTAGGAGCCGGCGTACAGGTGATGATGATCCGGGCCGTGCATCCGCAGGTAGACGAAATCGGTGGTGGCGCGCAGCGTGCACGGCAGGTCCGCCCCGCTCATCACGCAATACGCGGCCCCGTGCGCTTCCAGCAGCGCGAAGGTCTGCTCGCCGTGCCAGCTGCGGTGCCGAAACTCCACCGCCACCCGCATCCAGTCCGGGACCAGCCCGAGGAAATACGCCAGCCGGGCATCATCACGCGGCAGCGAGGGCGGCAGCTGGACCAGCAGCACCGCCCGTTTATCACCCAGTTCGTGCCAGCCTGCCGCGATGCGCTGCAGCCATCCTTCCGGCGCGTACAGCTTGCGGCCGTGGGTCAGGCCCCGAGGTGCCTTGACCGACAGCCGGAAGCCGTCCGGCAATCTATCCCGCCAGCTGCTGAACGCCGCGGCCCGGGGCCAGCGGTAGAAGCTGCTGTTGAGCTCGGCGGTGGGAAAGGCGGCCGCATAGCGGGCCAGCCGGTCCCGGGCGGGAAGCCCCGGGGGGTACAACTCGGGGTGCCAGTGGTCGTAACTCCAGCCCGACGTACCGATCCTGATGACCACCGGGACCTGTCACCCAGTAGCGATCACGAGGCGGGTGTCTGGCCGGCGGGCGGTATGTCCGCATCTACCAGAGCGGTCGAGCCGGCCGGGCGGGTGACCGGGTCCTGGGTCCGCTCCCGCAGTCGCTGCAGCGAGTCGGCGTCGCCGAGCGGAACGGTGGCCTCCAGCCGCGAGCTGGCTTGCACTTCGGGCAGATCCATCACCGCATCGACCAGGCCCGCCCGGCTACCCGGCGGCGCGTGCCCGTGAGCGGGCAGCAGCGAGGCCCGGACGGTCCCCTCGGGACCATCCGAAGTCGTAACCTCGGCCGCGGCGACCGTCTGGCCACCTTCCTTGACCTCAACGTGACGAGACTTGTCGGGACTGCTCATGGCATGCTCCTGGGATCCAGGTCTGATCCGATCCGAACCGGCCCCATGCCCGGGACCGGCAGAGACCAAACGGTTACCGGCAGTTTGTTCACACGGGATTTACCGATGGCCTACCAGACCCGGACGTAATCGACCGTCATGGTCGACTGGGTGAAGCTCTCGGGCACCGGGCCGCCGCCGTCACCGCCGATGGCCAGGTTGAGGATCATGAATGCGTTCCCGCCGCGAGCCCCCGGCACACCGAACGGCCAGTTGGGCAGCTCACCCGGATTGACGGTCAGGTAGACCTCGCCGTCCTTGGAGAACTGGATCTGCCCGGTATTGCCGTCCCACCGCAGGTGCCAGGTGTGCCAGCCGGTGTCGACGCCGCCCGGGACCGGCATTTCCTTGGTCGTGTCGTTCCCGTTGTGGTCGGCGGTATGGACGGTCGAGTCCGGAGACCAGCCCGGCTGGCCGTAGACCTCGATCATGTCGATCTCGCCGCACCGCGGCCAGCCGACCGTGGGGTAGTCCGAGCCGAGCATCCACCAGGCAGGCCAGGCTCCGGTCGCGCGATCGAACTTGATCCGCGCCTCGAAGTTCCCGTGGTTCCGGGCGAACAGGCCCTCGGTAGTCAGCCGGGCCGAGGTATAGCCGCCGTGCCCGCCGGCCCCCTTGAGGGCCTTGATGACCAGGTGGCCCTGGCCGTCGAGGTAGGCGTTCGCGACGGCGTCGGTGTAGGTCTCCAGCTCGTTGTTGTCGGTCCACCGGCCCGTCTCGTGCTGCCACTTCGAGGGGTCAGGCGGCGACCCCGCCGGGCCGTTGAACTCATCGGCGAATACGTAGCTCACCGTCTGCTCCTGCACTCCTGGGGGGATCGCGACGGCCGCCACCGAGGTAACCGCAGCCGTGATCACGGTGCGCCTGCGGATAACGCTCACGTGCCAACGATCCCCGACCCCGGTAGCAGCGGGGTACCGGGCCGGGTGCAGAACGGTTGCAGACCGGGTCAGCTCAGGTGATGGACCTCCTGCAGGCCGTAGACGGGGGTCGGCACGCCGGCCTGACGGGCCTTGAGCTGCAGCGCGAGGAAGAGCGAGTAGTGCCGGGACTGGTGCAGGTTGCCGCCGGTGAACCAGAGGGCTTCCTGCTGGGTCGGCTTCCACATGTTGCGCTGCTCGCCCTCCCACGGGCCGGGGTCCTTGGTGGTGTCGGAGCCCAGCCCCCAGCACTTGCCGACCTTGTCCGCGACGTCCCGGGAAATCAGCTCGGCCGCCCACCCGTTCATCGAGGTGTAGCCGGTGGCGTAGACGACGAGGTCGGCGGGCAGCTCGGTGCCGTCGGCCAGGACCACCGCGTCCTGCGTCAGGTGGTCAACCTGGCCCCGGACGAGCTTCACGTCGCCGTTGGCCACCAGGTCGGCGGCGCCGACGTCGATGTAGTAGCCNNCCGCGGCGCAGGTACTTCATGAACAGCCCGGAGCCGTCTTCGCCCCAGTCGTGGTCGAAGCCGGCCTTTTCCAGCCGGTCGTAGAAGTCCTTGTCCCGTTCCCGCATCTGGTCGTACAGCGGAATCTGGAACAGGTGCATGATCCGGTACGGAATGGAAGCGAAGATAAGGTCGGCTTTTCCGGTTGTGATACCTGAAGCCACGGCCCGTTCGGAATAAAGAGCGCTCAGACCGATGTCCATCAGCGTCGCGGACCGGACGATATGGGTGGATGACCTCTGCACCATCGTCACGTCCGCGCCGTTCTCCCACAGCGCGCCGCAGATGTCGAACGCCGAGTTGTTAGACCCGATGACCACGCACCGTTTGCCCTGGTAGGCGTCCGGGCCCGGGTGGGCGTACGAGTGGTGCTGGTCGCCGCGGAATATGTCCATGCCGGGGAAGGACGGGATATTGGGCCGGCCGGACATTCCGGTGGCCAGGACGAGCTGTTTGGGGTGCAGCACCACCGGTTCGCCGCCGCGTTCGACGTTAACCGTCCATTGTTTGCTGGCCTCGTCGTAGCTGGCGCTCTTGGCCTCGGTGCTCGGCCAGTAATTCAGCTCCATGACCTTGGTATAGGACTCAAGCCAGTCGGCGATCTTGTCCTTGGGCGAGAATACCGGCCAGTTGTCCGGGAACTTAAGGTACGGCATGTGGTCGTACCAGACGGGGTCGTGCAGGCAGAGCGACTTGTACCGGCTCCGCCACTGGTCACCCGGGCGGGCGCGCTTGTCGATGACGATCGTGGGCACGCTGAGCTGGCGGAGCCTGGCCGCGAGCCCGATGCCGGCCTGGCCGCCGCCGACGATCAGCACGTACGGCTGCTCGGTGACCCCCAGGTTCTGCCGCTCGGCCTCGCGATCCTCCAGCCAGGTGGTCCGGTCGGGGTTCGCGCCGTGCTCGGCGCCCATCGGGCGCCGCTCGCCGTTCGGCTCCTCATAGCCTTTGAGCTCGTAGAGGGTGGTGAGCAGGGTCCAGCACTGGCCGCCGCGCAGCCGCAGGTGGCCGTGTCCCCGGCCGGCCGAGGTCTCGAAATCGATCCAGGCCTCGGTGATGCCGCCGGTCTCGGCGGGTTCCTCGCCGTCGGTGACCGTCCAGCCGGCGGGCTGCACCCGCGGCAGCGTGGCTTGGAGCATGCGGGTGATCTCGGCGCGGCCCTCGAAGGTCCGGATGTTCCAGGTGAAGGAGATGAGGTCGCGCCAGAAACAGTCCTCGGTGAACAGGGCGGCGGCTCGGGCCGGGTCGTTCGCGATAAGGGCCGCATTGAACTCGGCGAGCCAGGTGGTCACCGCGGTCGCGGCGGTTGCGGCGGTTGCTGCGGTCGCTGCGGTCGCTGCGTCGGTCTGCGGGGCGGTCGTCGTCATCGGCGGCCTTCCTTCTTTAGTTGCCGGCACCTGCTGGCTAGCTTCGCCCCGGGAAGGTGCGGACGTCCAGCCTTAATGGCGTCCTCGGCACCGCGATGTCAGCCGAAGGTGAAGTCGTAGAACTGGCACAAAGGGCTACCGACCTGGTAACCGGCGCGCTCAGCATGCGAAAGAAAGCCGTAAAACGGGCAAATACCCGCCACGGCCTAGGCCGCGGAACCGCAGCGCGCCGTCTAAGCACATCGCTGACCTCAGACACGCCGGAAACGCGCCTTATTTTGGAACGCTTACACAACGTGGTGGCGGTCCACGATCCTTCGAGCGCCCCACGTGAGACGAGCGGCGGGCAATTGGTGAGGCGTACGAGGCGAACGTTTCTGAGGGTGGCACTAGCTTAATATCGCGCGGCCGGCCGACAGGGATCCGCCGTCGCATGGCAGACGGAATGGGAGCGCACGCGATGATGGACGTTGACGCCCTGCGGGCACAGACACCCGGGTGCGCGCACCGCATCCACCTGAACAATGCCGGGGCCGCGCTGATGGCGCAGCCGACGCTGGACGCGATGACCGGCCATCTGCGGCTGGAGGCCGAGATCGGCGGGTACGAGGCCGCCGACCAGGCCCGGGAGGGGATCGCTGCCGTGTATGCCGCGATCGCCGAGTTGGTCGGCGGGCGAAGCGAGGAGGTGGCGTTGTTCGACAATGCCACCCATGCCTGGAACGCGGCGTTCTACTCCGTGCCGCTGGGCCGGGGTGACCGGATCCTGACCGGCCGCGCCGAATACGGCAGCAACGTGCTGGCCTACTGGCAGGCCGCCGAGCGCACGGGCGCCGAAGTGGTCGTGGTGCCCAACGACCGGTATGGCCAGCTGGACGTGGCCGCGCTCGCCGCCATGGCCGACGAGCGGACCCGGCTGATCGGGGTCAGCCACGTGCCCACCAGCGGCGGCCTGGTCCAGCCGGTGGCCGAGATCGGGAAGATCGCCCGGGCCTGCGGTGCGCTGTTCCTGCTGGATGCCACCCAGTCGGTAGGCCAGCTCCCGCTCGACGTGGCGGCGATCGGCTGCGACATGCTCACCGGCACCGGCCGCAAGTTCCTGCGCGGGCCGCGGGGAACCGGGTTCTTGTGGGTCCGCACCGAGACGCTTGAGCGGCTTGACCCGTTCGTGGCCGAGATCGGATCCGCGACCTGGGACGGGCACGGGGGGTTCACCTGGGCACAGGGTGCCCGCCGTTTCGGGACCTGGGAGCACAGTTACGTCAACGTCCTGGGCCTAGGCGCGGCCGTGCGGCAAGCCCTCGACCTGGGCCTGCCCGCGATCGCCCAGCGCGCCGTCACGCTGGGCACCCGGCTTCGCGACCAGCTCGGCGAGCTGCCGGGCGTCTCCACCCACGACCTGGGCCAGACCCGCTGCGCCATCGTCACGGCCAAGGTCGCCAACCGGCCCGCCGACGAAGTCGCGGCCGCCCTGAGGCGGGCCGGGCTCAACGTCAGCACCACCGTGCCCGAGCACAACCCGCTCGACACGCAGGACCGCGCCGTCCATCCGCTGATCCGGTTCTCCCCGCACTACTACAACACCGACGACGAGATCGACCGCGCCACCGGACTGCTGGCGGCCCAGGCCGGATAACAGGCACCCCACCACCCGCTGGTACCCATGCCGCGTGCCCCGGCAGCGGCGGTCGATAGCTGCCGGTGCGATCTTGCGGATTATGAGTCAAAGAAACTAAAATTATCGAATCATTCGATCCTGTAGCTGCGACGCTCATCGAAGCGCGTGTGGCGGAACCAAGAGGGGACCTGAGCGCAATGGCCGATCTTCCCGATGTGCTGCGGCTGACCGACATGGGCGACGGGCGGTTCGAGGTCACTCAGCCGGCGGAATCGGCGGAGGGCCGCGACGTCGTGTTCAGCGGCCAGTACATCGCCCAGATGCTGATGGCGGCGGAGGCCAGGGAAGAACGCGAGAAGTCGCCGCGCTCGATCCATACGTTGTTCTCCCGGGTCGGCTCCTATACCAAGCCGATCGAGCTGCACGTGGAGGTGCTGCACACCGGGCGGACGTGGGGCAGCGACTCGATCACCGCCTACCAGGACGGGCGGCTGCTGTGCCGCTCGCTCGTGCTGATGACCTCGCAGGACCCCGACCTGATGCGGCACCAGCCAGACGTGCCGGCCGATCTGCCGGGTCCCGGCGAGCTGGAGTCCCAGCCCAGTGGCCTGGCCTTCCCCGGGGTGGACTGGCGCCCGGTGCCAGGTGATCGCATCGTGGACGGGGTACCGGTGATGTACGCCTGGCACCGATTCGACGAGGCGCTGGGCACTCCCGCCGCGAACCAGGCCGTGCTGAGCTGGTCCACGTGCGGCAACATCATCGGGCTGGCGTTCAGCGCGCACCGGGACAAGGTCGACATCCACCAAGCGCACCGCACGCTCAACACCGGAGTCATCGGTCATACGATCCACTTCGCCGAGCCGTTCGATGTTTCGCAGTGGCTGCTGCTCGCGCACTGGGCTGACAAGGCGGCGAGCGGCCGGGTCCTCGGCCGGGGGCAGGTCTTTACCCCCGACGGCGAGCTGGTCGCCGAGTTCTCCCAGGACGCGATGGCAAAGGCGGCAGACCGAGAGGTGGACTGGCAACACGCGATGTGACTCTCGGCCAGACGATCCATCGGCGCCGGCCCGGCTCAGGCTCGGTAACTCGCATCGCTGATGGTAGCGTGGGTGGCGATAGCCAGATTCGGGGCTCTCGTTCCTAACCTGCCACGCTCGCGTCGAGAACCGCATCGCTCCCTGATTGAGGGCATGGGTTCCGTGCAGTAAGGACGAATATTCATGAGCTACCTGCGCGCTCGCTCCATCACCCTACGACTGTTCGCGGCCGCGGCCGTGGCCGCCGCAACAGGCGGCATCGCCTCGGCCGCCTACGCAGCGTCCTCCTCCCCTGCCGCGCGTGCGGCGCCCAACATCTCTGCGTGCACCGCGAACACGATCCGCGCCAGGGTCGCGGTCAACCATGGCCACGAAGCATCCGGCACCACCTACTACCCGCTGGACTTCACAAACACCGGCAGGTACACCTGCTCCCTGTCCGGTTACCCGGTCGTGTCCGCGATCAGCCGGGCCGGGGTCCGGCTCGGCAGCCCGGCGGGCCGGCCCCTGCTGACCGTCGCGCCCCGGGTGGTCCTCGCGCCTGGTGCCACCGCGCACACGACCCTCGCCTACCATGACCGGCTGGTCAGCACCGGGGGGCGGTGCGGATCGGTGGATACGGCGGTCGAATTGCGCGTCTACCTAGACGGGCAGAAGCGGGCCACGTATGCCGCGTTCCGCATCCGAGCCTGCTCGCACGCCGGGCCCGTCTACCTGACGATCACCGGGCCCATCCGGGCCGGAGCCGGGACGAACCAGGGCTGAACACGCGTGACCGGGTGGCCGTATCGGATACGGCCACCCGGTCGGGTGCGCGTCAGGTCAGTGGACGTTCAGCGCGTTGCTGTCCTCGAAGAAGTTGGTGTTCCCACCACTAACTTCGGTGCCGATGAACTTGAGGGTGATTTTCTGGCCGATGTAGCTGGCCAGGTTGGTGGTGTACTCGACGTACGCGCTGTCGTTGTTCGCAGCGGTCACCACCGGGACGGTCTGAAGCACGGTGCCTGAGGAGTTCAGGACCTCCAGGACCAGTTTGTTCGCGGTGTTGGTGGTGCTCGAGTTGACTTCGACCCAGTAGGTGAACACCGCGCTCACGCAGGTGGACGGGATGGTGACCGTCTGGGCGAGCGTGTCCGTGTGGGCCTCTCCGTAGCCGTCCAGCCAGGCCAGCCAGCTACCCGCCTGCGCGGGCACGCCCTCGTCAGTGTTGGCGAGGACACCGGAAGTGGATGTCCACGGTGATATGGAACCGGTCTCGAAGCCCGGGTTGGTGAGCAGTTGCGCCGAGGTACAGCCCGAACCGGAGGAACTGATGGTCCAGGTGAAGGACGCCGATCCGGTGGCTCCGGTGGTGTCCTTGGCGGTGACCGTCACGCTGTTCGAGCCGGCGGTGGTGGGCGTGCCGGTGATCAGGCCGGTGGTGGAGCTGATCGACAGGCCCGCGGGCAGGCCGGTGGCGCTGTAGGTGAGCGTCTGGCCGGAGGCGGAGTCGGTCGCCTTGATCTGCAGGCTGACCGCGGTACCCACGGTCCCGGTCTGGGTGCCCGGGTTGGTGACCGTGACCGTGTTGCCGGTCGTGGAGGTGCTCTGGAACGCGGTCAGGCCGTCTGGGGTGCCCCAGCCGGTCGGGCCGTCGTAGCCGGTCTTCGCGGTGCACAGGAGCGAGCTGCCGCAGCTGCCGTTGCTGCCGGTGGTCACGTCGTAGAGATTGCTGGTGTGGGTGTAGATCGAGTCGGCCGCGTTTTCGCCGCCGTTGCCGTTGTTGCCGGCCAGCGCGAAGACCGCGGCGATCATCGGCGAGGACTCGCTGGTGCCGCCGACTTCGTTCCAGCCGCCGTTACCGTTGGTGGTGTCGTAAACCGCGGCACCGGTGTTGGGGTCGGCGTCGGCTGCGACGTCATTGTCGACGCGGTGCGAGCAGACGGCGGTGATGACCGAGAGGGCGGCCTGCCAGGCCGGCTGGGGCTCGTTGGAGGAACAGCCTGACCCGGTGCCCTCGGTAGAGCTGGTCTCCCAGACACTCTCGGTCCAGCCGCGCGAGTTGGACGCGGTGTCCAAGGTGGTGCCGCCAACTCCGACGACGTGCGGCGAGGTGGCCGGGTAGATCACGCCGCCGCTGTAGGCGGAGTCACCGGCGGACGCGGTGTAGACCACACCCGATACGCCGAAGTACTCGGAGTCGTACGTGAGATCGGAAGATGATTCGCTTCCGCCCCAGCTGTTGGAGATGTACTTGGCGCCCAGCGTGGTGGCGGCCGTCTCCTCGGCGACGTACAGGCCGTTGCCGGTGTCGTTGGTGGCCTCGACCAGGTCGATCTTGCA
>PLDT01000122.1:23526-24946 GCA_003136255.1 Actinomycetota bacterium
GCCGTCGGCGGCGGACGCCGCGGTCAGGTTGTACGCGGCCTGGAACTGCGAAGGCCCGTAGCCCTCACCGGAGGGGATCGCGTCTGGGCTCACGGTCTGCGCGGTCGGATGGGCGGCCACATTCTTGATGACCAGGCACTTCTGCTTTCCGGGCGTGAAGGCCTTGCCGCAGGAAAACACCCAGTCGTTCTGCGTAGGTGTGGCCGCGGGGGTGGTTACCGATGCGGCAGCGGGGGTCGCCGCAAGGACTGCCGCCGGGCCTATGGCGAGCACCCCTCCCGTGATGAGCGCGATCGGTGTGACGATCGCTAGCGAGCGGTACCGTTTCGGCCTGTCGCCGCTATGGTTGGCACGCAAGGCGCGTTCCTCTCGTTCGAGTGAGTAATGCTTTGCTCTCTGCGAGTGATTCCGCTCATTTTCTGGCGCGATCGAACCCGCGGTTGGCACGGGTGAATACCGGATATCGACCTGTGACTGGTCAAGCGCCCTGAACGGACCGGGCCGCATGGGTCAGGCCCGGGCGGGACGCCCCTCCCTTCAGGCCTAGCGGCGTCTGGTGCAGCCTCGCAGGAGCGTCGTCCGCACCGCGACCGCGACCGGACACGGTTTATGACCCCACCGAAGCGGCGGGATGCGTAAGCCGTTGCCGGTGTGGAAGCCCACGTCGGCGGTGGGTTCACGCACTCTGCCTGCCGAAGGAGTGGCCCTTACCCTACAGAGTGTAGGCAACTTTGTGTGCAAGACTCGGTTTTCGGTGGAAAATTTTGAATCGAGTGTCGACTGTCGGTCATCGCGCCAGGTTAGATGTCGGATTATGTCGGGAATAGTCTGATGTGTCGTCTCGAGCGTCCCGGCTTTCTCGCACGTCACACTGATACGAACGCGCCCGCGCCCGGGGCTGCGCCGCAGACGTCGAAGGCCCGGTTGATACGCAAGGTGCCGGAACCGTCCGGAAGCGTGACCGACAGTGCGCTCCAGGGATGGCAGGGTGAGCCGGGTTGGTTCGGTGCGGCGGTGGCGAGCGTGGCCGACGCTAGGTGACCAGCAGGCGATGGGCGAGGGCGGTGTGGCGACGGCCCGCGCCCTTGGTCCGGACCGCGGTGGCCAGGGCCCGGCGGGAGCCGGCCAGGACGACCAGCCGCTTGGCCCGGGTGACCCCGGTGTAGAGCAGGTTGCGCTGCAGCATCATCCACGAGCTGGTGGTGAGCGGGATGACCACCGCGGGGTACTCGCTGCCCTGGGAACGGTGGATGGTGACCGCGTAGGCGTGCGCCAGCTCGTCCAGCTCGTCGAACCCGTAGTCGACCGATTCGTCCTCGTCGGTGCGCACGGTCAGGGTGTGCTCCTCCGGCGACATCGCGGTGACCACGCCCACGGTGCCGTTGAAGACGCCGGCGGCGCCCTTGTCGTAGTTGTTGCG
>PLDT01000562.1:0-7098 GCA_003136255.1 Actinomycetota bacterium
CCCGAAGGCCCCACCTGGCAGCTCCGCTAGCGCGCCGGGCGAGTAACCGCGTGCAGGGGCGGGAGCCGGAGCTTCTCGCGTGCCTCGTCGACCAGGGCCCAGGCAGTGTCGACGTCGATCGAGATGCTGCGCCGGGCGCGGGCGATGCGGTCGAACCCGAGCTCGATGAGATCATGATCGAACCCCGTGGCCTGTCTTTCCAGCTCCGCCAGA
Source organism: Actinomycetota bacterium (assembly GCA_003136255.1). Taxonomy (GTDB): domain Bacteria; phylum Actinomycetota; class Actinomycetes; order Streptosporangiales; family Streptosporangiaceae; genus Palsa-504. The sequence continues at coordinate 214 of PLDT01000562.1, forward strand.
GGGCCCTGCGGCGAGAATGCTTGCCGGATCGTGTGCAGGACGGCTATGTAGGCCTGGAATTCCGGCTGCATGGCGGCACCCGATGCCGCCGGGTGGTCGCCGTTACCGGGCCGCGCTTCGGCCAGCCGCCGTTCGGTCCTCTCCAGGTCCGGCCACAGCTGAGACCAGCAGGTCACCGAGTCCAGGTTCGCCTTGGTCACATCGGTGCGCGTATCCGCCCGGGCCTGGATCTCGAAGGCCGCGATCTTCTCCTTCAGGTCCTCCGCCAGGAGGATGTCCAGTACCGCACCGAGCTTGGGCGGCTCGGCCGCCCCGCTCCGCTGCAGGTGACTGGCCATGCGCGCAAGCAGGCGGATGCCGCGCAGCAGGTCTCGCGGCAGCCCGCCGGACAGGCAGTGGCAGAGCAGGGCCTGAGCGTCGCTGATGCTGGTGTTCCGCCGCTTGAGTAGATCGCGCGATTCCCTCGGCCGCAGCATATGGACGTGGACGATCTCGTCGAACGAGCTGTCGAACGCGTCGGTAAACGGAATCCCGCGACTCTCGAACCGCGCCCATGCGTTCTCGGACACCGATACGACAAAGGAACAGTCATGGATGGGGAACAGCACCTTGACGTGGTTCAGGAAGGTTATCGCCTCGGCGTCGTCCTTCATCTTGTCCAGCTCATCGATGGCGATGACCACCTGCCATCCGCTCGCGGCCACGCTCCTCACGAGATTGTAGAGCTCGCGCACGACGTCGACCTCGTTGAGCGGAATGCGCGCGAGCTGCGTTCCTCCGGTCGCCGACAGGCTCAGGCCGCTCCCCGAGATTCCGAGTTGCGCGCTGCGGCTGTAGGTCTCGGTAAATTCCGCGCGGGTCCGCAGGTCGGCGGCCCGGCTGATGGTGTCCTGGCTGATGCCGACCTCGCGCCGCCGCCGGGGTCGCCGGGGCCTGGCCACTACCGCGAGCAGGGCGCCCCCGCCGGCGATGAGCAGGGCGCCGATGGCGAACGGGGCCTCGGGCCCTATCTTGGTGCCGGTCGCCTTGATGGTCACCAGCGCGACGCCGGCCGCCGCCACGGCGGCGGAGCCAAGGGCGATGGCCACTCGCCGGCCGCGCCAGGTGAGGATCAGCCCGTTGTCGCCCGGAGTGACCGCCCCGGTGGCCAGGATGCTGATGCACAGCTCCTTGAGCAGGCGCAGCAAGAACGTCTGGGCGTCGTACTTGACCGGCGCCCACAACAAGAGCGGAATCGTCCTGCTCGCCGGATCGGATGGCCGCAGTTCGGTGAACGCCCTGGCCAGTTCCGTCTTGCCGGAGCCCCGGGGTCCGGCCACGCCGACCGCGGCGCCGTTGCGGCGGTTCAGCGCGATGGTCAGCCGGCTGTGCGCCTCGGTTGTCACCACGTTGCTGATGTCAGCCTTGGCGCTTAGCTCGGGCCCGTCCTGAATTCGCACCGGATCGGTCGCGGAGTCCTTCCAGATGATCGTGAGCGCGGCGGTGAAGGCCGGTTCCAGGATCAGGTTGGTCACTAGCGTCCGGAGCTGATCCTCCAGCACGTACGACGCGCGGCTGACGTGCGTGTCCCGCGTCAGATCTCGCCTGATCAGGACCACCGTGAGGAGCGTGAACGCCAGGCCTACCGCACTCAAGGCGGCTAGGGCGGCACTCTGGGCCGCTACCGATAGGCCAAGCTGGCGGCCGCGGAAACCTACCAGGAGGCCGGCGGCAAGGATCGCGGCCGTCAGCAGGTAGACCACCCCGATGAGCCTGCGGTGACGCCTTCTCGCGCTCACCACGCCGGCGCGATCGGTCTCCTCGTCCTGCTGCGCGTCGGCCCAGTTCTTGAACGGCACGCGAAGCGCCGGCAGCCGGAGGCGGGTGATGCGGTCGACGTGTTCGGCGTACTCGGTCCGCAGCACACCGCGCTGCTCGACCATGTCCGTGGCCCAGGTGCGGTCGACCTGCGCCATGACGAACCGCACGATCCGCTCGTCCAGCGCCGTGTCGAGGGCGGTGCGCAGGTCGGCGATCTTCTCGTTCGCCGGGTCGGGGTCGAGCCGCGCCGCCTCGCGGAGCGCGGCCTCGGCCTCGGTGACGCGACCCATTCGGAGCAGGGCCTGGCCCAGATCGGCGCGGTAGGCGGCCGTGCCCTGGTCGAGGTCGGCCGCCTTGCGGAGCGCGGTCTCGGCCTCGGGAAGGCGGTCCAGCGCAAGCAGCGCCTGGCCGAGGGCGCCCTGGTAGGCAGGCTGGTCCGGGCTGAGCCGCACCGCCTCCGTCAGCGCGGCCGCGGCCGCGGGCAACTCGCCCAGGCCGAGCAGGGCCCGGCCGAGGTCGGCCTGGTAGCCGGCGCTGTCCGGGTCGAGCCGCACCGCCTCGCGGAGCGCCGCCACGGCCTCATCGTCGCGATCTTGCCCGAGCAGGACCCAGCCGAGGGCGGCGTGGTAGGCGGCGCTGTCCGGGTCGAGCCGTACCGCCTCCCGCAGCGCCCTCTCGGCCTCGGGCAAACGACCCGCCCGGAACAGAGCCTGGCCGAGATCGCCCTGGTAGTCGGCGGTGTCCGGCTGGTACGCCACCGCCTCGCCCAGCGCCTGAACCGCATCCTCGTCGCGGCCCAGCCCGTACAGAGCCCGGCCGAGGTCGGCGTGGTAGGCGGCGTTTCCCAGGTCATAGGCCACCGCTTCGCGGAGCGCCGCCGCGGCCTCCTCGGGGCGGCCCAGTCCGAGCAGGACCCGGCTGAGGTTGGCGTAGGAGGCGGCGTCGTCCGGCTTGAGCCGTATCGCCTCACGAAGGGTCTGCTCCGCTTCCGCCAGCCGGCCCCGCTCAAGGAGCGTTCGGCCATGCTCTGCCGGATGGTCAGGATCCAGCCCGACCGCCCGTTCCGGATGGTCGGGATCCAGCCCGACCGCCCGCTCCGATCCGGTTACGCCATCGTCCACATCGCCCCCCAGGGCCTACCCACACCATATTTGCCTATTTTGCGCCCAAGCCGGAATTGCCACCCTTTCGATTGCCGCAAAATACCCATATCTGACAATCAGGACAGGGCACGGACCGCGCCTCAACGACATGAATGCCACTTTGTAACGGATAGACCCATCAGGCCGCCACAGCCACGCTGTTGGGGACGCTGCATGCCGTTCGTCCAGAGCGCAACCCCAACGGCCACGCGATCACAGCAACCGTGGTCACAATAGCCTCCAAGGAGGCATGACAAAACATGAGCGAAAACCAAGTCGGGGGTCGGCTCGCCCAGGTCATCGCCACGCGGGGCGGCCTGGCCCCGCCGGAGGCCCCGTTGGTGATCGAGCACCGCGAGGCACTGATCTACATGCTGTGCGAGGCCGCCGAGCTCGAGCACGGCATCATGTGCCAGTACCTGTACGCCGCCTTCTCGCTGAAGCAGTCCGAAGACGAGGGCCTGAGCGCCGCAGAAGCGCAAGCGGTCCAGCGCTGGCGCAAGCGCATCAGCCACGTGGCCACCCAGGAGATGCTGCACCTGTCCCTGGTGCAGAACCTGCTGTCGGCCATCGGCGGCGCCCCGCACCTGTCCCGGCCCAACTTCCCGCAACCCGCCACCGCCTATCCGGCCGGGGTGCACCTGGCGCTGCTGCCGTTCGGCGAGGCCGCCCTCCAGCACTTCATGTTCCTCGAGCGCCCGGAGGGCATGGACCTGGACGACGCCGCGGGGATGGCCGCCTTCGGCCGCGCGGCTCCGGCCATGCAAGCGGGCGAGATCGTCCCCCGCAGCCAGGACTTCAAGACCGTCGGGCACCTGTACCGGTCCATCGAGGCCGGGTTCGCGCACCTGGCCGGCACGTACGGCGAGCGCCGGCTGTTCGTCGGGCCGCCGCGGGCCCAGGCCACCGCGCAGTACTTCACCTGGTCCGAGCTGGTCGCGGTGACCGACCTCGAGTCGGCGCAACGGGCCATCGACGAGATCCTCGATCAGGGCGAGGGCCCTCGCGGGAACTGGAGGGATGCGCACTTCGGCCAGTTCGTCGCGATCCTGGACGAGTACCTTGAGCTGCGCGAGGCCAACCCGGCCTTCGACCCGGTCCGGCCGGTGGTCACCGTCAACGTCCGGCCCAGCGAACGCGACGCCGGGGTCCCGCTGGTCACCGACGCGCTGACCCGGCAGGTCATGGACCTGTTCAACGTCAGCTACGAGATCTTGCTGCTGGCGCTGCAGCGCTTCTTCGCCCACACCGAGGAGACCGACGCCCAGCTCACGGCGCTGGCCGACGCCACCGTCGCGCTGATGTTCCGGGCCCTCAAGCCGCTCGGCGACCTGGTCACCACGCTGCCGGCCGGCCCGGACTACCCGGCCCGCACGGCCGGCCCCAGCTTCGAGCTGTTCTACGAGTCCGACTACGTGCTGCCGCACCGGGAAGCGGCCTGGATCCTGCTCACCCAGCGCATCCGCCAGGCCGCCAGGTTCTGCGAGCCGGACGCCCCCTGCCCTGCCGCGATCGCGGACGGGCTCGGCACCGTCCAGGCCAGCCTGGTCGAGATCGCCCGGTCCCTCGAGGCCCACATGCCCGACCGGGACGTCTGGACCGAACCCCCGCCGTCGGCTGAGCCCGTAGCCGACCTGCTGGCCCGCGCCGAAGGTTTGTACCGAACGGGCCATCCTTTCACCGGCCATGCCAACGACCTGCTGTCCAACCTGGGCGACCTGATCCGCTCGACCTACCCGGTCGTCCTGGCCCGCCGGGACGATCCCCGGACCCTGGCGCGCCTGGTCAACAGCGTCCTCCGCCCCCTAACCGAAGCCCTCCCCGCGCCCTCCGAGACCCCAGACACCCCGCCCGCCCCGGACGCCCCGGGCTCGCTCTGGGACGCGGCCCTGCTCGCCACCCGGCAACGCGCCCGCTTCGGCCGGTCAGCGCCCCCTGGCCTGCTGGAGGCGGCCGCGGCCCTGCAGGATCTGGCCGTCAACGAGGTCCCGGGCACCGAACGCGCCAGCCGGCTCGTCGCCCTGGCCAAGGTGCAGGCTGACCTGCCGCCAGGCATCGTGACCGCCAAGAACGGCCCCTACCTGGTCACCAACGTGGCGGCGGTGCGCACCCCGCTCGGCGAGCGGCTCACCCTGCCTCCGCAGCTCGCGCTGTGCCGGTGCGGCGCCTCGGCGCTGAAGCCGTTCTGCGACGGGTCGCACGCGACCGGCGGGTTCACCGACGACAAGGATCCCAAGCGGGTGCCGGACCAGCGCGACACCTACCCGGGGGAGCAGGTCACGATCTTCGACAACCGGGGCATTTGCCAGCACTCGGGACTGTGCACCGATCGGCTGGCCGCGGCGTTCCGGACCAGCCAAGAGCCGTTCGTCGCGCCCAGCGGCGCCCGGATGGACGAGCTGGTCCGGGCCGTCCGGGACTGCCCGTCCGGCGCGCTGAGCCTGGCCTTCGACCAGGTAGAGGCCCGTGACCTGGTCGACCGGCACGGCACTCGCGAGCAGGCCATCGAGATCACCCAGGACGGCCCGTACCGGGTGACCGGCGGACTCCCGCTGTCGGACTCCGCCGAGGCCGACGTGCCCCAGGCCGCCGGCTCGTCTCGCGAGCACTACGCGCTCTGCCGCTGCGGTCACTCGCAGAACAAGCCGTTCTGCAGCGGCATGCACTGGTACACCGATTTCCGCGACCCGGTGCGCCGGGCCGGCGCCGAGCCGACCCTGTTCGAGTGGGCCGGCGGCCTGCCCGCGCTGACCCGGATGACCCGCGGGCTCTACGAGAAGCACGTACCCGCCGACGACCTGCTCGCCTCGGTGTTCGCGGCCATGCCGCCCGTACTCCCGCTGCGCGAGGCCGCGGTGTTCGCCGAGGCGTTCGGCGGGCCCGTGGCCGGCGACGGGGCCACCGGACGGCCGGACCTGACCGAGGAGCAGCGCGCCCGCTGGGTCGCGCTGGCCCGCCGGGCCGCCGACGAGGCCATGCTGCCCGCCGACCCGCAGTTCCGCGGGGCGCTCACCGCCTATCTGGAGTGGACCTCGCGGGTCACCGACGCACCGCCGCCCGCGTGGGATTGGGGTCCCGCTGGACCGCCCGCCGAGGCCTCTGTGCAGACTAGTAGCTTCGATGATCAGGAGGTGATCCCGTTGCCCGGATCCGACGAGACGGTGAGCTTCGAGGCGAACGTCAAGCCGCTGTTCCGCGAGCATGACCGCCAGTCCATGATGCGCGCGTTCGACCTGTGGTCCTACGACGACGTGCGGGCGCACGCCCCCGCCATCCTCGACCAGCTCAGCAAGGGCACCATGCCCTGCGACGGCGCCTGGCCCGCCGACCAGGTCGAGGTGTTCAAGCGCTGGACCGAGACCGGCTTCCAGCCGTAACCGAAGCAGCAGCGCAGACCCGGGGCCGGGCTGGCCCCCGCCTGGCGGTTACCCGATAGTGACGAAACGATCCGGTCAACTTGCCCCCGTTCACCCGAAATGAGCTGGCATAATCGGGCGTCTCACGGCTGACCGCAACAGACCGTGAGGATCGCGATCGCATTGGACGGTGCACAGGACATGATCCGTATGAGAAGGGCCCGGCTCGTGGCCGGGATACTGCTTGGGGCGGGTGCCATTGTGGCCCCCCTGGCTGGCGCGTCCGGCGCGGCCGCCGCCCCGAATCAGGGCCCGAATACGCCGACTCAGGTGCCCGGCGGTATCAATGCCGCCACGCTGCCCGGCGCGTCGGTCTTCGGGGACACCCCGCCGGGCACGGCGGTAACCGTGTCGTTTGTCCTTAAAGAGCAGAACTTCTCCTCGCTCGAGGCCCAGGTTGAGTCGGGCATACCGCAGTCGAACTACCTGTCGGTCAGCCAGTTCGCCGCCCGGTACGGGCAGTCCGCGTCCAACATCAGCGCGCTGACCAGCTACCTGGCCGGCTTTGGCATCAAGACCAGCGTCTA
>PLDT01000184.1:0-15302 GCA_003136255.1 Actinomycetota bacterium
TAGGTGTAGCCGACCACCGGCGATGCCGTGCTGGCGCTGGCCGCGGTGGCCGCGCCGAACAGGCCGATCGTGGCCGCCAGCAGGCTGCCGGCCGCTGCTGCCAGGCATGTGCGCTTGCGCAATGTCCTTCTCCTTGCGTGGGATGGATCCGCGGTGACCCGAGGATCTACCCAAGTGAGTGGCGTACCGCGGCCGGTTTCTTACCTCTGCACCTCCCGGCGTCTCCCTAAGACCGGGCGACGAAGTCTTGCGCTCCGCCAGTGTGCTATGGAGCGGGCCCGGCTGCGCGGCAGGCGCCTTCCACCGCCCACGGCCCGGCCACCCCGACCCTGACCCGGAAAACCGGACACGCAGCAGAACCGGTCAGCGGCAGGACAGCCATGCCCGCCGGAAACGTCAAGATCACGTCCGCCAGGCGCCAGATCCCGGGAACGTAGGCACAGCAGCGCGGCGGCGATCCGCATTTCCCCGCGGCCACGGCTGGATTCCGGGAGGTCAGCAACGACCTGCTCGGCTCGGTGAAGCTCACCGTGGCGCACCAGCGCGATAACTTGCCAGGCGCACAAGGGCCGGCCCCGAAGACGTGGTGCACGACGTCGCCGTAGGCCATGCCGCGCCCAGCGACCGGGTCGCCAGTCCTGGGACCGGGGTACGGCTGCGCGATCTCGCCCGGCTCGCCGGCGCAGACCGGCCAGCCAGGCTCCTGGTCGAGTCGCTGGAGCGCGGCGGCTCCTTCCGGCACGCCATCCTGTCGCCCGCGCAGATCATGGACCCCAGCTCGCTGCTCGCGCTGCGCGTCAACGACTCCGATCTCTCCCCCGACCACGGCTACCCGGCCCGGGTAATCATCCCGGCCGCCCCCGGCGTCCACAACACCAAATCGGTCACCGGCATGACGTTCGGAAGCTGACATGAAACGCCTTGCGCGCTGGTACGGCGCCAGTTGCCGGGCGCCTGAACGTGCGCGCCGCCTCGACCGGGCCTTCTTGCGTAGAGCAATTTTCGGCATACTCTTTATGCCAGTTCAGAGAATGATTTCGAAAACGTGTCCGAGGGGGGACTCGGTCCCCGCCAGTGGTGGTACATCCCCAAACGGGGGATCCATCACCACTCCAAACTACACGGCAAGGGCCTGCCTCGCCCGCATTCCGCAGGCGGAAAGAGGCGACAGCACCGGCTCGCCCGACCGTCCAGGCGTGTGAACTGCGGAAACGACGAGGGCGGTCAGCCGGAATGGGACCGCAGGCCCGGGNNCTTAATCATCAGGCAAGCACGGCGACAGCCTCCCGCCGCTGCCCGGCAGTTCCCGCACCGCAAGCCGCAGCCTCGCAAACCGGCCCAGATGACCTTGCCGCCGAGTTGAACCCCCATGAGACCGAGTTGAACCCCCATGAGACAGTCCCCGCGGCTAGCCGCCAGAGCAGATCAGAAGCGGGGCTTTCCGCGCACGGGGCCATAGCCCGCCGGCACAGCAACTGGTAAGGGCAGAGCTGGCGACCACGTCGCCTGCGATCCGCGGCGCTCAGCTAGCATCGCTGGCGGAGCCTGCGCGCGCGCGTACCCGCCGTAGCTGCCAAGGCCCGCGCCGAGCAGCGCTGCTGACCACCCTATGAGGAGCAGGCGCCAGTGCCCTATGCCGCGTGCCGCCGCGCATGCACCGGCTCACGGTGAATCTCCGGCCCGGCGCGCCTGGCCGGGGGCACCGGGGTCTGGCGGGTGCTCTGCTCTGCTGTGGTGCCCGTCATCCGCTGCGGCTGCTGGCGATGCTCCGTCGCCGGGTCGGCCTGCGCAGATCGGCTGCGGCGCGGGGGCTGGCCCCGCCCCTGGCTGCGCCGCCAGCAGGGCCGATCGCCATCCGGGCGGGCGCGAGGGCAGCCGGGCGGAGTAGATGGAGTAGCCGTCGACGTAGAAGGCGACGGCGGTGGCGGTCACGGTGGCGGCCAGCATCGGGACCATCAGCCCGAAGCCGCTGTGGGTGAGCTCGAGGACCAGGGCGAGGGCGGTGATGGGTGCCTGCATCGCCGCGCCGACCATGGCAGCCGCGCCGATCATGGCGAACGCGCCAGCTGGCGAGCCGGGCCAGGCCAGGCTCCACGCTATCCCAAAGGCCCCGCCGAGGACAGCGCCAGTGCTCAGGGTCGGGGTGAACAGGCCGCCGGACGCCCCGCTGCCCAGGCACAGCACGGTGACCAGGGGCTTGAGGGCGGACAGGGCGAGCAGGAGCCCCAGGGCGCCCACGCCGGTGAACGCGTCGCTAGCCATGTCCTTGCCGTTCCCGAAGAGCTCGGGGTACCAGATGCCGATCACCCCGAGGATGCCGAAGGCCAGCACGGGGGCGAACAGCGCCGTGAGCCCGGTGGCCCGGTGGTGCGACACCCAGCCGATGAGGCGGATGTACCCAGCGGAGATCAGCCCGAGGACGGGACCGGCGAGCAGCGCCCAGACCATGAGAGAGCCGCTGAAGGGGTACTGGGGAATATTGAGGTAGGTGGCGTGCGCGGGCAGGTAGATCCACGCGGTCAGGGTCGCGATCCCTGAACAGGCCAGGGCGGGGAGCATGATCGGCAAGGCGATGGTGCCGCAGAGGATCTCGGCGGTGAACAGCGCGCCGCCGAGCGGGACGTTATAGACGGCGGCGAGCCCGGCCCCGCCGCCGCAGGCGACCAGGAGGCGTTTCTGCTGCGTGGACAGTCCCGCCCAGCTGGCCAGGGCGCTCGCGGACGCGCCGCCGAGGAGCTTGGGGGCGGCTTCGCGGCCGAGGGAGGCGCCCATCCCGATGACGACTTCGGAGATCAGGGAGGTGCCCAGGCAGCGCCGGAAGGACAGCTGTCCGTCGCCGTCCCAGATGACGTCGTCGATCTCGGAATGCTCGCCTTTGGTGTAGCGGCGCAGCAGGTACCAGGCCACTCCGCCGAACGCGCCTGCGATGAGCAGGGAGCTGACCCGCCGCAGCGGCGCAGCGTGCTCGATGGCTGCCTGCAGGCTGCCGGAGTGGTAACCGAACGCCAGGTACTGGACGTTGAACAGCAGCGCCATCATCAGGTCCCCGAGCAGGCCGGTGGCCACGCCAGTCAAGGCCACCATCGCCCAGAACCTCGGGTTGTGAGCCGCTTCCCAGTCGGTGGCGATGTTCGGCTGTTCTATCGCGCCGCGCCCTGACGGCAGCCGCCGCCTGACCAGCGGCTGCGGAGTCCGCAGCCGCTCGCTCTCCCGTCCGCGCCAGGTGGCGGCCGCTTCCGCGGGCCAGCGGAGCCACGCGCCTCCCAGGCGTCCCCTGCGGCCCTGGTGGTCACTCATGGCTATATCCCAGCCACGTCGGCGCGGATGGCTGAATCGCGCAGGAACCGGCCGGTGCGGGCGGCGCGTGCGGTCCACCATCGGCTCGCGGGATCGCCGGCGGCCCGGGCGGCGTGCCGCCGTTCCCAGCGCCCGGTCTCCTGGCCGAGCCAGGTCAGGATCGCGGCCGGGTCCTGCTCGAGCATGGCCCGCAGGGTGTAGCGGCGCTCACCGATCCGGTGGCCGACCCCGGCCGCGCCGGCGCCGGCCGCCAGGCGGTGACGGGTCAGGATGATCCCGCTGCGCACGGGCGTGGTCAGCGCGGCGACGAGGCCGCGAAGCGAGCCGTCCGGTCCGGTCGCCGGAGGTGCTGCCCGCAGGGCAAGCGGCAGCTGCGCCGGGGATGGCTGCGCGTGGTACTCGGCGGTGAGGGCGTGCCGGGCCAGCACCGCCCAGCCGGCGAGGGCGGGTGCCTGCAGGCCGGTGACGGCGTCGAGGTAGCCGGGCAGCCAGGGCCACAGGTGTTCCCAGAACAGGGCCGCCTGGGACCGGGCCAGCGCCGCGGCGGCGGCCGGGCGGCGGGTGCCGGCGGCCGCCTCGCCGAGGCTGGCGTACAGGCTGAGCAGGCCGGCCAGGTGGTCCGGCTCGGCGGGCGGGATGAGCCCGATGGCCCGCCAGAACCCGGCCACCCGGTCGGTACCCTCCCCGCCGAGCGCGCCGTCGGGTCCCAGGTACACCGACGCGAACGGCGGGCAGTTCAGCACGAACACATCGGTGTGCTCGGCCGCGCTGGCCGCGCCGAGCCCGAGCACGGCCGCGGCGGTGCGGGCGTCCGCGGGGTTGTCGGCGACGGCACCCAGCGCGCGCAGGAGTTCCCACCGGCCGGCCGTCACGTGGCCGGCTCCGCGGGGCCGGGCCCGGGCAGCGCGGACGCGGCCGGGGTCGGCTTGAGCGGCCGCATCAGCCATCGCGGGCGGCGGCTGCCGTCGGGCGAGACGTGGCCGGCCGGGCGGGTCTGCGCCATCCACTGCCGGTAGACCTCGCGGGCCTTGCCGGTGTCGACCGCGATGTCGCCGTGGGCATCGCCGGGGCGCGCCGGGCGGACGCGGACGGCTTGATGCCAGCAGTGCATGCCGGAGATGGGGTCGGGGTGGACACCGAAGGTGAGGTTCTGGTGGACGCCGGTGTCGGACCACCAGATCCGGGCCGTGTCCGGGTCGCCGGACCGGTACGGCTTGACCCGGCCGGCGGTGCGCATGGCCCAGCCGTCGTCGCCGTGGCGCAGGTCGACGGTGGCCATCATCCCGCCGGCGCTTACCTGGCTGTGCCCGGTGAGCTTCCACCGGCCCATGTGGTGGGAGCAGGCGACCACCCCGGGCCGGATGCCCTCGGTGATCCACGCCTTGGCCACCAGGTATCCGATGTCGGCCTCCACCCGGATCAGGTCCCCGGTCCGGGCGATGCCGAGCCGGGCGGCGTCGCAGGGGTGGATCCAGACCGGGTTGGTGTGCGACAGCTCGTCCAGCCATTTGCTGTTCGCGGAGCGGGTGTGGATCTGGGTGGGCAGCCGGAACGTGGACAGCAGCACCATCTGATCGGAAGCCAGCGCGGAGGGGTGGACGTGGCTCTTGATGTAGCCGGGCAGGGCATGTTCGGGCCAGCCCCAGTCCGCCAGTGTGGAGGACCAGAATTCGAGCCGGCCCGAGGGCGTGGGGAATCCCCGCCGGACGCTCCCGTCCACCAGTACGCCGGCCTGGCGGCGTCCCTGGCGGTCCGGGTCGGGTGCTGCCATCGGGACGATGTTGGTACTGGCCGGGGCGTCCGCGGCGGTGTAAACCTGCCCGGCCGGCCCGATAGCCACGTCGCGCAGTTCGGTATCCGGTACCTCGCGTTCGTGCAGGGCGCCCTGGCCGGCGGCGATCTCGAAGGCACCGTAGCGGCGCATCCACGCCAGCGGAGACAGGCCCTCGGCGGCGGCCCGCTCGGGCAGCCCGGGGACGGAGTTCTCGAACATCCACCCGTAGTACTCATCGACGGTCAGCTTCTCGCCCGGGTGGGCGCGGGACTCGTGATACTGGCGGATGCCCATCGAGCCGTCCGGATCGATCCGCCAGGACAGCTCGGTCCACCACTCGTTCTCTTCCCACACTTCGCCGGGATTGACCTGCCGGGTGTCGGTGATGTCCTCACCGAGACGCTCACGGGCCGCGCGCAGGACCGGCTGCCGGAACCCGATCCACTGCCCGTCGTACTGCTCGTAGGAATGAGTGTCGTGCCGTTCGGAGCCGTGCCCCATCGGGAGCACGTAGTCGGCGAAGTACGCCGACTCGTTCCAGGTCGGGGTGAGCGCGACGTAGCAGCCGACCTTCTGCTCGTCGGTGAGGACTTCCATCCAGGACAGCCCGTCGGGGTTGGTCCAGACCGGGTTGTAGACGCGGGTGAAGTAGGTGTCGAGCCGCCCGCGGCCGTCCTTGAGGAAATGCGGGAGCAGGAAGCTCATCTCGTTCTGGGCCAGGGGGAACTCCAGCGGCCAGGACAGGTCCTGCCACACCCCGGGGTGCGGCGGGGTGTGGATGGGCCGCGGCACGAACTTGTTCCAGGCGTTCGGGAACGTGCCGCCCTCGGTGGCCACCGCGCCCAGCAGCGCGGAGATCAGGAACAAGGTCCGCGACACCTGCCAGCCGCCTAGGTTCCCGGCGGCCGCCGACCGCCATGAATGGCACGCGAACCGCGTCCCGGCGCCGGCCACGACCTCGGCCACCTCGGCGAGCACCGAGGCGTCGATCCCGGATTCGGCGGCGGCGTACTCGAAGGTGAACCCGGCGTACAGCTCGCTCAGGACGTCCTGGAACGCCTCGAACGTGGGCGGCAGGTCTGGGCGGCACCGGGTCAGGTACTGCTCCCAGTTCCACCAGCGGCGGACGAACCCGGCGTCGTACCGGCGGGTACGGATCAGGTAGGCGGCGACGGCCAGGTTCATCGCCGCCTCGCTGCCCGGCTGCGGGGACAGCCAGTAGTCGGCGTGGGTGGCGGTATTCGACAACCGGGTGTCCAGCACGATGACCTTGGCGCCGTTCTCGCGGGCCTGGGTGATCCGCTGGGCGTGCGGGTTGAAGTAGTGCCCGGTCTCCAGGTGCGCGCTGATCAGGTAGATGACCTTCGCGTGGGCGTAGTCGGGGCTGGGCCGGTCGATGCCCATCCAGAACTGGAACCCGGTCCGGCCGCCGGAGGAGCACACGTTGGTGTGGGAGTTGTGGCCGTCGACGCCCCAGCTGGCCAGGACCCGCTCGGTGTAGCCGTCCTCCCCGGGGCGGCCCAGGTGCACCATGATCTCGTTGTGCCGTCCCTCGGCCAGCGCCTTGCGGATCCGCGCGGCGATGGCATCCAGCGCGTCATCCCAGGTGATCCGCTCCCACCGGCCCTCTCCGCGCCGCCCCGCGCGCCGCATCGGGTACAGGACCCGGTCCGGGTCGGTGACCTGGTTGATCGTCGCCGGGCCCTTGGCGCAGTTACGGCCCCGCGATCCCGGGTGCTCGGGGTTTCCCTCGAACTTGCGGACCTGGCGGGTCTCGCGGTCCACGTAGGCGAGCAGACCGCACGCCGACTCGCAGTTGAAGCACGTCGTGGGCACCAGCATGTAGTGGTGCTCCTCCCGGGCCGGCCAGGCCCTTGAGGACAGCTCGACCCAGTCCTCCCAGCGTTCCCTGGGCGGGAACGCGCCCAGGTGGACGCGACTTGCGCCCTGGTAGAACGTCTCGCCGCGGGCCTCGACCGCGGCGCGTGCCGCCGAGACGCGCTCGCCCAGCGCAGCCAGGTCCGGGGCGGGCAGGTCCGGGGTGCCGGGGCCGGTGGCATCTGCGGGACGGGGCATCTGATCTCCTTTAGGCCAGCGGGACGGACTGGCCGGCCTGCACGTAGGCGTGCTCGTGGGCCAGCAGGCCGAGCAGGGCGAACGGGACCGCGGCAGCGCCGATCCACGGTGCGGCGATCGCGATCGCCACCGCGGCCAGGCCGGGCCAGAAGTACCGGGCGAACCGGCCCCGGGTCATCTCGGCGGCGGCCAGGTGCGCGTGCTCGGTGGGGTGGGTGATCGTGATCTCCCCGGCGACGAGCAGCACGTGCGCGGCCGCGGCCGCGGCGAGCAGCACCTCCGTCGCGGTCACGGCGGGCGCCGGGCCGAGCCAGAGCGCGAACGGCAAGATCCCGGCGGCGCCGGCCAGCACCGCCTGCACAGCCAGGTGCGGGGCCAGCAGCGGGCTCTGCCACAAGTCCCGGGCCCTGGCCTGGGCGAACAGGTACGCGGTGTAGCACGCGGTCGCCAGGGCCAGCGGGAGGACGAAGCCCGCGGCGACCTGCCGCAGGACCACCGACCCGGCCAGGGATCCGACCGCGTAGACGGCCAGGGCGGCGCCGTAGCCGCCGATGATGAACGACCCGCGTACCAGCCAGCTACGCCAGTGATGCCGGGTGAAGATCAGGTAGAACCGCCAAGGGTGACGCAAGTCCCAGATGAGCAGGACCCCGGTGAGCCCGAGGAACGCCAGCGCTATACCTGGCGCCGCCCACCGGGCCAGCGGGCTGCCCCAGGACAGACGCCCGGCCAGGATCAGGATCAGCGGGACCACCAGGCCGCCCGCTGCCAGGCCCTTGGTCCAGGTGTACAGGCTGACCCGCCATCCCCAGGGAGCGTGATGGCTGATGTCGTAGGACAGCAGGGCCTCGGCGCTGGAACTCGGCTGCCCCGGATGACCGCCAGGGACGCGACCAGGATCGTGCTCACCGCCCTGGGTCGCCCACGCGTACAGGCCGCCGTCCGGGCGGCGGGCTGCCAGCGGGTCCAGGGTCGCCTGGTGCGCTCCCTTGTAGAACAGGCCGGGCCGGGTGCCTTTCTCCGGGCGGCGGACCGTGACCGGCTCCCGCTGGATGACCTGCGCGACCTTGGACTTCGGGTCGTTCAGATCCCCGACCAGGATCGCCTCGGTCGGGCACACCGTGACGCAGGCCGGTTCCAGGCCGACCTCGAGGCGGTGCGCGCACAGGTTGCACTTCTCGGCCGAGTTGTCCTCGGGGTTGATGAAGATCGCGTCGTACGGGCACGCCGCGATGCACGCCTTGCAGCCGATGCAGACCGACTTGTCGAAATCAACGATCCCGTCCGGCCGCCGGTACATCGCCTGCGTCGGGCACGCCGTCGTGCACGGCGCGTCCGCGCACTGGTTGCACCTGGTCACCTGGAAGGCCCGGCGGACCTGCGGGAAGATCCCGACCTCCACCGACTTCACGTAGGTGCGAGTCACCCCCAGCGGCACCTCGTTCTCGCTCTTGCACGCCGTCGTGCAGGCGTGACACCCGATGCACTTGTCCTGGTCGATGACCTTGACCCAGCGCTGCAGCAGGTCATCGACCGTCATGCCGTCCTCAGTCATCGGCGGTGACCGGCAGGCCGAGCGGCGCGGCACGGTCCCAGTCGTCGTCGATGTGGACGACCTGGCGGCCGGCCCGGTGCAGCAGCGACGCGCCGATGGCCGCGCGGAAGCCGCTGGCGCAGTGCACCCACACCTCGCCGGGAGGAACCTCCCCGGCGCGCTGCTCCAGGTCCCAGAACGGGATATGGACCGCGCCGGCCAGATGCCCGGCGTGCCACTCGTCCGGGCGGCGGACATCGAGCACGACCTGGCCGTCATGTCCCCACGCGGCGGCCAGCGCCGCGAAGTCGCGGACCCCGTAGCTGGACAGCCGCCCGCCGGCCAGGTCGCCGACCGTGCCTGCCGCCGCCGCTTCAAGGCGGTCGATGCCGACCCGGGTGAGCTGCAGCTGGGCCGCCGCTACCTGCCCGGGGGACTCGGCCACCAGGGTGAGCGGCGTGCCCCACCGGATCGTCCACGCCAGGTAGGTGGCGAACGGGTCACCGAGCTCCACCGAGATGGACCCGGTCAGGTGACCCCCGGCGAACGCCCGGCGCTGACGCAGGTCCACCACCCACTCACCCGCGTCGATCCGGCGGCGCAGCTCGCCGGCATCGGCTCGCCGCGGCGGGCTCAGATCCGGGGCGGCGGGGCCGCTGCGGTTGGCGGGGCCCATCTGCACGTAGTACCGCGGGTAGGCGCCCAGGCCGGCGATCAGCTGCTTAACGAAGCCGTCCTCGTCGCTGTTCAGCGCCACGTTCGCCCGCCGCTCCGCCCCGATGGTCGAGGAGCTGCCGCTCGTCGGGGTCGCAGAGCAGAAACTCCCGAAGCCATGCGTCGGGTAGACCGCGACCTGGTCGGGCAGCTCGTCCGCGAGGCGCCGGACCGACCGGTACTGCGCTCGGGTCAGCGGCTCGGTCTGTTCCGGGCTGATCAGGTCCGTACGGCCGACCGCGCCGAACAGCATCGACCCGCCGGTGAACACCGCTACCGGGTCGCCCGGGCCCTCGCGCAGCACCCAGGACAGATGGCCGGGAGTATGGCCGGGGGTGACCATCACAGTCAGGGTCAGGTCGCCGACCGTGATCTCGTCACCGTCCCGGGCCGCGGCCCGGCTGAACCCGACCTCTTCGGCCGCGGCTACGATATAGGCCGCGCCCGTCGCCCGGGCCAGCGCCAGACCGCCGGTGATGTAGTCGTTGTGGATGTGCGTCTCCAGCACGTGCGAGATCCTGGCCCCGGCGGCCTGCGCGGCCTGCAGCATCCGGTCGATGTCCCGCTGCGGGTCGATGACCACCGCTGTCTCACCGTCGTGGATCAGGTAACTGCGATCGCCCAGCCCCGGCGTCTCGATGGTCACGACCTCATGCATCAGGCGGCTCCTCGATCGCCGTCGCGGGCTCAGGCCTGGTCCTTCATCGCGCGGTCACCGAGTTCACAGCGCCGCCGACGATGACGATCTTGTGGTCTGAGTTCCGGGACGACATTCAACCTCCGCCGGGCCGCAGGGATCCTACGAATGTACGTACATTTAAGGCCCGGGTTGTGACCATAGTCAACGACCCGGGCGGCTTTCCCTGCTCCCGGCGGCACTCCATACTGAGGGCGTGACCGTCGACCGCGACAGCGCCCTGCCGCTGTGGGCCCAGGTGCTGGCCGACCTGCGCCGCAGGCTCGCCAGCGGCGAGTTCGGCCAGCGTGTGCCCGGTGACGACGAGCTGACCGCGCAGTACGGGGTCAGCCGGCACACCGTGCGGGAGGCGGTCCGCCGGCTGCAGATCGAGGGCGTCGTCGAACGCGGCCGGGGACGGGGCACGTTCGTCAAGGACACGATGATCGAGCAGCCCCTCGGCGCCATCTACAGTCTCTTCCGCTCCGTCGAGGAACAAGGTTTCGCGCAGCGCAGCATCGTCCGGCGCCTCGAGGAACGCTCGGACGCCCAGGCCGCCGGGGTTCTCAACTGCCCGCCCAGCGCCCCGCTGATCTACCTGGAGCGGCTCCGGCTCGCCGACGGTATCCCCATCGTCCTGGACTGCTCGTGGCTGCCCGCCGTGCTGGCCCGGCCGCTGCTGGGCGTGGACTTCACCCACACCGCGCTCTACCACGAACTGCACGTACGCTGCGGGGTACAGCCAGACGCCGGCTGGGAGCGGATCCGCCCCGTGCTCCCCAACCCCGAACAGCGAGGCCTGCTCCGCCTGCCGGCCCGCACCCCCGCGCTGGCGGTCGAGCGCCTGGCCACCTGGCAGACGACACCGGTGGAATGGCGGCACAGCCTGGTCCGGGGCGACCGGTTCTGCTACGTCGCCCGGTGGTCCGCCCAAGACCAGGCGGCCCGGTTCGAGCCCGTCACCGGAACCGGGTAGCCGCCAGGACAGAGTGACGGCCCAGGCCGCTACACGAGTTCGGGGATCAGCTGAGGCCGAGCACGGCCGCGGCCGTCCGGGCCGCCGCGCCGCCGGTCTCGATGGCCGCATCGAGGACGGCCCGCACGTTCAGGTCAGCGGCCAGCAGGCGCCCGATCACGGCTCTGTCACCAGGGCTGGCCGGGACGGTGCGGCCGGCCGCGCTGTACAGGCTTTCCAGCCGGCCCGCAGCGGCGTCGAGCAGGTCAGGCCGGTAATCCCAGTCATCAGACCAGGACCGGTCCAGGATCATCAGCCGGATGGCCGCCGCCGGATAAGCGGCGAGCAGGTGGCTCACCAGTACCAGGTTGCCCGCCGACTTGGCCATCTTGACCCCGCCGGTGGTGACCGTGCCGGCATGCAGCCACGCCCGGGCGTACGGGCGGACGCCGGTAAAGCTCTCGGCCATCGCCGCATGGTAGGCATGATGCGGGAAGCGGAGGTCCCGGCCGCCAGCGTGAACGTCGACGCCCACGCCGAAGACCGACAGCGCCATCGCGGCGCACTCGGCATGCCACCCGGGCCGGCCCGGGCCCCACGGTGACTCCCAGGATGGATGGCCCGGCTCACCTGCCTGCCAGACCGCGACATCCAGCGGGTCCTCCTTGGCTGCGTCATCAGGCCGGCCACCGTACTCGGCGGACAGTCGTACGGCCTCAGCCTGGCCCAAGCCTGCCCGGTCCGCGGCCGCCCGGCCCCGGAAATAGACGCTGTCCCCGTGCTGATACGCGGCATCAGCGTCGAGCAGCCCCTCAGCCAGCCGGATCACCTGCTGCACGTACCGGTGCGCGCGGGGCTCATGCGAGGGGGGACGCACGTTCAGGGCGGCCATGTCCTGCTCGAAGTAGTACTGCTGCACCGCCGCGAACGAGTCGTACGGCGCGCCGGCCCGAACAGCCGCCGCGTCCAGCACATCGTCCACATCAGTGACGTTCCGGCACACCTCCGGTTCGGCCCCCAGGAAGCTCAGGGCACGGCTCAGCGCATCGACCCAGACGAACGTCGCCGCGTGCCCGAGATGCGTCACGTCATACGGAGTGATCCCGCACACGTAAATCCGCGCCCGGTCCAGGACCGGCAGCCGCCGGCCGGCCAGAACCAGAGCGGGAGCCGGCCCGGCTCCATGGTGCGTCGTACCAGAAGCCAGCTGAACGTTGCTCATAGACCTAGTGTCGGTCATCACCCGCATCACCGTACTATCAGCCCGAGACGGGCTGCATCGCAGGCCGGAGCGCGTCTGGCGGCTAACTGTGCTCACGGGGTGACGATGTTGAAGTCGGGGTCGAAGTCGTCCAGCAGCCGGGCGAAGGTGGTCAGGACGGAGTGGTCGCCGTCGAGCTGGACCTTCCCGGCTTGGGCGAGCTGGGCTGCGGCTGCGGGCTGAAGCAGGACCCCGGCCAGGGCGGGCCGAGCACGGCCGGGCCGCCGTCGGCCCGCTCTACTAGCTAGGCCCTCAGCAGCGAGATCTTCGACTCCTCCGGCGCGGCCGACCTCACACCTGCGGTCCGCGGCAGCCGGGCCTTCGTCGAGCCGCTGCTCGCCCAGGCCAGCCTGCCCGCCGGGCTGGCGGACGCGCTGGACGACACGCGGTGGGACGAGGAGATCCGCGCCGAAAGCGACGAGCCACTGTCGCCGACCGGCAGGGACGTCGGCACCCCGATCATCCAGTTCAGCCCCCCGCGAGGCACGGCCTTCTTCGGCCCGGTGATCAGCCGGCTCCCGGCTCCAGAAGACGCCCTCCGGCTCTGGGACTACGTGACCGGCCTGGCGGGCTTCCCCGGCTTCGCCGAGCTCAAGCGCAGCCTGCGCGAGCGGCCCCAGCTGCGCAGCTGCGGCGCAGACCCGGACGCGGCTGGGACGGAGGAGGACTGGCACGTCGGCAGCCGTCGGGCAACGTCGTAGGCGGCCGATGCCGCACGTTTGCCAGGGAGCGCCGGTCACCCCGAGGCGGCCAGTGCCATCCGCCAGGCGTCCAGCTTCATCCGCTGGCTGTGAACCCGCGCCCGTAGTCAGGCCTGTCGTCGTCCGGCCGGTCCCCGGAGCCGGCCAGCCTGGCTCCCGGACCGGTAAGGCCGCCGCGGCGGTCGTCGAGCCCGTTTCTGGAAAACCACAACCGTGCCTGCCTCTACCCGCCGGGCAGCTGGGGACCGGAGGAGGCAGATGCGCTCGTCGCGCCGCACGGGCGCTGGCACAACCCGGTGCCCGTGGCCACCGCCAGGGCCGGCTGCTGACGGCGATTACTCCGGGGGCGGAAGCGGGATGACCGGCTCGCCCCTCACGCTATCTGCCCGTTGAGCGTAAAGTCGGAACAACAGATGTCCTGATCGCTGAGAATGGCTATTTCAGGGCAATCCCCAAAATGTCACTCCGGACCTTGGTGACTCAGTTGAGTCATGCGAGGAACAATCTGATGAGCGTCTATGACCCGCCCGGCCACCGTGTTCCCTGCCGGTGCAGGCGTCGCCTGGATCGTGCCTCCGCCGGGTTTACCATCGCCGCAGGTGGCAGAGGGCCGTTCCGGCCCGCAGCGCACTGCGGGCCGCTGCCTGAAGCAGATGGCGCGAGGCCGCCTCGAGGTGCGGCGCCAGGACCTCGGCGCGAGTAGCTGGCGCAGGCGGGAGACCGCGGCCGGCTGGTCTCGCGGCCCCGGTGACCGGGTTCCTGGCAGTCGCTCAGCCCTCGGAACCAGTGCCTGCCCACAGGAGCCACGACAGTCAGATGCCAGCGGGCGACTGCGCTGCCGCCCGGCCGGGAGAAACGCATGAGCACCGTTAAGGAGGCTGGCGCCGGCCTGCCTGAGGCGCCCGGATCGAAGCCGGGCCCGGCGCCGGATGCGAAGGATGACCTGAAGTCCCTCCCGGTGGCGGAGGTGCAGAAGCGGCTGGGTTCGTCGCCGGAGGGCCTGAGCCAGGCTGAGGCGACCGGGCGGCTGGCCAGATACGGGCCTAATGAGATCGCGGAGAAAAAAGATAATCCGCTCCTGAAGCTGCTGACGTATTTCTGGGGTCCGATCCCGTGGATGATCGAGGCCGCGGTGATCTCGTCGATGTGCTGCAGAAGCGGGGTCACATCGTCGGGATGACCGGCGACGGGGTCAACGACGCCCCCGCGCTGAAGAAGGCCGACTGCGGCATCGCCGTGTCGGGCGCCACCGACGCGGCCCGCGCGGCCGCGTCCATCGTGCTGATGAAGCCGGGCCTGTCGGTGATCATCGACGCGGTCAAGGAAAGCCGGCGGATCGTCCAGCGGATGAACAGCTACGCGATCTACCGCATCGCCGAGACGCTGCGGGTGCTGCTGTTCGTCACCCTGGCCATCTTGATCTTCAACTTCTTCCCCGTCACCGCCATCATGATCGTGGTGCTGGCGCTGCTGAACGACGGCTCCATCTTGTCCATCGCCTACGACCGGGTGCATTACAAGGACCAGCCCGAGGCCTGGAACATGCGCCTGGTGATCGGGATGGCCACCGTCCTGGGCGTGGCCGGCCCCATCGCCGCGTTCAGCCTGTTCCTGATCGGGGACCGGGTGTACCANNGGCCGTCACCAGCGCGGAACTGATCGCGACCGGGCTGGCGCTGTCCGGGATCTTGGTGCCGCGCCTGGGCTGGAACTGGGCCCTGTTCGTGTGGGGATACGCGATCATCTGGTTCCTGATCACCGACCGCATCAAACTCGCCGCCTACAAGATCCTCGACCCCGCGAAAAACCAGGGCACCGCGCACGCCGGCCCGCCCGAGCCCAGCCCGGCCCCCGGCCGGCCAGAGGCCGCCGGCACGGCGAAACCAGCCCCGTTCCACACCGGCACCGGTCCCGGCGAGCCGGTGTTCCACGACAGCAGCGACTGTCCCTACGGGCAGGAAATCCGGCGCGACGGCAACGACGTGCCCGGCGACGATGGCCGCCGCCAGTGCGACTGGTGCGCCCGGCATCCCGTCAGCGCCTGACAAGACGAAGAGGAAAAGGAAGACCATGGCAGGCAAGGCGCAGTTCACGATCGGGGCCGAGGCCAGCTGCAGCGACGGGCCCTGCGGCGAGGTGACACATGTGATCGTCGACCCGGTCGCCGATGCGGTCACCCATTGGCGGACTTCTAGCGACTGAGACCAGCACCCAGCTGGCCGCCAGGCTGACAACCGCACCGGCCAGGAAGGCCGCCGCCGCAAACGGCTACTGACGTCCTGCCGGTCCTCCAGACCTGGCCAGGCATCCAGCG
>PLDT01000441.1:0-8459 GCA_003136255.1 Actinomycetota bacterium
CGCAGTGGTTCGCCGAGCAGGGGTTCGCGGTGGTGATCGCGGACGGCCGCGGCACCCCGGCCCGCGGGCCGGCCTGGGAACGCGCGGTGGCCGGCGACCTGGCCGGCCCGGTGCTGCAGGACCAGGTCGACGCGCTGGCCGCCGCGGCCGGCCGGTTCGGTGAGCTGGACACCGGCCGGGTGGCGATCCGCGGCTGGTNNCCGACGGGGACGCCTACGACCGGTCGTCTTTGCTTTCTTTGGCCGAACGGGCCGTGGTGACACCTCGCGCGCTCATGCTCATCCACGGCCTGGCCGACGACAACGTGGTGGTGGCGCACACCCTGCGGCTGTCCGCCGCGCTGCTCGCCGCGGGCCATCCGCATTCGGTGCTGCCGCTGACCGGCATCACCCACATGGCCACGCAGGAGACGGTCGCGGAGAACCTGCTGCTGCTGCAGCTCGACTTCCTGCGGCGCAACCTCGGGGTGTAGTGAGGGTCACACACCACGATGAGGTCTCGATCACTGCAACACCGCCCCGGCTGGAATAGGTTCTTGACCAGTACCCACGCCCGGACGTTTTGCCGGTACGTGGCGTTACGCTTACGCTCGAGGCAGCGAGGACGCTGAAGCATGACACAAGCACCGGAAGCGCCGGCCAGGACGCGGGCGCGGATCTCCGAACGGACGTTCCGTACCGACTCGTGGTGGAAGCAGCCGCGCGTGGTGGCCACCGGCCTCACGATCTGGCTGGCCTACGCCACCGTGCGCGTTTTCACCGGCCACTGGTACTACGTGCCGGCGGACCACTATCTGACCCCGTTCTACTCCCCGTGCGTCAGCGGGGAGTGCGTGCCGGGCTCGAGCACCCTGGGCCAGTGGATCCCGGCCGTCCCGCCGATCATCCCGTACGCGTTCGTGTCGCTGGTGTTCGTGCTCGGGTTCCGGTTTACCTGCTACTACTACCGGGGGGCGTACTACCGGGCGTTCTGGCGGGCGCCGTCGGCGTGCGCGGTGCGCGAGCCGCACGCGAAGTACACCGGCGAGACCCGAGTGCCGCTGATCGCGCAGAACGTGCACCGCTACTTCTGGTACGCGGCCTTGTTCATCGCGATCCTGCTCAGCTACGACGCGGCGCAGGCGTTCCGCGGGCCGAACGGTGACTTCGGGATCGGCATCGGGTCGCTGATCCTGCTGGCCAACGTGATCCTGCTGTGGTGCTACACGCTGGGCTGCCACTCGTGCCGGCACATCACCGGCGGGCGGCTGAAGAACTTCTCCAAGCACCCGGTCCGGTACTGGGCCTGGACGAAGGTCTCCTGGCTGAACGCCCGGCACCTGCAGTTCGCCTGGATCACGCTGGGCACGCTGCTGCTCAGCGACCTGTACGTCATGCTGGTGGCCAGCGGGGCCTTCGCGGATCCGAGAATCTTCAACTAGAGGGACCGTTATGGACGAGGCAGACCGTTACTCCTACGACGTGGTGGTCGTCGGCGCGGGCGGCTCGGGGCTCCGGGCGGCGATCGAGGCCCGGCTGCATGGTAAGAAGACCGCGATCATCTCCAAGTCCCTGTTCGGCAAGGCGCACACGGTGATGGCCGAGGGCGGCTGCGCCGCGGCCATGGGCAACGTGTACCCGAACGACAACTGGCAGGTCCACTTCCGCGACACGATGCGCGGCGGCAAGTTCCTGAACAACTGGCGGATGGCCGAGCTGCACGCCAAGGAGTCTCCGGAGCGGGTCTGGGAGCTCGAGGCCTGGGGCGCGCTGTTCGACCGGACCAAGGACGGCAAGATCAGCCAGCGGGACTTCGGCGGCCACCAGTACCCGCGGCTGGCCCACGTCGGCGACCGGACCGGGCTGGAGATCATCCGCACCCTGCAGCAGGAGGTCGTGGCGCTGCAGCAGGCCGACGCGGCCGAGCTCGGCGACCCGGAGGCGATGATCAAGGTCTTCGCCGAGACCACGATCACCGACCTGCTGCTGGCCGACAGTTACCCGGCGCGGATCGCCGGGGCGTTCGGGTACTTCCGGGACACCGGCCGGTTCGTGACTTTCGAGGCGCCCGCGGTGGTGCTGGCCACGGGCGGCATCGGCAAGACCTACAAGGTTACGTCGAACTCGTGGGAGTACACCGGCGACGGGCACGCACTGGCGCTGCGCGCCGGGGCCAAGCTGCTGAACATGGAGTTCGTCCAGCTGCACCCGACCGGCATGGTGTGGCCGCCCTCGGTGCGCGGACTGCTGGTCACCGAAGGCGTCCGCGCCGACGGCGGCGTGCTGCGCAACTCCGAGGGCAAGCGGTTCATGTTCAACTACGTGCCGGACGTGTTCCGCGCGCAGTACGCGGACACCGAAGAAGAGGCCGACCGCTGGTACGCCGACCATGACAACAACCTCCGCCCGCCGGAACTGCTGCCCCGCGACGAGGTGGCCCGGTCGATCAACTCCGAGATCAAGGCGGGCCGCGGGTCACCGCACGGCGGTGTGTTCCTGGACGTCTCGTCCCGGCTGCCCGCCGAGGAGATCCTGCGCCGGCTGCCGTCCATGTATCACCAGTTCATGGAACTGGCCGGCGTCGACATCACTAAGGAGCCGATGGAGATCGGCCCGACCGCCCACTACGTGATGGGCGGGGTCGAGGTCGACCCGGACACCGGGGCCGCGGCGGTGCCGGGCCTGTTCGCGGTGGGCGAGGTGTCCGGCGGCATGCACGGCTCCAACCGGCTGGGCGGCAACTCGCTGTCCGACCTGCTGGTCTTCGGCCGGCGGGCCGGGCTGGGCGCCGCCGACTACGTCTCCGGTCTGTCCTCGCGACCCGCCGTCCCGGACGCGGACGTGACCTCGGCCGCGGAAACCGGCCTGCAGCCGCTGGAGCGGGTCGAGGGCGAGAACCCGTACACGATCCACAGCGAGCTGCAGACGATCATGAGCGACCTGGTCGGGCTCATCCGCCGCGAGTCGGAGCTGAAGACCGCGCTGGTCGAGCTGGACAAGCTGCGGGCCCGGGCCGCGCAGGTGTCCGCGCCCGGCGGCCGGGCCTACAACCCCGGCTGGCACCTGGCCCTGGACCTGCGCAACATGCTCACGGTCGCCGAGTGCGTGGCCCAGGCCGCGCTGGAGCGCCAGGAGTCGCGCGGCGGGCACACCCGGGAGGACTACCCGGCCATGTCGCCCGAGTGGCGCAAGGTGAACCTGGTCTGCTCGCTGGACGCGGACGGCGAGGTGACGCTTAGCCGGCAGCCGATCGTGCCGATGCGGACCGACCTGCTCGAGCTGTTCGACATCGGCGANNAAATAGAGCGATGGCGTACAAGGCGGCGCTGCGGGTGTGGCGCGGGGACGCGGGAGCCGGGGAACTCGCCGACTACCAGGTCGAGGTCAATGACGGCGAGGTCGTGCTGGACGTGCTGCACCGGCTGCAGGCGACCCAGACCAGCGACCTGGCCATCCGGTGGAACTGCAAGGCCGGCAAGTGCGGGTCGTGCTCGATGGAGATCAACGGGCGGCCGCGGCTGGCCTGCATGACCCGGATGTCGATCTTCGAGCCGTCCGAGACGCTGACCATCACGCCGATGCGGACCTTCCCGGTGATCCGGGACCTGGTCACCGACGTGTCGTTCAACTACGCCAAGGCGCGGGAGATCCCGTCCTTCACCCCCGACCCGGCGGTGAAGCCCGGNNGAGTTCCGGATGCAGCAGGTCGACGTGAACCGGTCACAGGAGTTCCGGAAGTGCATCGAGTGCTTCTTGTGCCAGAACACGTGCCACGTGATCCGTGACCATCCGGAGAACGAACGGCCGTTCGCGGGACCGCGGTTCCTGATGCGAATCGCCGAGCTCGAGATGCACCCGGCCGACACCGCCGACCGGCGTGATATCGCCCAGGATGACTTCGGCCTCGGCTACTGCAACATCACCAAGTGCTGCACCGAGGTCTGCCCGGAGCACATCAAGATCACCGACAACGCGCTGATCCCGCTGAAGGAGCGCGTGGTCGGGCGCAAGTACGACCCGCTGGTCTGGCTGGGCGACAAGATCGGCCACCGCACTCCCAAGGACACCCCCAAGGTCCCGAACACGGGCTGACCTCCGCCCAGAGGATGAAAGACAGGATGAAACCGGCTAAGCGGAGTGGGGCCCGGCTACGATGACTGGTGGCCGGGGGACCGCCGGGGGTGGGATGAACGTGTTAGTGGAGCCCGCACCACGCTCGTTCGGCATAAATGTTTTGACCGTGGGAGCGAAGGGCTGGCATGTCGCATCTGACGTACGGTGAGGCCGGGGTCGTCGGGCTGATCCAGGGCATTACCGAGCTTTTTCCCGTGTCCAGCCTGGGCCACGCCATTCTCATCCCGGCCGTGGTCGGCGGGCAGTGGGCCAAAGACCTGAGCGTGTCCGCGCCCAACTCGGCGTACCTGGCGTTCATCGTCGGGCTGCACGTCGCGACGGCCATCGCCATGATCATCTACTTCTGGCGGGACTGGGTGCGGATCATTGCGGCGTTCTTCGGCTCGCTCAAGCATGTCGCCGCGCCGGAAGCGGGGACCAGGCGGTGGGAGGCGCAGAATACCGACCAGAAGCTCGCCTGGATGATCATCGTGGGCACGATCCCGGTCGGGATCGCGGGCGTCTTGCTGCAGCACGTATTCACCAAGGTGTTCAGCAAGCCGATGCTGGTCGCGGCCTTCCTGTTCGTGAACGGCCTGATTCTGCTGGCCGGTGAGCGGCAGCGGCGGCGGCTCGACACCGAGGCCGAGTCCCGGCAGGTCGCCGCCGACCTGGAGATAGCCGCCTCCAGGGAGCGGGCCGGCGTCGCCGTGGGGGCGCGCGGCCCCGCGGGCGGCGGGCGGCACAGCGCCGGGCAGCGAGGACACAAGCAGCAGCAGGCGACGGCCGCGGTGGAATCGGACCGGCGGGTGGTCGGCCAGGGCTACCTGGGCGGCCTCATCATGGGCTCGTCCCAGATCCTCGCGTTGCTGCCCGGCATCAGCCGGGACGGCATCGTCATGATCAGCGGCATGTTCCGGGGGCTGTCCAGGCAGGATGCCGCCCGGTTCTCGTTCCTGCTGTCGGCACCGGTCATCTTGGCCGCCGGAGTGCTGAAGCTGCACGACCTGACCGGGCCGCTGGGCCACGGGATCGGGAAGGAAGTGCTGCTGGGCAGCGTGCTGTCCTTCATCGGCGCGTACCTGGCCCTGCGGTTCCTGATGCGCTACCTGGAGGACGCGACCAGGACGCTGATCCCGTTCGCGGTCTACTGCCTGGCGGCCGGCCTGGGGTGCTTCGTGTACCTGGCCGTGAAGTAAGCCGCTTTAGTTTCCGCTGCCGCTCAGGGCGGCCTCGACCTGTTCGGCCATGACCTGTTCGCCGCGCTGGTTCGGGTGGAAGGGATAGGCCAGCGAGGTCGGGACCAGGCTCTCGACGTCCTTGGTGCTCGCGCCCGTGCAGGCGTCGTGGCCGATGGTCGCCTGGTAGGTGTCGACGAACGTCGCGCCGTTGGCGGCGGCCGTGCGGGCCAGCATCTGGTTGAGGTCAACCTCGATGCCCTGCAGGTAGGGCACGTCGCCATGGGCGAACGGCACCAGCGGCCAGCAGCCGTCACCCGTGATGGGCAGGATGTCGGGGTAGCCGACCAGCAGCACGAGCGCGTCCGGCGCCCGGCTCTGGATCCCCTGGAGCACGGCGGCCACCTTCGGCGCGGCCGCGTCGATCGCGGCGACCAGCTGGTCGGTACCGCCGCTCGTGTAGTGGCGCTGGCACGGATTGCCGAACAGGTCGGTCAGGCTCAGCTTGGCGCAGGTCTCCAGGATGCCCAGGAACCCGATGTCGTCGCCGCCGATGGTCAACGAGACCACCGTGTCGTCGGCCGCCAGGGCGTCGAACTGCGGCGGGTTCGTGCCGAGCGGGACCGCCTCGGGCTGGGTCATGTCCGCGGTCGTCGCGCCGCTGCAGGTGGCGTCGACGTAGCTGGTCATGCCGAGCGCGGCCGCGGCGTCGGCGCCGTAGTCGTGGCTGGACCGCAGGCAGCCGGCCGGGGTTCCGGTCGGGCTGGTGGGGATCAGGTTCCCCGCCGCGTACGAGTCGCCGAGGGCGACGAAGGGCCCGCTGAGTGAGGTCTGGGCGCTTTGAGAGCTTTGCGGGCTCGGCGGGCCGGCGTCCGAGCGGATCTGGCTCGCCTGGGCTTGGGCGGCCGCGGGCAGGGCCAAGGGCAACGCCAGGGACAGCAGGGCAGCGGCGGTTAAGGTCGCGCCCGTGATCCTGAGGACTTTTCGCATGCGACAGACTCCTTACCGCAGGTCAACCGCTATGTGCGAACGGTACATCAGGGGTCGTTCGGCAGGTCGCGAAACGCGTCAAACCGGTCATCCAGGGGACAATGAGACAGCAGAGGCGGCAGCGATCTGGCTCGCGCTGGCGTTGGCCCAGGGACGGGTGAAGCCAATGGGGTCCCGGTTGGTGTAGCTGGCGATGCGGATCGGGAAGCCGGTCGCGAACGCCTCGATCATCTGCCCGTTCCCGATGACCAGGCCGACGTGGCCGGGCGAGGTCGCGGTGCCGTCCGCGCCGGCGAAGAACACCAGGTCCCCGGGCTGCACCTGGGAGGCCGGGATCCGTACCTCGGTCGCCCACTGCTGCTCCGAGGTCCGGGCGATGTCGACCCCGGCGGCCCGGTAGGCCATCATGACCAGGCCGGAGCAGTCGAACGCGTCCGGGCCGGTGCCGCCGAACAGGTACGGCTTGCCGAGTTGCTGCTCGGCGTAGGCGATGGCGGTGGCCACGAGCTGGTTCGGCGCGTTGATCGTGGGCACGCTCCCGGCCACCCCGCCCGCCGTGCCGGTACACCCGGCCGCGTCGCTGCCCGAGGGCAGCTGGGCCGAGACCACGGTGAAGTTGCCGCCCGCGTAGGCGCCGGCGTAGTACAGCACGCTCTGCACGTAGGACTGCAGGTGGTTGTACGCGAAGATGGCCGCGGACGGGTTGGTCTGGACATCGAACTCGAGCAGGTACTTCGCCGCGCCCGCGATCGCGTCCGCGGGGTCGTAGACGCTCGCGTCGGGGCCGCCGTCCTCATCGGTGGCCACCCCGTCGACCACCTCGCTGGCCGGGTGGACCGGCAGTCCGCCCCAGACGTTGCCGGCCGCGCCGCCGATGCCGATCTGCATCGGGCCGGCCGCGCCGAACCCGTTCTGCCCGCTGTGCACGCCGGGCAGGGTGGTCTGGCCGTTGTCGCTTTCCACCGTGCCGATCCCGGCCAGGATCGTCCACGGCACGCCGTACTGCTGCCCGACCCGCTGGTACCAGTGCAGGTAGTTGGCCGGGATGGCCTTGGCCTTCGCGCCGGCGGTCGGCTGGCCGACCGTTCCGGTCTGCTGGCCGGAGCAGCCGGCGCTCGCGGCGAAGAACAGGTTGGTTCCGACCAGGACCGGCACGGCCAGCAGGCCGAGCAGCAGGAGGCCAGCGGTCCCGACGATGACCAGGATCAGGATGTGGTGTGACCCGTCAGGTGGTTGCGGTCCTGCGGTGACCTGTTTCTTCTCGGACTGAAACAGGAGCCTGCTTGTCATTCGTTACCCGCGGATTCCAATTCGATGTCGCTTACTTGCCAGCTGCTGCCTGAGCCGGTCACGGTCACCGCGTACTGCGTGCTGGCGTTGCTGATGCCGTGGGAGGTGGCCAGCCGCTGGCCCGCGGTGACGATGAACGTCATGCTGGCGGGGCCGAACGCGCGCAGCGAGCTGATCACCGCGGTCCCGGTGGAGACCTGTTTCTGGTTTTTCCTGAGCTTGGCCACGCCCGGGATCTGGTACCCGGCCTGCAGCGTGCCGGCCAGCTCGCTGGTGATCAGGTTGCCCATCGCGCCGACGTAGGCGGTCGCGCTCTCGGTGTAGGTGAAGGTGTTGTAGTCGACGCTGAACCGCACCGTCACCGAGGCGGCGGCGGCCAGGTTCTGCTGGGTGAAGGGCAGCCAGGCGTAGATGTCCGGCCCGCCCGCGGCGGCGGCCGAGGCCGACACCGTCGGAGCCGCGGCGGGTGCCGTGCTGGCCGCGGCCGGGGTGCTGGCCGGGGTGGCGGCGGCCTGGGCGGACCCGTGGGAGTGGGTCACGGCCGGGGCCACGAGGTAGTAACCGAGCGCGGCGAGCACGGCGACGACCAAGACGAAGACCGCGCTGCGCTGGCGAGGGCTGAGTTCCACGGTGACCGTCCGTTATTTGTCCCGCCGTATCGGGCGTAGCCAGAACGGCATGGCCCGCTGTTTATCCGTACCGTTTCCGCCCCCGGGGGCGGCACCTTGCCCGGGCGGCGGCGCGGCGGGCCTGCGTTCGGTGGCGGGGCGCTGCCGGGGGCCCGCGCCGGTGCTGGCGCCGGTCCAGCCGGTGCTGGCCGGCTGGTGCGGCCAGGCCGGGGCGGCGCTTCCGCTGCTTCTACTGGTCCCGCTGGTCCCGTTGCTTCTGCTGGGTCCGCTGGGTCCGCTGG
>PLDT01000099.1:0-668 GCA_003136255.1 Actinomycetota bacterium
CGGCCACCGGCCCCGCCATCTCCAGCCTGCTGTAGCAACCAGCCAAACGCCACGTGGGCGCCCCTGGCAGGGGCGCCCACGCGCGTGCCCGCCCACGCAGTCATCGAGACCGTGCCATCCGGCTCCCGGGAAACGTCCTGGTTACGGTGCCACTAGCGACCAGAACACCTGGACGTCGAAATGGCCGCTTGATGGGTCGGGGTCGCCGTAGATCTCCCAGCGAGGGCCNNCCGTTTGCCTTACTCCAGTCGCACACGGCCTGATGAGTGTCGCCGATCGCGGCGATCGGGCCGGCGTGGGTAGCGGTGGCGACGAGGCCGCCCGGGAGCGTTGACCCGACAACATCGCCGGCGGGATCGAAGGAGCCGGTTACCTGAACGCCGACTTCGACGGTCTTCACGGTCACGTCCACGGTCATGGCGCGGAGCATACGCCCTCGTCCTGACCAGCGCAGGTCAGAGTGTCGCGGGCTGAGCTGGAGCGGGCGGTGAGGCAGACGGGGAAGGCGCGGGGCACCAGGACGGCGCCGAGCGGGTGCGGTCGAAGCCGCCGCAGGAGTCCTGGAAGATGGCAGGATTCACACCATGTGCTGCCTGCCATGGACGACATCGAGGTCGTCATGACACGAACGCACGTGCCTCCGGTACTCGTCACCGGAGGCACCGGCC
>PLDT01000099.1:683-11638 GCA_003136255.1 Actinomycetota bacterium
CCGCCGAAGCTGATCTCGTTGCCGTCTGCGTCTCGGTAGATGACCTTGGTCACGCCGCTGTCGAGGGTCTCGCGCTTGGCGGGCTCGATGCCCCGCTGGGCGATCTTGGCCACCCGGTCGTCGAGGTCGTCGACGAACGACAGCACCAGGGCGTTCCCCGCCCGTCCGGGGTCCTGCACGATATAGATATAGCGGTGCTCGGCCACCTCCCACACCGCCTCGGTGTCGTTCGGCAGGAACGAGGGGCGGCCGCCGAAGAACCGCTCGTACCATGGCAACGCCGCGGCGTAGCCGGTGACCGGGATGCCAGCGAAGAGATCCAGTGTCATCCGTCCTCCAGGTGTCGTCGCTGTGTCGCCGCGACCCTGACAGGCTAGCCGCGGCCCGGTCACCACCGGCAGGGAGACCACTAGCTGGATCAGACGTTGACGCTTGGTTAGACGTCGGCAGGTGCTGGTTGAGGCTTCTGGGAGGTGCGGGCCACCGCCGTGGCTAGCTCGTTGCGGCGGACCAGGAGGTAAGTCACCGGGACCGCGGCCAGGCCGATGGCGCCGCACGCCCAGAAGGCCAACTGGAAGCCGCTGGTGAGTGCGGCGGCTGGTGCGGCGCCCTGGCGCAGCAGGGTGCTGGCGTGGGTGGCGGCGATCGTGGACGCTATGGCGATACCGATCGCCCCGCCAAGCTGCTCGGAGGTGTTGATGAGCCCGGAGGCCAGGCCGGACTCGTGCTCGGCGACCCCAGCCAGGGCGGCGATCGAGACTGGGATGAAGGCAAAGGCGGTGCCGACTCCGACGACGAAGAACGGCCCGGCCAGGCTGGTCAAGAAGTGGCCGTGCACGGGCACCGTGGTTGACCACAAGATGCCGCCGCCGATCATGGCCATTCCGGCCGCCATCACGAGCTTGGCCAAGCCGCGGGTGACCAGCGCCTGCGACAGGCCGGCGAAGGCGACCGAGGCCAGCGCCATCTCCAGCCAGGCGAGCCCGGCCTTCACCGGCGAGTAGCCGAGCACCTGCTGCAGGTACAGGGTGCCGATGAAGATGTACGCGAAGAAGCTACCGCCGAGCAGCACGCCGACCGCGTTCGCGCCCGCCAGCGTCTTGTTCTGAAAAATCCGCAGCGGCATCAGCGGCGCCTCCACGCGCGTCTGCATGACCACGAAGGCGGCAAGCAGGACGGCCGAGGTCGCGAGCAGCGTCACCGTCCTGGCCGTACCCCACCCGACCTGGGGGGCGGTCGAGATCGCATAGACGAGCAGGGACAGGCCGCCGGTCACGGCGACCGCGCCGAACGGGTCGAAGCGCCGGCGGGCCGTGGCGAGCCGGCTTTCCGGCACGAGGCGCGGGGCGAGCAGCAGCGCCGCCGCTCCGATCGGGACGTTGAGGAAGAAGATGTACTGCCAGCCGACGTAGCGGGTAAGCAGGCCGCCGGCCATCACGCCGATGGCCGCGCCGCTCGCTCCGATGGCCCCCCATATGCCCAGCGCCTTGTTCCGCTCCGCGCCTTCGGGGAACATGTTCATCACGATCGACAGCGCCGCCGGGAGCACGATCGCCGCGCCGAGCCCCTGCGCAAAGCGCATCGGGATCAGGAACGAGTCCGTTGTGGCCAGCCCGCAGGCCAGCGAGGCTGCGGTGAACACCGCCAGGCCGGCCATCAGGATGCGGCGGCGCCCCAGGAGATCCGCGGCGCGCCCGCCGAGCAGCAGGAAGCCGCCGAAGGTGAGCGCGTAGCCGGTGACGACCCATTGCAGGCTCGATTCCGGCATGTGCAGCTTGCGACCGATGGTCGGCAACGCGACGTTGACGATCGCGAGGTCCGCGACCGTCATGAAGAACGAAACAGCCAGCACCGCGAACGCGCGCCAGCGGTGGACCTGATTCGGCCCTTGATGGTCCTGGTAGGCGATCGCGCCTGAGATCTGGTGGCTTGACATGCGGGCTCCCTGGTGGGTGTGCATCTGCGTACACCGGTACAGACCCGGGGCGCGCGGGAAACCGACCGGGAATACGCGGTGCGAATAAATGCGCCGCCGGCCGGTTACTTTCGGGGCCGGGCCGGATCTATACCAGTAATGGCGCAGCATGCGACGCCGGAGGGAGCAGCCATGGCAGCCAGCGAGGATTTCGCGCGTCTCACCGACCCGTTCCGGCCGGAGTTGCTGGCGCACTGCTACCGCATGCTGGGCTCGGTACACGATGCCGAAGACCAGGTGCAGGAGACCATGATCCGCGCCTGGCGGTCCTACGACGACTTCGAGGGGCGTTCGTCGTTGCGGACGTGGCTGTACCGGATCGCGACCAACTCCTGCCTGCGCGCGCTGGAGAACAGCGGCCGCCGGCCATTGCCGTCCGGCCTGGGCGGCCCGGGTGAGGACCCCGAAGCTCCGCTGGCTGCGGCGCGGCCGGAGGTTCCGTGGCTGCAGCCCATGCCCGACGCGCTGGTGAGCGCCGGGTCCGCCGATCCAGCCGAGATCGTCGCGTCGCGGCAGGGCATGCGGCTGGCCCTGATCGCCGCCTTGCAGTACCTGCCCGCCCGGCAGCGCGCCGTGCTGATCCTGCGAGACGTGCTGCGCTGGCGGGCCGCGGAAGTTGCTGAGCTGCTCGGCACGACGACCACGGCGGTGAACGGCATGCTCCAGCGCGCCCGGACGCGGCTCGAGGAGGCGGCCCCCGGCCAGGACCAGATTCACGAGCCCGCCGACCCGCAGGACCGCGCGCTACTCGACAGGTTCGCCACCGCGTTCCAGAATGCCGACGTCACGGCGGTCGTGCGACTGCTGCGCGAGGACGCCGTGTTCGAGATGCCGCCGGAGGTGACCTGGTTCACCGGCCGGGAGCTGATCGGGCGCTTCCTGCGGTCCCGGATCCTCACCGAACCCGGCTGCTTCCAGATGATCCCGGTGGCCGCCAACGGCCAGCCCGCGCTGGCCGCGTACATGCGCGGCCGCGACGGCGGGTACTGGGCACACT
Organism: Actinomycetota bacterium; assembly: GCA_003136255.1. GTDB lineage: Bacteria > Actinomycetota > Actinomycetes > Streptosporangiales > Streptosporangiaceae > Palsa-504. Next base: position 3,656 of record PLDT01000099.1, read on the forward strand.
CGATCTGCGTGCTCACCATCGCCGCGTCGCGGGTCACGCGGGTCACCTCGTTCAACGACCCGGGCCTCTTCGCGACGTTCGGCCTGCCGCAGACCGCCCCAGCGGCCGCGGTACCGGTCCCGGTACCGGGCCGATGACCCCGGCGGACCGGGCGGCCTGGCCGGGCGATGGTGCCCGGCTGCTTGAACCGTCGGTCAGTTACGCGCTCGGCGTGGTCCTGACCGTCACGCCGGAGTTCCTGTCCCGCTCGACGCCATGCCGGGAATGGGACCTGCGGATGCTGCTACGGCACGCCTGCGAATCCCTGGCCGCGTTCGGTGAGGGCATCGAAACCGGCCGCGTCGGGCTGGACCCGGCCGCGGAGGACCGGGACCTCGCCGCTGACCCGGCCCGGACGTTCCGCGATCGGGCCCGCCAGCTGCTGGACGCCTGGACCGGCTCCGGCCGCCAGCGCCAGGTCGTCGACATCGCCGGCTGCCCGCTGGCGGCCAGCGTCATGGCCGGTGCGGCCGCCCTCGAGGTCGCCGTCCACGGCTGGGACATATCCCGGGCGTGCGGGCAGCGCCAGCCGATCCCGCGCGCTCTGGCCGTCGACCTGCTGGGGATAGCTCCAGTCCTGGTCCCCCGGGCCGGCCGGCACCCACTGTTCGCGGCGCCAGTCGCCCTGGCGGCCACGGCCGGCCCCAGCGACCGGCTCGCGGCCTTCCTCGGGCGCACTCCCGCGATGTAGCGGCGATGCCAGGTCACGGCCAGGTCTTCTGGTATTCCGGAAGTTGTCCAGTTAGTGGCCGAGGTTGACCTGTGCCCGGTGATGGTCGCCTTTCTCGATCAGGTCGACGAACCCGACGGCGTAGTCCGCGGCGGAGATCGCGCCGCCGTCCTCGGGCTGAACCGCGACGTCGTCGCCGAGCCGGTANNCCAGTCGAGTGTCGCGGGCGTGGCCGGGAGGTCCTCAATGATGAGCGCCGCCCCGGCGCGGATCTCGTCGTGGAACTCTGCCGGGATGTAGCTGAGGTCGGTGACGAAGCGATCGGCCCCGGGCGCAGGGCGCAGCGAGGAGTAGCCGCCGACGACGAACAGGGGTACGCCTGCGGCATCGGCCAGACGCGCGATGGTGCGGTAGACGTCNNTCCGCGCCCTCGATGGGTGCCTGGAGCGTTGCTTCGTCGGTGGCGTCGCCTTGGACATAGGTCACGTCCGGGATTGGCGCGTCGGGGAGCGAGCGGCTCAGTGCGGTGACCTGGTGGCCGCGAGCAGCGGCCTCCGCGACGATGGCCGAACCGGCATAGCCGGTGCCGCCGATGACGGTAATGCGAGACACGAGGTGCCTTTCTACGGGACGGGTGGCGTCGGACGACGCCNNGCCCTCTGGGACGGCAGCGCCCGCTTCTCAGAGTTGCGCCGACGCATTGAGGGCATCTCGCAGAAGATGCTCACCCAGACTCTCCGCGGGCTCGAACGGGACGGGCTCGTACGCCGCACCGTCTACCCCGAAGTTCCGGTCCGCGTCGAGTACACGCTCACCGAGGCGGGCCGCACCTTGCGCGAGCCGCTGCGCGCGCTGGAGGAATGGTCGATCGCGCACCTCGGCGTCGTGTCAGCGTCCCAGGAAGCCTACGACCGCCCGGATCGACCTCCATCTCGGTGAGGGCGCAGCGGCTGCTGTCGACTACGCGGGCGGGGTGTTTTGACTCCCGGGTCTCTGTACGCTCTCCTGCCCGCCGCGCGGCTCCCGGCGGCTGTCTGCCCAGGCCTGCAGCCTGGCGTCGTAGAACCAGCGCCCGAGCAACTGGCCGCCGTAGATGACCCAGCCGACGCCGATCAGCCACGATTGCACGATCAGGAAGCTGCCCAGCGCGCCGTAGCTGACCGCATTGCTGGCGATCAGCGGCTCGAAGACCAGGCCGGAGAAGACCCGCAGGCCAGCCAGGCCCGCCATCGTCGCCACCGCGCTCGGCAGCGCCGCTAGGTAGCTCACCCGGCCGCCGGTCAGGAAGCGCAGCCCCCACCAGAAGAAGGCGATGCCGAGCACCACCGCCACCGCCACCCGGCCCGCCGTCTCGGCCGGCCCGCCGTGCCTCGGGCCGACCGTGGCCGCCGCATAGATGTAGGCGACGAGGGCGACGGCCCACACGGCCTGGCGCCAGATCTTGTGCCATGGCCCGGCGGGAAGGCCCCAGATTCTCTCGAACCCGGCCTGCACGCTGCCCGCGAACGCCACCCCGGAGACGCTCAGGACCACGGCACTGAACACGCTGGTGGTGCCGTGCACCCGGGTCGGCGCCGAGAAGAGCAGCCTCACCCCGTCGGCAGCGGAGCCGGTCAGGTCCATGCCGTAGACCACCCACCCCCCGAGGCCGTGGTGCCGGGCAGGGTCAGCGGCGGCGACGAGGATAAGCAGCGGGATCACGGTGAGGATGGCCAGGGCAGCGAAACCCATGGCCCGTTCCATGAGTTCGAAGTCCCTGCCGGTCCGGTAGAGGTCCTTGAACCGGAGGTCGCGCCCGCCTCCTGGACCGCGACGGCCGCCACTCCAGCCATGTGATCGTCGCGTCATCACAAGCTTGTTCCCCTGGTGGTGGGCACTACCCGCTCTGCGGGATCCAGACCTGGCGGTCTTTAGTACGGCTCGTCGTAGCGGACGGGGGTGGAGTAGCGCGGGTCCTCGTGGCTGGCCCAGTAGCGGTCCCGGAGCTGGCGGGTCAGCGGCCCGGGAGCGCCCGTGCCGACCGGCTGCCCGTCGATGACGGTCACCGGCATGATTCCGCCCGCGGTGGAGGTGACCAGCACCTCGGCCGCCCGGTACAGGTCCTCGGCGCTCAGGCGGCCCTCCTGCACGGGCTGGCCGGCCTGGCGGGCCAGCTCGATCATCGAGCGCCGGGTGATCCCCGCCAGCGTGCCGTGGTCTGGCGTCAGCCAGCGCCCGTCCACGTAGGCGAACACGTTGTACCCGGGTCCTTCGGTGACCGCGCCGGACAGGTCCCGGAGCACCACGAGGTCGGCGTCGTGGTCATAGGCCTCCAGCAGGGCCAGGTCCAGGTCCAGCCAGTGGTAGTTCTTGACCGACGGGTCCACGCTCTGGGACGGGATGCGGACGACCGGGCTGACCCGCATGCTCGCGCCCGTCTCCTGCCTTTCCGGGCTGCTGACCCAGATGAACGGCACGGCGTAGCAGTAGAACCTGTTCCGCGCGGTGCGCAGGTCACGGCTGCCCGGCGCCATCCGGCCGCGGGTGCAGGTCATCGACACGTACGCCTCGCGCAACCCGGCCCGGCGGACGCACCCGTGTAGGACCGACTCGATCTCGGCGCGGCCGCACCCAGGGTCCAGCCGCAACCGGGCCATGCTCGCGACGAACCGGTCCAGATGGTCCCCTAGCCGGTAGAACCGCCCACGCCAGACGTGCACCACGTCATACGTGCAGTCCGAGCGGGTGACCCCCAGATCCAGTACCGAGAGCTTGGCCTCCTCGATCGGGCAGTACCGCCCGTCGATCCAGGCCGCCCCACCCGGCCACGGCGCCGCCGCACCTGGCTCTGCTCCATCCACTGCTACCTCCCGGCCCCGTCCGAGCGACGTCATCCTTAATCCTCTGGGAGGAGTTTCAGGCGCTTCGGACATCCGTCGGTAGTCGTAGGCGTGACTTCTATGACCCGAAGTTCGTCATCAGCGATAGCAGCACAGGATCACGCGGATTCTGCCCCGCCGGACTCGTCGCGATCCAGATACGTCAGGTACTTGTCGTGGTTTCGGCCCAGATCCGGCGGGCCCTGGAGCGAACCGATCAGCGCAGACAGATGCCGCGGCAGCCGGGAAGCGTCTTCTCGCCCATCCGCTTCGCCGTCCGCCGATGCGCTGTCAGTCATACCGGGAGTCTAGCCCGGTGAGGCCCAGTGAGGGCTTCGCGGCTCACGGTAGCTCTGGATCTGGGTGGCTGGTCAGGAAGTGGTCGGCGGCCTCATCGTCGATGAGCGAATTGTCGGCCAGCCACTGGACCGCACGGCGGGTGGCACGGGCATCGCGAAAGGCGTACCACGCCGGCAGCAGGCCGGGATGCTCCTCGTGGAGCTGATCTTTGAACCGGCGGAAGGCTCCCTTGCCCTGGATGGCCCGGGCCAGCGCGCGCCCAGCCCGCTCATCGGTAATCGCCTCGGCGAAGTCCGCCATGTCCTGGTACCAGATCCAGGACGGCAGCGGATCGATGCCGACCAGGTCGAGCTCGTCGAGGTCGACCGGCGTCTGGCCGTCGATGCCGGTATCGGCCGTCCAGAACACGATCTTTCCGGTCTCCGGGTCGATCAGCCACCGGTGTTCGTAGCCGGCCTGGTCGGCCAGTGCGATAGCGATCTCCTCCAGGTCCAGGCTCTCCAGCTCAAGCACGAGGCCAGGATAGACATTTTCATCCCCCTCGTCACCGCACAACCACGAGCCCGCTGACCCGCCAAGGCCGCGGGAGCGCCGCCGGCGGCGCTGTGAGTCCGCGCGGGTAGAACCACGGCCGTTCGGGGGCAAAAGGAAGCTCAGTGTCCCGGACGGGCGCTGGCTCTACGGTCCGAGCTGGACGCGGGTCATGGCCCGTTCTCTTCGCTGGTGTCGTCTGGGGGGTGCAGGTGACTGCCGGTCAACCGGGGTCCGTCCAGGGAAGGGGTCCAGGTCAGCGGGCCGGGGCGGTCGACGGGGACGCGGTTGGCGCTCAACCACAGTTCCCACACGAGGACCTGCTCGTCGTGGATGGCCCGTAGTGCCCGGGCGGCGCGGCGGACGGTGCGCCAAGCAGACACGGCCTGGCGACGGATGGACTGGCTTCGCGTTTTCTTCACCCGAGCACGCTATGAACGCCTCCCGAGGCTGGGCGTCACCACAAGGTGCCATCACCGGGTGGAATCTTCGGCGCTGGCCGGCTGGCACGAAGGTGTGATCTGGCCGGCCTACACTGATCAGCACCCAGCGGCGAAGCTGGCCATCGCCTGACGCGCTGAGGAGTGGTCGCGGATGGCTGAGCCGTCTGAGGCGGCGCCGACCGGTTCCGCCGCAGCCGGGCAGGATGTCCTGCTGGCTACCAAGCTGCATATGCCACCTCCGCGCGACTTACCATCGCACGCACGGCATCTGCTACTTCCACGGCTGCTACTGCGTGGGTGATGACCAGCGGCGGGGCGTGACCCGCGAGCACAAGGGCGCCGTGCACACCCTGGCCGCGCTGAAGTCGATCCGGGCCTCCCCGGCCCGGCGGGTACCGGCTGTTCGTCATCTTGGGCAACCTGGCGGCGGACAAGGCCCCGGTGATNNGCCCGCATCCGCAGCGAACGCCAGCAACGCTGGGGCCGCCCCAGGCCTGAAGCTGCATGACCAGCATGGTGGACCTTCGTAGCCAGCGCACGAGAACAGCGCGGCAACGTGAGCTGGGCCAATTCAGTGGGTACCTGAGTGCCGGCGGATGCGGGCCGAGCGCGTCGGGGAGGTGGCCGGGCAGGGGATCTGCGGCGGTGACGGTGCGGGTCACCCTGCGGGTGGCTATTGTGCGTCCATGGGCGAGGACTGGCGCGTCCGCATTGCGTTCGATGAGGATGACCCGCCGGAGCTGCCGGAGTCCGGCGAGCAGGCGCTTGTCGCTGCATTGCGCAGCCGCCTCAGCGATCAGGTAGCGGTCACCTCGAACGGTACCGAGATCTTCGTGTATGCCCCCGCCGCCGGATCGGCTGATGAGGCCGCGCAAGTGGCGCGTCAGGTGGTTGCGCGGCACGACGTCAGCGCGTCCGTCCGGACGGAGTTCTGGAGCTCACTAAAAGAGGAGTGGCGGGATGTGACGGACGAGCCGTCCGCCGATCCCGTTGCCGAGCGGCGGGCGGTAGGGCGGGAACTGTCGCGGAAGGTCGGCTTTCCCGTCTGGCAGGTGCGGGTCGAAGTGCGGTCACACCGCGATGTGGTAGCGCTGGCCGGGTATCTTGCCGCCCAGGGATGGCGGGTACGCCGGCGCCGCAGGCACCTGCTCGTCGGGGCGGACTGCGAAGACGACGCTCAGGGCCTGGTCCGGGAGCTCTGCGGTGACGGCGGCGCTGATGCGGAGACTGCCTTCCGGGTCGGGCGGGTCAGCTATAGCTACATGCTGTTTGACGCCTCCAGCACCCAGGTCTTCGGCGGGACCGGCTAGCGCCCGACTTGGTCGTCACCGTCGTGACATACGGCACCAGCCCACCCTGCGGGCTGCCGTCAGTGCGCAGTTTCAGCTCTCCCGGCCAGCAGACTCGCAGGTCATCGCGCCGCACCATCGGTTACACCCGAATCTTGTCCCACGTCAGGGGAGAACGCCGACGCCTGGGGGGACCCGGAAATAAAATCGTGAGGATCCTCATTATGACAGGTATCAACGTGAGGGTCGTCAGCGTGAGACGGGTCGGCGTTGGTGCATGGCAGAAGGGCCAGTGATGATTACACCTGAGCAGGTTGGTGAGCGGTATCTCGCCGTCCATCACCGGATGCTCCGGGCCGTCAACGACGAGATGCTTGGATGCGGTCTGTCGATGGCCCGCACCAAGTTGCTCCGGCGACTCCACGAGCAGGGGCCGACCAGGCAGAACGTGCTGGCAGCCGATTTCGGGCTGTCTCCGCACTCTATTACCGACCTGGTCGACGGGCTGGAGCGCATGGGCATGGCCGAGCGGCGGCCGGACCCTACGGATCGCCGGGCCAAGCTGGTCTCGATCACCGAGGCGGGCGAGGCCGGCCTGGAAGTGGCGAACGCTACCCGGGATCGGCTGCTCACGCAGGTGTTCGGGGCGCTGAGCGAGGCGGACCGGGCGACCTTCCTGCGGCTGCTCGACAGCCTGGACGAGGCCGCCCAGCGGCTGATCTCACCATCGGCCACGCCGGACCTACTGACGGCGGTCTCGGCATGACCGCCGGATCACGTCCCACCGTCAGTCACGTTTCTTATCGGGGGTACAGCTCGTTATGTCATCTGTTACACCTGTCGCCGGCAGCAAGCGCCCGGCGGAAAGCGACCATCGGTGGCTGGTCCTGGTCATCGTGGCTATCGCCCAGCTCATGGTGGTCCTGGACTCGACCGTGGTGAACATCGCCCTGCCGTCGGCTCAGCGCGCGCTGGGCTTCCCCAACAGTGACCGGCAGTGGGTGGTGACCGCGTACGCGCTGGCGTTCGGCAGCCTGCTGCTGCTCGGCGGCCGGCTGGGCGACATCTTCAGCCGCAAGCGAGTCTTCGTCGTCGGTCTTGTCGGGTTCGCGCTCGCATCGGCGCTCGGCGGTGCCGCCACGTCGTTCGGCATGCTGGTGGCCGCGCGGACCCTGCAGGGCGCATTCGGCGCGATCCTCGCCCCTTCCGCCCTCGGCACCCTGGTCAGCACGTTCCGTGACCCGCGCGAGCGCGGTCGGGCGTTCGGCGTCTTCGGGTCGGTCGCGGTGGGCGGCGGTGCGGTGGGCCTCATCCTCGGTGGCGTCCTGACGCAGTACCTCTCCTGGCGCTGGACCCTGTACGTCAACCTGGTCTTCGCCGCGATCGCGGTGGCCGGCGCCTTGACCTTCATGCGGAGCAACCGGCCGGAAACCCGTCCCCAGATCGACTGGGTGGGAACCGTGCTGGCCTCGACCGGGCTGTTCGCGATCGTGTTCGGGTTCTCGCATGCCGAAACGGCCGGCTGGACCTCCGCCCTGACCATCGGCTCGCTGGCCCTCGGGGTGGTCCTGGTGAGCGCGTTCGCGTTCGCCGAGAGCCGGGTCGCTCACCCCCTGCTGCCGCTGCGGGTGATCCTTGACCGGGCCAGGGGCGGCTCCTACATCTCGGTCGGGCTGACCGGGATCGCGCTGTTCGGCATCTTCTTGTTCCTCACGTACTACCTGCAGGACGTCAAGGGCTTCAGCCCGGTGACCAGCGGGCTGGCCTTCCTGCCGATGATCGGCTGCCTCCTGGTGTCCTCGAACCTCTCCAGCATCGTGCTGCTGCCGCGGGTCGGGCCGCGGGCCCTCATC
>PLDT01000025.1:0-2591 GCA_003136255.1 Actinomycetota bacterium
CGCTGTTCCACGGCCGGGATCGCATCGCCGGCCTGGTGTGCGGCGGCAAGGTCCGGCTGCGCGGTCAGGTGGACGTCAGCGAAAGCAGCCCCGGGCGGCGCCGGCCGGGACGAATACTAAGCCTGAGTCAGGGAACTTGCCGCCGCGCTGCGGGCAATGAAGGGTGGCCGTAACGACTACCCGGAGGACCGCCGATGCCGCCCGATAGCGGGCAGATCCCGCGCAGCGACGCTGACCTCATCGGATGCTCGCGAACCGAGCCCGAGGAGTTCACTGAGCTGTTCCGCCGGCACGCGCCGGATATCCAGCGGTACGTGACGCGGCGGCTGGGGTCGGGTGTGCTGAGCGGATCCGGTGCCGACGACATCGTGGCGGAGACCTTTCTGCTCGCCTTCCGGCAGCGCGACCGCTATGACCCGAGCCGGGCCGATGCTCGGGCCTGGCTGTACGGCATCTGCACCAACCTGATCGGCCGGCACCGCCGGGCCGAGATCCGGCAGTACCGCGCCTTCGCCCGTACCGGGGCCGACCCAGTCACCGAGCCCTTCACCGACCGGGTCGATGACCGGGTGAGCGCGGCCAATGCCAGCCCGCTTCTTGGCGCGGCACTGGCCGGCATGTCCGCCAGACTGCGCGACACTCTGCTGCTGGCCGCCTGGAGCGACCTGTCGTACGAGGAGATAGCGGTCGCGCTCGGCGTGCCGGTCGGCACCGTGCGGTCCCGGTTGAGCCGGGCCCGCAGCAAACTACGCAAGATCCTGCCCCAGGAGACACGGTCATGAACGAGATGGAGCAGCTCAGCCGGTTCCGGGACGGCGTTCCGTCCGGTGTCACACCGCGCGCCGAGCAGATGTTCCGCACCGCGCTTGATAACGAGATTTCCGCAGAACAGCATGTGGTGTCGAGGTCACCTGCCGGGGTCCCCGGCCGAGGGCTGGCCGGGCTGCGCGCCGCCCGGTCCAGCTGGCGCTACGTGATCGCCATCCCGGTGGCCGCCGCGCTGGCAGCGGGCCTGTTCGCGGCGGTCCAGCCGTCCGGGACGCAGCCGATGACCGTGCAGCTGCTGGCCGGCCGCGCCGCCGCCGCGGCGCTCACCCAGCCGGACCTGTCCGCCGGGCAGTGGATCTACCAGGTGCTGGAGTGGAAGACGCCGGGACCGCACCGCGCTGGCAGGCCTGACCCCAGCGTGCAGTCCGGCTGGATGACCGCCGACGGCAGGATCACCTACGGGGCCGGCATCATCGGCAACCCCATCTTCCCCTATAACAAGATCGGCTCGCTGCCGCGCGACCCGGCCGAGCTCCTCGCGTACTTCCGCAACCTGGACCCGGTTAAAACCGACAACAACAGCGTCGTGGAGTTCGGCAAGATCGAAAGCATGCTGTTCGGGATGGTGCTGCCGTCCTGGCTGGAGGCGGAGATGTTCCACGCTCTCGCCCTCATCCCGATGATCCAGGTCAAGGACCACATCACGGACATCGCCGGCCGGGCCGGGATCGCCTTTGTTCTGCCGGAGACCAGGCAGAGCGAGAAGGAGGAGATCATCCTCGACGCGTCGGACTACCACCTGCTCGCCCACGCGACCTGGGATAACCCCGCCACACCCGCGCCGGACATCGAGACCGCGATACTGCAGGAGTATCCGGTCGCGCAGCTGGGCAGCACCCAGCAGGCCATCTCACCGCCGAGCGCGGCCGAGCTGGCGGGTGAGAAGATCGATTACTACCAGCAGTACCTGTACTACACGCCCAAGATCAGCTCCGTCGCACCCGGCCAGTGGCTGTACCGGGAGCTGCGTACCGGCGGCAAGGAGCAGCAGATCTGGGCGACCGCCGACGACTCGGCACAGGCCGGGTACGTGAACGGCACCCTGACCGTGTGCCAGCGGACGGCCCCCTGTGCCGCCTCCGAGCAGTGGCTGATGCCGGCCGGCCCGAGCTTCACCCTGATCTACCCGCAGTACCCGCGCCTGACCCAGGCTGACATCGAGCAGCTGCGCAAGCTACCAGCCAAGCAGCGCATGGCCAAGCTGGCCAAGCTGGCCAAAGCACTCCAGCCGGCCAGGCCGCTGCCGACGCTGCCCGAATATCCCCAGCCACTGCTGGCCAAGCTCAACACATACGCCACCGGCTGCACCAACGTGACCGGCGACTGCAACGCCGTCAACGTGGCCGCGAACGTCCTCACCGGGTACGGCAACTACCCCTCGCTAGACGCGAGCTGGTTCCTGGCGCTCGCCGACGTGCCCGGGGCCGGCCTGCAGTACATCACCGACGCGGCGGGGAACCAGGACATCGAGTTCACCTTCCCGGCCCAGGACGGCGTCACCGGCATCCTGGTCAACGCCACCCTGCTCAACAAGGGCGACGTCCAGTACGAGGGATACATCCGGGACGGCCAGCAGACCCTGGTGCTGAATCAGACCCCGGTATCCGGCCCAGGAGTACAACCCGCCAGCTAATCACGAAGCGGTGCGGGTCCTTTGCACCTGCATCCGCAAGAAATCAACTGGCAGGGGCGATCAGGACAGTAGCGCAAGGCGCACCGAACTGGACGTTCTGGCCGATGCGACCGCGCCAGGGAACGACAGC
>PLDT01000267.1:0-3434 GCA_003136255.1 Actinomycetota bacterium
AGGAACGACACCGAGTTGTTCCCCGCGGTGACGTCGACCAGACCGGGCGCGTGCGCGGCGGACATCGCGTACAGGGCCGGGTTGATCAGGCCGAGGGAATGCCCGGCCACCTGGTCGGCCAGCGCCACGATTCCGGCGAACATCGGAGTGGCCTCGCTCGTGCCGCAGTCCACGTACCATCCGGCCGGCTCGCCGGCGAAGCTCTGGTAGGTGTTGACCAGACCAGAGCAGGCGCCGCTCATGGCGATGTCCGGCGTGCCCCGCTGCTGGCCGACGACGCCGGCCACCGAGTCCTGGTACGACGGCCGGGCGAAGACCGTCGACAGGCCGCCGCCGGTGGCGAGGGCGGACGGATCGGGGTCGCCGGAGAAGGCGTTGTTCAGGGCGTCGTTGGTGCTGTCGTTCCATACCCGGTCCGCCTGGGTCCGCTGACCGGTGGACAGCAGGGACAGCTGGGTGCCGCCCACCGCGGTGACCAGCGGGTCAGAGGCGGGCCAGTCGACGGCCCGATGGGTGTACAGCAGCGTCCCCGCCGCGTTGGAGTAGTCGGTCGCCCCGGCGTCGCCGGTCGCGGCCAGCACGGTCACGTGGTTCTTGAGCGCGTTGAAGTTCGCGCTGCGCAGCGCGAGGATCGAGGCCGCGCTCGGGAAGGTGGGCTCGGTCGCGCCGAAGCTCTGGCTGATCACCTGGCCGAGGTGATGGTTGATGACGTAGTTCTCGGCCGTGACGATCTGCGGGAAGCCGGCCGTGCCCTCGGTCTCGTCGACCGGCGTCTCGACCAGGAGGATGTTGGCGCCGGGCGCGATGGTGTGCGCCCACTCCACGTCCAAGGTGGTCTCCCCGGCCCAGCCGACATCGCCGTTGGCGTCGGTGGGATCCCAGGCGGGAACCTTCCCGGCCGGCTGGATGATCTTGAAGGATGGCGGGGCCGGCAGGTTGAATGTGGCGTCGAAGGTGGCCAGGTCGGCCTGGATGGTCGGGGACCCGAACGCGTCGACGATCGCGATGGTCTGGCCGGCGCCGGTGATCCCGCTATCGAACAGGGGCTGCTCATCGTACGCGGTCTGCACCTGGGCCGGGACGTAGCAGGCGACGGTGAACAGCGACTCGCACTGAGGCTCGGTGAGCGGCTGCCGGGCCGACACGTACTTACTGACCAACATCGGCCCGATGGCGATGCTGGCCGTCGCGGGGACGCCGCCGGCGACTAGGGATCCGGTGGCTAGGGCCAGCGCTCCGGCCATGCGCAAATACCGACCTCGCAAGGAAACCTCCGCGGTTCAGATGTGGCCGCAACGCGCCCGTGTGACGTTTGGCCAGGCGGCTAACCTAGAGGCAGATGGTGTCGCCGAGCTGCGAAGACTCGCGATCGTGACATAACAATTTGGATAGCGATTATGTCCGGGCCGCCGTGACCAATGGCGCGGAAGGCCCGTCGGCGAAAGGCCGGCGAAAGGCTAACGAAAGGCCCCCGCTGACGCAACGCCACATTAAGGACTGAAGCGGGTTCACGCCAAGATAGCGCAGCACCGCGAGCACTCGCCGGTGGCCGACGTCGCCCGGGTACAGCTCGAGCTTGGCGAAGATCGAGTTGATGTGCTTGCTGACCGCGCTCTCGGTGACGACCAGAGCCGCGCCGATCTCGGTGTTGGACCGGCCCTCGGCCATCAGCGCCAGCACGTCGCGTTCGCGCTGGGTCAGGTCGTCCAGCGGGTTGCCGCCCGTGCGGACCAGTAGCTGCGCGACCACCTCCGGGTCCAGCGCGGTGCCGCCCGCGGCCACCCGGCGCAGCGCGTCCAGGAACTCGGCCACGTCGGCCACCCGGTCCTTGAGCAGGTAACCGACGCCGCGGGTGTTGGCCGACAGGAGGTCGACCGCGTACCGCTCCTCCACGTACTGCGACAGCACCAAGATCGCGACGTCCGGCCACTGGCGGCGGATGACCAGCGCGGCGCGGATCCCCTCGTCGGTGTGGCTGGGCGGCATCCGGACGTCGGCGATTACCACGTCGGGCCGTTCCCGCTCGACAACGGCCAAAAGCGAAGCAGCGTCACCAGCGGTGGCGCAGACGTCGAACCCGGCGCTGTCCAGCAGCTTGGTCAGGCCCGCCAGCAGCAGCACCGAGTCCTCGGCGATCACCACCCGGGGACGGCCCGGCCGGGCCGCCCCCGCATCTGAGGTCACGACGCACAAGTTACTCGGTACGCAGCGCCACCACCGGGCGGGCCCGGGCCGCCCAGATCGCGGGGGCCAGCGCCCCGGCGGCCGCGAGCACCAGCGCGGCCAGCGCCAGCAGGGCCAGCCGGGAGGGCGGGAACACCTGGGTGAAGCTGGCGGGCACCCCGGTGTGCGCGGTGGCCGCCATGGCGCGCACGGTAGCGGTGTTCAGCGCCACGGCGGCGGGTGCCGCGATCGCCCCGGCGATCACCGCGGGGACGGCGATCCAGCACACCACCATGGTGAGCACCTGGCCGGGGCGCATGCCGAGCGCCTTGTAGATCCCGAGGTCGTGCACCCGGTCCCGGGTGGTCATCAGCACCGTGTTGAGCACCCCGAGCCCGGCGGCGATCCCGACCATCAGCGAGAGCGTGCCGATCAGGCCGATGGCGATCGAGTAGAACTGGCCGCCGTCCTTCTGGGTGGTGGCGGCCCATGGGCTGCTGCCACCTAGGGCATGGTTCACCGCCTGGACGTACCCGGCGGTAGTGGTGCCCGGCCGCAGCGCTACGTCCCACTGCTGCAGGTTCCCGGGCGTGGCCAGGCCGGGCAGCGTCTGCGTGCTGCCGAACACCGTGGGGGTGGAGTCGGGGTAGAACACCTCCCCGGCAATGTGCACGGTGACCTGCGCGGTTCCGGTGTCCACGGTGGCGGTGTCGCCGACGGACAGGCCGCTGGCGGTCAGGAACGAGGTGTTGACGTCCACCTGGCCGGGCGCGTCGGACCAGTGCCCGGCGATGACGCCGTACCCCAGCCAGGAGGCGCTGCCGCCGAACGCCCACGCGTTCACGCTCCCGGGCAGGCCCGGCAGCTTGACCCCATCCTCGTACACCGTTGTCTGGTGCGCGGTGCCCGGCTGGGCCCGCAGCGCGGCGGTCACCGCCGCGTCCTGCGCCGCATCGGGCCACTGCCCGGGCCCGGCCGCGGTGCCGGGACCGTTCGGCTGGATTTCCACCGGGACCGTGGCCGACTGGCTCTGGGCGGCTGAGGCCTGGTCCAGCGAGGACCTCAGCCCGAACGCGAAGATCAGCGCGGTGGCCCCGAACGCGATCGCGGCCAGGCTCACCGCGGTACGCGCGGGCCGGGCAAACGGCGCGGCCAGGCCGAGACCGATCGGCCGCGGCAGCCGCAGCCGGGCGGCGAGCCGGTGCACGGCGTACCCGCGGCCCGCGGCCGGGGCGCGACCCGCCGCGATCGCCTTGGTGGCGGGCAGCCGT
>PLDT01000140.1:0-8165 GCA_003136255.1 Actinomycetota bacterium
CGGTGCTCGGTGTCGTTCTCGGGCAGGTCCAGCTTGGTCAAGATGCCGCGGACATGCTTTTCGACCGTGCCCTCGGTGACGAAGATCCGCCGGGCGATGCCCGCGTTGGACGCGCCCTCGGCCATCAGCGCGAGCACCTCACGCTCCCGCGGCGACAGCACGTCCAGCGGATCACTTCGCCGCCGCGCCCGGATCAGCTCCTGCACCAGCGACGGGTCCACCACCGACCCGCCCGCCGCGATCCGCCCCACCGTCTCGATGAACTCCGCCACATCGGTCACCCGGCTCTTCAGCAGGTACCCGGTACCCGCCCCCCCGGCCAGCAGCTCCATCGCCTCCTCCACCTCCACATGGGCGGACAGCACGATGATCGCCGTACCCGGCAGCTCCGCGCGGATCACCCGCGCCGCCTGCAACCCCTCCGTGCCATGCCCGGGCGGCATCCGGATATCGATCACCGCCAGCTCCGGACGCTCCGCACGGACCTGCGCCAGCAACTCCACCCCGTTGCCCGCCTGGCCGACCACATCGAACCCCGACCGGTCCAGCAAGCTGGCCAGGCCCTCCCGCAGCAGCACGTCATCATGGCCTGGCGGGAAGAGCCGGAACCTGGTTCAGGTTTCGCTGTCCACACTGGCGGCCAGCGGGAGGCGGACGTGGAACGCGGCCCCCTGGCCGGGTTTCGTCTCGACGGTGATGTCGCCGCCGTGGGCGGCGGCCAGCGAAGCCGCGATCGAAAGGCCGAGCCCGGTGCCGCCGCGGGCGCGGCTCCGGGCGCCATCGGTCCGGTAGAAGCGCTCGAAAATGTGCGCGGCCTGCTCTGCGGTCATGCCGGGCCCGTTATCCGCGACGATGATCTCCCCGGTCCCGGAGGTACCGGTCACGGACACGGTGACCGGCGACTGCGGCGGGGTGTGCTGGGTGGCGTTGCCGATCAGGTTGTCGATGACCTGGCGCAGCCGTTCGGTATCGGCGTAGACGATGACCGGATCGCCGGCCCGCAGCGTGATCGGGCGCCCAGGGTTGACGATGCGGGCGGCCTGGACCGCCTGTGCCGCGATACTGGCCAGGTCGACATGGCGCCGGTCCAGGGAGCGGTCGGTGTCGAACCTGGCCAGCAGGAGCAGGTCCTCCACCAGCCGCCTCATCCGGCTGGCCTCGGCTTGGATGAGGGTCATCAGCCGCAGCAGCTCCTCAGGACTTGCCGCGTCGCCCTGCTGCAAGCCGAATTCGGCCAGTCCGCTGACCGACGTCAGCGGGGTGCGCAGCTCGTGGCTGGCGTCAGCGACGAACTGCCGCATCCGGTCTTCGGATCGCAGCGCCCGTGCCTCGCCCTCCGCGCGCGCCAGGTACGCGACTTCGATCCGGCCGAGCATGGCGTCCAGGGCATCAGCCAGTCGGCCGACTTCGGTGTCGCGCGAGGGATGGTCGATGCGCCGCGAAAGGTCACCGCCGGCGATCGCCGCGGCGGTCGCCTCGATCCGGCGGAGCGGCGCCAGGCTGGCGCGCACAAGCGGCAGCCCGATTCCTGCCAGCATCGCGACCGCGACCGCCCCAGCCAGAGCATCCGCAATCTCCAGGCGAGTGACGGTGCTGTTGACATCACCGAGGCTGAACCCGACGACGGCGTGCCGCCCGCCGGACAGGGGCACGACCAGGACCCGCCAGGAATATCCGGGCGACCCGGACGCCGACGCGGTGAACGGGGTGCGGTCGTCCTTGAGCTGTGCCGCCGACAGCCGCGGGGCGGGGCCGGCGTGCAGCGGTGTCTCCTCGGTAAGGATCTTCCCGTCGGTGCCGACCAACTCGACCAGGAACTGCGGGGGCAGTTGCCCGTTCTGCACGGCGGGCACGTGTGATCGCTCCAGGTTGCGGCTGGCGACCGCGGCGAAGTCACTTAGCTGGCTGTCTGACCGGCTGTACAGGTAACTGCGTAGCAGCGCCGTGCCGAGCAAGCCTGATACCAGCGAGGTCAGGGCGACCAGGATCGCCGCGACTGCCATCACCCTGGTGCGCAGCGACGCGTCCGTGAGGGCTCCCCGCAGGCGACCTCGTCTCGGTCTCACGAAGGCGGGATCCGCAGAACGTAGCCGACGCCGCGGATAGTGTGAATCAGGCGTGGCTCACCCTGATCGAGCTTGCGCCGCAGGTAGCTGACACAAGGCTCGACCACGTTCCCCTCGCCGGCCTGGTTGTGATCCCAGACATGCTCAAGTATCTGGCCTTTACTCACAACGTGGCCGGCGTTCAGCATCAGGAACTGCAGCAGCCTGAACTCGGTCGGCGTGAGCGCGATGAGGGTGCCGTCCCGTCTGACTTCGTGGCTTTCTTCGTCGAGTTCCAGGCCCGCGACGCGCAGCCGGGTGGCCGCGGCCGGCCGGCCGGCGCGCCTCAGCACCGCCCGGATGCGTTCCACCACCTCGTCCAGGCTGAATGGCTTGGTGACGTAGTCGTCGGCGCCCAGGGCCAGGCCGGCGACGCGCTCATGGACACCGTCGCGTGCGGTCACGAAGATGACCGGAACGTGCGGGCCGGATGACCGCAGCTGGCGCATCACCCCGAATCCGTCGCCGTCCGGCATCATCACGTCCAGCAGCACCAGGTCGGGCTTTGACGCCGCCACGGCGCGCAGCGCTTCCGCGCCGCTCGCCGCGGTCACCACCTCGAATCCGGCAAACCGGAGCGATCCGGATAGCAGCTCCAGGATCGTTTCGTCGTCCTCGACGACGAGCAGCCGCGCCGCACCAGGACCGTCTCCAGCCATAGACCTCATGACTCCACGGTGCGTCGGCAACCTTGGGGATCACTGAATGGCCGCTGAATGCGCCCTCCAGCCCGCCAGAGCGCGCTGCCCCGTACGGGAGCAACCAGGCCACGTCGAGCTGCGAGGGAACAGCCCCCTACCGGCCCACCGGGCATCGGGCTACCGTCAGCGTTATGAACGCGCCAGACTCCGGCGCCGATAGGGGCCAGGCCGCTGACGCGGGGGAGGGCCGTGGTCTACCCGGCCAGGCACGGCTCCGTCAGCTCGCCAATGAGCAGGCTGCACTGCGGCGCGTGGCCACGCTGGTAGCCAAGGGCGCCCGGCCGGACGAGGTGTTCACTGCCGTCGCGGATGAGCTCGCGCGGCTGATCGGCGCCGAGGCGTCGTTCGTCTCCAGCGTCGATCACCAACCGGAGGAAGGCGCAGAGCTCAAAGGGGCGATCACCGTCGTAGGATCCTACGGCCGGGTCAGTGATGAAGTACCGGTTGGCTTCCGGATCGGGCTGCAGCCCGGGATGATTCACGCGGATGTCCTGCGAACCGGGCTCCCGGCTCGGATCAACGGCGAACCGCTGGCGACCGGCCCGTTCGGTGCCATCGTCGGCAGGCTGGGCCTACGGGCCGCGGTGGCTACGCCCATCGTGGTCGGGGGACGCCACTGGGGCGTGACGTTGGCCGCGACCTCACGCGAGGACTTCGCGGTCGGCACGGAGTCGCAGATGGCGGAGTTCATGGAGCTTGCCGGGATGGCGATCGCCAACGCTCGAGCCGAGGAGGAACTGCGCGAACTCGCCGACACCCAGGCGGCCCTGCGCCGCCTGGCTACCTTGGTCGCCCAGGGCGAGCCGCCCGAGGCGATGTTCGCGGCCGCGACCCGGGAGGCGCTGCAGTACTTCGGCAGCGGCATCGCCGCGATGATCCGATACGAGCCGGACGGGACGACGACGCTGCTCGCCTACGAAGGCTCGGCGGGCCCGGACCTGCGGGCCGGCGAACGCCGGGAGGGCTATCCGCCGGACGGGCTGACCGCGGTCGTGCGGCGGACCGGCCAGGCCGCCCGGGTCGAGGACTACCGTGACATCCCGGGCGGCGAACTTTATCTCCGCGCGGGGCTGCAGTCCGGGGTCGGCACGCCTATCCACGTCGACGGCCGGCTGTGGGGGATGATCGCGGTCGGGTCCGCGGCGGGACCGCTGCCGCCCGGCACCGAGCAGCGGATGAGCGAGTTCACTGACCTCGTGGCCACCGCGGTCGCGAACGCGCAGAACCGCAGCGCGCTGGAAGCGAGCCGGGACGAGCTCACCCGCCTGCTGGCCGAGCAGGCCGCGCTGCGCCGGGTGGCCACGCTGGTCGCCCGCGGAATCGACCCGGCCGAGATCTTCTCGGCGGTCGCCGGAGAGTTCGGCCGCCTGCTTGACGCGGACAACGCTGGCATCAGCCGTTTCGATCCGGATGGGTCCTCGGTCGTGATCGTCGGCAGCGTCGGGCCGGACGCGGCCACGGTGCCGATCGGGACGCGCGTGCGAATCCCCGACTACTTTGCCCCGGGGGTGGTATGGCGGACCGGTCGCTCGGCTCAGGTCGACGAGGACGTGTGGGACACACTGCCGGGCCCGGCCGCCGACCGCCTGCGCATGCTGGGAATTCGCTCGCAGGTGGCGAGCCCGATCATCGTCGAGAGCCACCTGTGGGGCGTGATTACCGTATCGTCCAGGCGAGGGCCGTTTCCTGCTGACGCCGTCGACCGCCTGGCGGACTTCACCGAACTCCTCGCCACGGCCATCGGGAACGCCGAGAGCCGCGGCGAGCTGGCCGCCTCGCGGGCGCGGGTCGTGGCGGCCGCGGATGCGGCCCGTCGGCGGATCGAGCGGGATCTGCACGACGGGACCCAGCAGCGCCTGGTCTCCCTTGGCCTGGAGCTTCGCCTCGCGCAGTCCATGGTGCCTGCCGGGCTGCCCGAGCTCGAGACGGAGGTCGGCCGGGTCGCGGACGAGCTCGGCGGGGTGGTGGAGGACCTGCGGGAGATCGCCCGCGGCATCCACCCGGCGATCTTGTCCGAGGGCGGGCTAGGGCCGGCCCTGCGCACGCTGGCCCGCCGGGCCGCGGTCGCGGTCGAGCTCGAGGTGGCCGGGATTACNNGTCGAGGAACGGGCCGGCGGCCTGCACCTGTCGGTTCGTGACGACGGCGCGGGCGGCGCCGATCCCGCCCGCGGCTCGGGCCTGATCGGCCTCCGCGACCGGGCCGAAGCACTGGGCGGATCGCTCGAGGTCAGCAGCCCTCCTGGCCACGGGACGCTGATCCGTGTCCGGCTCCCGCTGCGGCTGCACTGACACTAACAAACGCCCGTTGACCCTCAGCGGGCTGCCCTGGGATACGCCTGCCCACTTGCGACATGACGCGACACTGATTATCGTACCGATGTATCGAATCGATATATCGGACCGACAGTTTGCCGTAGCCGGGCTGACGTGGGAGCTGCGATGAGGCGGATCGACTACGACACCGAGCAGTACCAGGACTACGCGCGTGGCCGCGCGCTCACCGGACCCCAGCTGCAGGCCTGGATCAGCGCCTACGCAGCCCTGCTGCCCGAACGGCGCCCGCTGGCGGGGCTGGACGTCGGCTCAGGGACGGGCAGGTTCACCCCCGCGCTGGCGCGAGCGTTCGGGCCGGTGACCGGCGTCGAGCCGTCGGTCCGCATGCGCGAGATAGCCCAAGCGCAGTCCCGCCATCCCGGTGTGCGGTACCTGGCAGGCTCCGCCGAGGACCTGCCAGTGCCGTCCGGCAGCGCCGACTACGCTCTGATGTTCTTGTCCTGGCACCACGTCCAGGACAAGAACCGGGCCGTCCGGGAGCTGGCCAGGGTGCTCAGGCCCGCCGGGCGGCTGCTCCTGCGCTCGAATTTCAGCGACCACATCCCCCCGTCAGGGTGGTGGCTGGAGCACTTCCCCCGCGGGTTCGAGGTGGACGCCGCGATGTTTCAGCCGCTGCATGAGGTGATCGCGACCTTCACCTCGGCCGGCTGGCGCGTGGCCAGCTTCGGCAGGGTCACCGAGCCGTCCTCCGGCACCCGTGCTGACATGCTCCCACGGCTGCGCCTGCGCACCCATTCGACCTTCGCTCACTTCACGCCCGACGAGCTGGAGACCGGCTTTCTCCGCCTGGAGCAGGTGATCGCCGCAGATCCCGGCGCACCGGCGCCCGCAGATCGTGCGACCCTGCTCACGCTCGAACGGCGCTAACCCTCCTGGCCACGCGCCCCATGTAGTGCAGGCCTCCGAGGTGGCGCTCCACCTCCCGGGCCGCGCCGTCGGCGTCCCAGGCGCTCAACTCGCGCAGCAGCCTGCGGCGCGAGCTCAGGATCATGCCGTCGGCCGCCGGACCGACCGTCATGACGAGGTCCTGCAGCCGTTCGGCGGCCGAGCTCACCAGCCGCGCCAGGTCGCGATCACCAGTCACATCGCCCAGCATGGTGAACAACTCGGCGTGAGCGGTGACCTTACGCTCCCAGTCGTACCGGGCCGACAAGCCGGACGCCCGCTCGACGCTGGCGTGCAGGGCGNNGGATCTGGCTAGCGGGGGTCCGCGGATGGCCGCTGGCAGCGATGTGACGAGGCCGGGTGTTGCGAGATCGTCGAGCAGGGTAAGGCATTCACCGAGGAGGTGGCGAGATGGCGGACGCAAACCCATGGCGCTCGACCGGGGCCGAACGCACGAACTGGCGTGATCACGCCGCCTGCAGCCACCAAGATCCTGAACTGTTCTTCCCGGTCAGTACGTCAGGGGCGTCCCTGAGCGACATCGAGGCGGCCAAGCGCATATGCCAGCGCTGCCCGGTCACGACAGCGTGCCTGCGCCGGGCCCTAGACCTCGGACAAGTTTCCGGTATCTGGGGCGGCACCACAGAGGAAGAACGGCGCGCCCTACGGCGCGCACCGGTGCCGCGCTGACCGGCCGAACCAGTCCCGCCGGGGCTGCGCCCAAGACTCAAGACAAGCAAGAGAGAGGGAACGGCCATGGTAGGAGCGAATGGCAGCGATGCCCGCACGACGGTGGCGGTGCTCGGCGCCGGGATCATGGGGTCGGCGATGACCCGCAACCTAGCGGCCGCGGGCCTGAACACGCGAGTATGGGACCGGTCAGCAGCGGCGACCGCCCCGCTGGCCGCCGCGGGCGCGGTCGTGGCGCCGTCGGCGCCAGAGGCGGTGCGGGACGCGGACGTGGTGATCACGATGCTGCCCACCGCCGATGCCGTGGAGTCGGTGATCTTCGACGGCGGCGTGGCCGACGCATTCGCGGATGGATGCGTGTGGGCGCAGATGGGCACGATCGGCATCGAGTCAACCCTGCGCATCAGGGACCGGCTGGCCGCGCAGCGGCCTAGCGTGATATTCGTGGACGCCCCGGTGTCCGGCAGCAAGGGACCGGCCGAACAGGGCCAGCTGCTCATCCTGGCGTCGGGGTCGGCCGCGGCTGCTGACCGGGTTGACCCGGTGTTCGACATCCTCGGCCGCAAGACCGTCTGGCTGGGCCAGGTCGGCCAGGGCAGCGTGGTGAAGCTGGTCGTCAACACCTACATGTCCATCCTCATCGAGGGCGTAGCCGAGACCATGGAGCTCGCCGACCGGCTCGGTATCAGTCACGAGCAACTCGCCGAAGCCATCGAGGGCGGCCCGCTGGACGCCCCGATCGCCGACGCCAAGCTCCACAAGATCGACCGCGGTGATTATGCTCCGGAGTTCCCGCTGGAGTGGGCGCTGAAGGACGTGGACCTTGCGATCAGTGCCGCGGGTGACCAGACGCCGCCGCTGCTGGCCGCGCTCTCTCGCCAGTGGCATGCCGCCGTGGCTGCCGGGCACGGCCGCCAGGACGTCAGCGCCGCCCGCCTGGCCCTGCCCAGCGCAAGCCCGGCAAGTTAACCGGCTCTTCGAAGTTAACCAGGATGGGGTTTGGCCCGGTTACCGGGTGTTCCCTTTGCTAGTTGCGGTGCGTGATTTGCCGGCTGGCGCGGGTGCAGGCGATGCGGACGCGTCTGCGCTGGGTTGGCGGGGTTACTTAAGGCGCCCGTAGTGCTGAAGTTATGCGCTTCGTTGCTGGTCCGTGTGGTCGCTGCGGGCGAGAGCGGCGTCGGCGGGCGACGCGGACGGCGGTCGGCTGTGGTACGGCGCTCACTTGCCGACCTGTCGCGCGAACCGATCCGGTTATGCCCCGTTATGTCTGAACTTAACATTGAGACATCCCGAGCGTCGACCATGATCGCGGGCACTTTTGGTCCATATTTGGCCATTTCTGCCCGTGATCATGAAAAGGACCCGATCCGAGGGCTTCTGGCGTTGGATGATAACCCGTTGAGCGTCTGCTGCTGCATGATCTACGCTCTGCTTGCCGCCGCAGCGGGCG
>PLDT01000523.1:0-3414 GCA_003136255.1 Actinomycetota bacterium
GGGCAGAGCGGGTTGATCTTGGTCGCGTCACCGCCCAGGGCCTGCATGGCCTCCCGCATCGCGGCCAGGTCGACCACCGCCGGGACGCCGGTTAGGTCCTGCAGGATGACCCGGGCCGGGGTGAACTGGATCTCGGTGTCGGGCTCCTGGCCCGGATCCCACCGGGCGAGCGCCGTCACGTGGTCCGCGGTGACGTTGACGCCGTCCTCGTTGCGGAGCAGGTTCTCCAGCAGAATCTTCAGGCTGTAAGGGAGGATGCCGGATCCGTCCACCGCGTCCAGCCGATAGATCTCGTACTGCTTGCCTGCGACGTCAAGTGCCGCCCGGCTGCCGAAGCTGTTCGCGGTCATCGTCCCTGAGCCTCCTCGCTCGTCCCGGTCGCGGTCCAGCCTACAGTATCTCGATATCAAGCTACTTGACCAGCAACACCGTCAGACCGGCCGAGACGGCGACTGACACGGTCACGGCCGCTCAGCTGTGTCCCCGATCTGGCCGCTCACTAGGATTGTGCGGTACCCATGAGTCTGCGGCCCGGAGAGGACGTCACCGAATGCGCTTCGCGATCAAGACGCGACCCGAACACCAGACGTGGGAAGAGATCCGCGACGCATGGATCGCGGCCGACGAGATACCGCTGTTCGAGTCGGCCTGGAACTGGGATCACTTCTACCCGCTGTCCCCGCCCTACGATGGGCCGAACTTCGAGGCCTGGACCATGCTGGCCGCGATGGCGGAGGCGACCCGGCGGATCCGGATCGGCTGCCAGGTGACCGGCATGATCTACCGCCACCCGGCGGTGCTGGCCAACATGGCCGCGACCGTCGACATCATCTCCGGCGGTCGGCTGGAGCTGGGCCTTGGGGCCGGGTGGAACCAGATGGAGTGCGACGCCTACGGAATCGACCTGCCGCCGCTTAAGGAGCGGTTCGACCGGTTCGACGAGGGCGTCGAGGTCATCGTCCGGCTGCTGACCCAGACCACCACCACGTTCGCCGGCCAGTACGTCAAGCTCACCGAGGCCAGGTGCGAGCCGAAGGCGGTGCAGCAGCCGCATCCGCCGATCACGATCGGCGGGCGCGGCAAGAAGCGGACGCTGCGCACGGTGGCCCGCTGGGCCCAGCAGTGGAACGCCATCGCCGAGACTCCAGAGCAGTGGCTCGAGCTGAAGGAGGTACTCACCGGACACTGCGCCGCGATCGGGCGCGACGTGAACGAGATCACCTGTTCGGTCAACGTGCGCGTCGAGCCCGACGGGAACCTGGAGCCCCTGGTCGCGACCGCGGCCGCCTACCGCGACGCGGGCGCCGACCTCATCATCGTTGGCCTCCCGCTCCACCCAAACCCCGATTCCCTCAAGCCGCTGGCCGAGGCGCTCGGACCGCTGGCGTTACGGGTCGTCGGTCCCTGACAGGCGCTCGTGCAGGGCTCGGCTGGCGTCGGCCATCACCGGCCGTACGCCGAGTTCGGTGAGCATGTCCGCGGCCGCCGCCATCTCGGCGGCGCGGCGCGCGGCGTGCCGCGTGGTGCCATCGACGATCCGCTCCACGCTGCGCGCGTCAGCCCCGGTCAGTTCGGCGGCGATGTGCTCGCGTAGCCACTGCTCCTCACCGGTGGCCCGGGCGGCATCCAGCGCCTCGACGATGGCCGCGGCCATGCCCTTGTAGAACACGCTGCGCAGCAGCTTCCTGGTGGCCGCGAGCCCGGCCGGCCCGGCCAGTACCTCGATGCCAGCTCCCAGTGGGGCGAGCAGACCGGCGAAGCGTCCGGCGCCGTCCCCGCTGGCCAGCATGGGAACGCGCAGGCCACGCCCCGGGACGGGCGCCATCATCGCAACGTCGGCGAAGGGCAGGCCGCCGGCTTCGGCGATGCGCGCAAGCTCCCGTTTGAGGCCCGGCGAGGCGGTATTAAGGTCGGCCCACAAGGCGCCGGAGCCCAAGCCGGACTGCCCAGCCCGGAAGGCGTCCACCGCGGCCTTCGCGCTGTTCACGCTCAGTACCAGGTCCGCGCCGTGGGCTGCTTCCGCCTCGCTGCGGGTGTCGGTGATCCCCGGGCCCGCGACGACCGCCGGGTCGTAGCCACGCACTACCGCCCCCGCGGCCAGCAGGTCATGTGCGATCAACGAACCGGCCTCCCCCAGGCCGAGCACCGCGACGATCAGCGGTCGCTCGTCCGGGTTCACCATGTATGCGGCGGCTCGGCGCGGACGCCCGCGCCTTCCGGCGGACTGGGCCGGCCGCCGACGGCACCCGGATCGGGGTGGGCCGCATCGGTTTCGGCGGCCTGGCTGTCACCGCGGCCGGCCACGCCAGGCTGGGCCGTTCCGGACTTCCTGAAGTAGTCGCTGATCAGCTCGCGCTGCTGGGCCAGGAGCTGGTCGAAGTGCTTGTCCACGTTCTGCTCGCCGATCGCTTCCGCGGTCAGGTACAGATCCTTGAGCTGCTCCAGCTTGTGCGCCCGCGCCTGCTCCGGTGCCTGCGTGCCGTCTCCCCCGGCCGCATCCGGCGACCCCTGCTCCCGCTCGGTGGCCGACGGCCGACCGGGCGTGTCGGCCGCGCCGGGCGGCACGCCGGAGGGCAGCAGCGGCTCGAACGGGCCGCGGGCCTGTTCATGCTGCGGAGCGGGATCCTCCGCCATCAGGTCATACCAGTAGGCGGCGTCGTCAGCGGCCGGTCGCCGCGGCGATGGCGTCGGCTGCGGCTCGCTGACGTCCCGGTACACGTACACGTCCCGGTCCGCGGGGCGCGCCGGATCGGCGGACCGTCCGGCGTCCGGGCGATCTCGGCCGGTCGGCGGGACCGGGCGGTCCGTGGGCCGGATGACCTGGGCGTAGCCGCCGTCAAAGGGCACGCCGGGACCGGCCCGGCCTGGCCCTGGTGCTGGTCCTGCCGGGGCGCCCGGGGTTCCGGGGCCCGCGGCGGCGGGAGGGGCTGGCCGCCGCCCGGCGGATGAACCGTAGCCGGGAGCGGATGACGGCCGTCCGGTCCCGTCCCCTGGCCGCCACCCCCCGCGCGAGGCCGCGTCACGCGCGGGGTTCCCGGGCCGGGGCGCAGCTGGGCGGGGCGCAGCTGGGCGGGGCGCCGCGCCTGGTCGAGGCGGCCCACCTGGCGGCGGCGAGGGGGCCTCGCGAGGTGACGGACCCTCCCGGACCGGGAAGCCTGGACGGACAGCGGAGGGCTCGCGTGGCGGGAAGCCTGTAGGGACAGCCGGAGGCTCGCGGGGCGGGAACCCCGGAGGGGCAGCGGGGGGCTCGCGGGGCGGGAAGGCGTCGCGGGGCGGGACCGCTTCGCCTGGCCTCATCCGGCCCGTGTATGACATGGGCGGCTGGGGCGCGCGGCCAGTGGGGCCCGGCGGCCGCCAACCGGTGCCCGCACCCGAGGGCGGGGGCGGTCCGGCCTGGTGTCCGGGCCACGGTGG
>PLDT01000634.1:0-6402 GCA_003136255.1 Actinomycetota bacterium
CGGAGTTGGCGTGGTCCCCTCTTCCGGGCCCTGTGTGCCCCCGGCCCCAAACGGCCGCGTTTCACCGGGGGTGTGCCTGCCGCCGACCTCAGCGACTGGGGCTGACGTGACTGCTGATGCGGCCTGCTCGGGAGCTCGCCCCATTCCCGCGCGGCTGGGGTAGGGGCGGCGGTCTGCGTTCAGCTAGCGCCAGAGGTCGAAGGTGCTGGTCTGGGGGTAGCAGGTATGGGTGCCGTTGCAGTTGTACAGGGGCGGGCGGTTGGCGGTATAGACGCGGGTGACGCGGGAGAAGTAGAGGACGCCGGGGTGACCAAGGAGCGGCTCGGGGCGCCACAGGTCGACCAGGACCGGGTAGTTGATGAACTTGCCCGCGGCGCAGTAGGGCGTGCAGTCGTTGATCTGCTCGACGCCGGTGGCGAACGCCGCGTCCGGCTCCCAGCTGACCCACTTCAGGTGGGCCAGGACATCATTGGCGTCGGCACAGGTCAAGATGAACGACGAGGGACGGGTCTGCTGCTTAAACAGGCAGTTGACCACCACCGTTTTCAGGCTGGCCACCGGTGTTGCGGCGTGCTGGGTGAAGGCCGTGTCCGTGGCCCGGGTGGGCGCCGACGCGCAGCCGGTAGCGACCATGGCGAGCAGAATGGTGATCAGTACGGCGGCACGCTTCATGGTTTGCTCCCTCGCAAAGCCGTCCTATCTACTTAGACGCCAAGCGGCGAGAGTGGTTGCACCGGAGCGGGATTATTTACTCGCCCCAGACATCGCGGGCGACGTCGACGATGAGGCGGAGTTTGGCCACCTGCTGGTCGTAGGTCAGCGTGTTGCCCTCCACCGTGGAAGAGAAGCCGCACTGGCCGGACAGGCAGAGCTGGTCCAGCGGCACGTACTTGGCGGCTTCGTCGATGCGGCGCTTGAGGTCGTCCTTGGACTCCAGCTCCGGCCGTTTGGTGGTGACCAGGCCGAGCACGACCATCTTGCCCGGCGGGACGAACCGCAGCGGCTCGAAGCCGCCGGAGCGCTCGTCGTCGTACTCCAGGAAGAACCCGTCCACGTTCAGCTCGGAGAACAGGGCTTCGGCTATGAAATCGTAGCCACCGGAGGCGGCCCAGCTCGACCGGAAGTTGCCGCGGCACAGGTGCGTGGTGATGGCCATGCCGGGCGGCTTGTCCTTGATCGCGGCGTTGATCTGCTTGATGTAGCGCAGGTGCAGGTGGTCGGCGTCCTCGCCGCGCTCGCTGATCTCGGCGCGCTGGGCGGGGTCGTTGAGGTAGGCCAGGCTGGTGTCGTCGAACTGCAGGTAAGTGCAGCCCAGGGCGCCGAGTCGTTGCACCTCGTCGGCGTAGGCGGCGGCCAGGTCGGCCCAGAAGCCTTCCATCTCGGGGTATACCGCGGAGTCGACCGAGGCGGGGCCGCCGCGGTAGTGCACCATGTTCGGCGACGGGATGGTCTGCTTGGGCACGGCCGTTCGGACGTGGTCCCGCAGGAAGACGAAGGCGTCGGCGAAGATCGTGTCCTCGATGCGGATCTTCCCGTCGATCCGGATCGAGGCCGGGGTGAACTCGATCTCCCCCGCGGCATTCCGGAACTTCACGGCCAGGTGACCGGGGGCCTTGGACACGCCGCCTAGGGCGTAGATGAAGTCCATGTGCCAGGACGCACGGCGGAACTCGCCGTCGGTGGCCGCCTGCAGGCCGACCTCTTCCTGCATCTGGATCGCGGCCGGGATCACCTCGTCCTCGACCGCCGTCAGGTCAGCGGCGGTGATCCGGCCCGCAGCCAAGTCCTCACGGGCCTGCAGCAGCCGCTGGCTGCGCAGCAGGCTGCCGACGTGGTCGGCGCGGAACGGGGGGCTGGTCCTGCGGGCCATGGGCTACCTCTCATAGGGGGGCGGGTGGTGTGGGATTGAGGTCTGCGGGATAGGTCGTTCGCGTCCTGGGTAGGCCGAGTGCCTGGCCGAGGATACCGCGCATGCGGGAGCAGGCCACCCGGTGAGTTTGACTGGCTAACAGTTTTCATATCATGCGCTTCTCGTCGTAAAAAGTGTCATATATCGTGTGCCCTGGATCCCGGGCGCTCCGTGGCGCCCCGCGTGCTCCGTGTTGCCCGCGCGCCGAAGTTATTCTCGACGGGTGAGGAGCCTCCTGGATGCGGGCCAGCTCGGGGACGCTGAGCCGTGGATGTCGCCCGGCGCGGCCGCGCAGCGGCCGCCGCGGCTGCTGCTCACCCTGCTCGGTGACTACTGGTGGCAGCGTACCGAGCCGCTGCCGTCGGCGGCGATCGTCGCGCTGCTCGCCGAGTTCGGGGTCAGCGACTCGGCGGCCCGGGCCGCGCTGAGCCGGCTGACCCGCAACGGGCTGCTGGTCACGGCCAAGAGCGGCCGCCGGACTTACTCCCGGCTGAGCTCGCGCGCGGCGGCGATCCTGGACGACGGCGCGCGGCGCATCTTCTCCTTCGGCGCGGCCAACCAGCCGTGGGACGGGCTGTGGTCCCTGGTCGCGTTCTCCATCCCCGAGGACAACCGGGCGGCGCGGGACGCGCTGCGCAAACAGCTGCGCTGGCTCGGCTTCGCGCCGCTGTACGACGGCGTGTGGCTGTCCCCGCGCGATCACGGCGCCGAGGTGATCGGGTACCTGAAGGACCTCGACATCACCACCGCCACGGCCTTCCGGGCCACGTCGGTGCCGGCCGAGTGCGACATCCCGGCCCGCGCCTGGGACCTGGACGGGCTGCGTGAGCGGTACGAGCACTTCATCTCCTTCGCACGCCAGCTGCGGGACACCACCGCGGCCGGTCAGGTGCCGCCCGTCGAGGCGCTCATCGCCCGGACCCGGGTCATGGACGAGTGGCGGGCCTTCCCCGGCCTGGACCCCGACCTGCCCGCCGAGCTGCTGCCGTCCACGTGGCCGCGGGCGCAGGCCCGCGAGCTGTTCATCAGGTGCTATGACCTGCTCGGCCCGCTGGCTGCCCGGCGGGTCCGGCAGATCATCACCCGGTACAGCCCCGAGCTGGCCGGGCGGGCCGCCTACCACAGCTCGGAGCTGAAGCTGAGCGCCGCTCCCGATCCCGCGAGCGGTTAGGACTTGCGGCCGAAGCCTGGCGGTCATCCGGGCTAAGCGGGACTCAGAGGAAGGCCTGCAGGGTGTCGCCGGAGATCTCGTACATGCGCAGGACCTCCAGGGCCACGCCGATGCGCAGCGTGGCGGCCGCGTCGTCGGCGAACTCGCCCAGCATGCGCTCCAGCTTGGTCACCCGGTAGCGCATGGTGTTGTAGTGATAGTGCAGGATCCGGGCCGATTCGGCCACGTTGAACCGGGTGCCGGATAGCACGGCCAGTGACTTGAGCAGGTCCGAGCGGGTCGGCTCGGGCAGGTCGAGGACCGGGCCGAGCGTGTCGTGCACGAATGCCCGTAGCTCGGCCTGGCTCACGTTGCTGATCAGCCGGTACAGTCCGAGCCCGGCGAAGTTGGTGATCGCGCCGCCGCCGTTGAGCCGCTGGCCGACCTGCAGCGCGACCCGGGCCTCCTCGTACAGCCGCGGGATGTCCAGCGGCCCCGCGCCGACCTGGCTGACACCCACCGAGTAAGCCCGCCCGGTCGACCCGGTCATGTCCGCGTGGATCTTGCGGGCCAGCGCGGCCGCGTCGGCGGTGCCCAGCACGGCCACGAGCTCGGTGGCGAAGCCGGCCACCGCCGCGTCCCGATCCCGTTCGCGGACCGCCCGGGTCCACAGCTCGACCGCGCGCAACGCGGCGGCCTCCTGCGGGCGGGAGGCGTCCTCACGCTGCTCGGCGCCCCCGTGTTCGATGTCCCCGTGTTCGATCTCATTGTGCCGGGCGACCAGTACGGTCAGCGGGCGCCGCAGGTCCCAGCCGAACCTGACCGCCCGCTCGAGCGCCTGGTCCAGGTGACCCGCCGTGCCGGTGACCAGGTCGTGCAGGGCGTTCGAGGCGAACTGCTGCTCGACGGCGAGCACGGCCAGGTCGCGGGTGATCTCCAGCGCGGCCACCAGCGCCGCCTGCTCGACCGCCACCCCGGCCATCCCCGGCAGGCCCTGCGCGCCGCCGACGGCGAGCACCCACCCGTGCCGCATCTCGCCGGCCCGGATGACCGCGGCCGCCCAGGGCGTACCGGTCTCGGCGTCCTTGTGCACGCCCGCGACCAGCCAGCCGGTGTTCACCCGGCCGCTGCCCCCCGGGACGTACTGAGCCCGCACGTCCGGGACCTGGGCCGCGGAGCGCGTGGTAGCGGCCAGCGGGTAGCCGGCCGGGTCGCAGATCACCACGTCGGCACCGGGCAGGATCTCGGCCAGCTCGCCGGACAGCCGGGCCAGGCCGCCACCGGTCAGCGCCACGCGCAGGAACGCGTCGTGGATCTGCTGCCTACGGGCCAGCGCGGCCGCCTGCCGGTTGACGATCGTCTCGAACGTCTGGCTCAGCACGTCGTCCAGCGGCGACGCGGCCGGGATGACCACGATCGGGAAGCCGGCCCGGTCGGCCAGCTCCACCGCGTCGTCGGGCACCTCGGCGAGGTACTCGTCCAGCTTCACACCGAGCCCGGCCAGCCCCTTGGCGGCCAGCTGCTCGATCAGCCGGCCGAACTCCCCCGGCTCCCGGGGCAGCGGGTATCCGGTGGTGAGCAGGAACTCGTCCTGCTTGGTCCAGCGGACGATGTTCGGCACGGTCATGACGTTGAGCCGCCGGACCACGCGGTCCAGCCCGTCGGCGCCGGCGATGATCCGGGCCCCGCGCATGGCGTCCTGGCCGAGCATCTCGCGGACCGTCAGCCCGTCGACCGGGATCTGCCCGGCGCGCCGGCGGCGCCCGGGCAGCGAGACGACGCTAGCCCGCATGCTGTCCCTGGGCATGGTCTCAGCCCGGACCGCCGGCCGACGGCACGGACGCGGGCGGTGCGGACGCGGGCGGTGCGGACGCGGGCGAGGTGTACGCGGGGGGCGTGTATGGGGGGTACAGCATCGGCTGGCTTGCGCAGGGGTCTTCGACTAGGCCGCGGGCCCAAGCCAGGTCGGCGGGGGTTGGCTGGTACTCGGCGGTTACGTCGAGCAGCTGGATGGGGTTGTCGGTGATCATCCGGGTCACCTTCTCCATCGGCACGCCCTTCTCGAAGATCGTCTGGGCGAAGATGCGCAGCGCCTCGGACGGCAGCGGGTTGTGCCGCTGCCCGGTGTCGGAGACGAGCAGGCAGCGGGACGCCCCGATCCGCTCCACGCTCTGCACGATCTTCTCCGGCGCGGCGTACTGCCAGGCCGGCGAAATCGTGCAGTAGCCGAACTCGGGCATGGCGCCCATCTTGGCCACCTCTTCCAGGGTGTCCAGGTCGAGGTTGGGCACCCGGAAGTAGGGGTGGGTGATGACGATCTTCTCCACGCCGACCGACCGGGCCTCGCGGACCAGCGCGACGATCTCCCGCGGGGCCAGGTGCGAGGTGGCGAGGATCGCGCCGTACTCGGCGACCAGCTCGAGCACCTCCTTGACCTCGGGCCGGAGCTTGCCGTCCTTGTCTTCGATCCAGATCCCTTCGGCCTGGCTCCGGCCGCCCTTCTGGTTGTCGTAGCCGCCGGTGCCGCCGTGGATCTCGGCGTGATAGCCCGCGTCCACGGTAGGCATCCACACCTCCTTGCCGCCGAGCTTCAGCGACGCCTCCACCGCAGCGGGGTTGATCCCGCCCACGTAGTAGTTCAGGACGATCCCGCCGAATACCTGGATGCCGGGGATGACCCGCTGGACCAGGTACGCCCGCGACACCGTGTTCTCGTGGTGGCACTTGAGCACGATGGCCTTCATGCCCGCGTCGCGGGCGGCGCGCACGATGTCGAAGTCGTCGGCCAGCCGGGGGAACAGGTCAGGGTACGGGTGGCAGTGCAGGTCCACCGCGCCCGCCACGTCGATCAGCGGCCCGCCGTAGGTGCGCTTGGTCATGGAGTCCTCCCGGTGCTGAGACTAAATGTGGGGGTTCGGGTGCGGTACGTCAATGTTTGCCGTCTGCGGACCGGATCTGCGGGCAGTTATTGCCTCCCGGCGGACGGTTCTCGCCGACGTCCGGTGAACAGCACGGCGACCCGGTCGTGGTCGCCGATCTGACCGGAGCGCCGCATCTCGAGCAGCCCGGCCAGGCCGGCAGAACCGGTCGGGTCGACCGGGATCCCGGTCCGGCCCACGGCCAGCTGGCTGGCCTCGGTCAGCGAGTCCTCGCTGACCACCAGCGCCCGGCCGCCGGTCGCCAGCATGCCCTCGACCACCGCCCGCCAGTCGTAGGTCTCGTCGTCGAGGATGCCGGTGGCTACGCTGACGGGCGGCTCGGCCCAGGGCTGCATGAACGCCGACCGGTGAGCCGTGGCCTGCGCCATGGCCCGCTTCACCGCGTCCGGGTCCGGGTCCGGGTC
>PLDT01000636.1:0-14733 GCA_003136255.1 Actinomycetota bacterium
CGAGTGGACCAGGATGCGCATCTGGTCCGGGACCACCTCGAGCCAGGCCGGCACCGTGCGCTCGCCCACCTCGGCCGACGCGACGATGAACGGGGTCAGGTCGCGGGACTTGGCGACCACCTCGACGATGTCGTTCTCGCTGACCCGGTAGGACGGGATGTCGACCTTCTTGCCGTTCACCGTGATGTGCCCGTGCCGGACCAGCTGGCGGGCCATGTCGCGGCTCTTGGCGAAGCCCGCGCGGAACACGACGTTATCCAGGCGGCGCTCGAGCAGCTGGAGCATGGTCTCGCCGGTCCGGCCATGCTTTTTGGCCGCCTCCACGTAGTACCCGTGGAACTGGCGCTCGAGGATGCCGTAGATCCGCTTAGCCTTCTGCTTCTCGCGGATCTGCTGCAGGTAGTCGCCTTCCTTGGGCCGGTTCCGGCCGTGCTCACCCGGCGGGTAGGGCCGGATCTCGATCGGGCACTTCGGCGAGTCGCACTTGGCGCCCTTCAGGAAGAGCTTGGTCTTCTCCCGGCGGCAGAGCTTGCAGTCCGGGCCTGTGTATCGAGCCATTGTGTCGCTATCTCCTCTAGGCCGGACGTCAGACCCGGCGCCGCTTGGGCGGCCGGCAGCCATTGTGCGGGACGGGGGTCATGTCCTGGATCGAGCCGACCTCCAGCCCGGTCGCCTGCAGCGACCGGATGGCGGTCTCCCGGCCCGAACCCGGGCCCTTGACGAAGACGTCGACCTTCCGCATGCCGTGTTCCATGGCCCGGCGCGCGGCGGCTTCGGCCGCCATCTGGGCCGCGTACGGGGTCGACTTGCGGGACCCCTTGAATCCGACCTGACCCGCGGACGCCCACGAGATGACGTTGCCCGCCGGATCGGTGATCGAGATGATGGTGTTGTTGAACGTGCTCCTGATGTGGGCATGCCCGTGGGCGACGTTCTTCCGCTCCTTGCGGCGCACCTTCTTGGCGGCGGCCTGCTGACGGGTCCTAGGCGGCATCTGCTTCCTTCGAGGTCATCGGTCCGTACGGACTACTGGTTACTTCTTGCCGGCCTTCTTCTTGCCGGCCACCGTCTTCTTCTTGCCCTTGCGGGTACGCGCGTTGGTCTGCGTCCGCTGCCCGTGCACGGGGAGCCCGCGGCGGTGGCGGATTCCCTGGTAGCAGCCGATCTCGACCTTCCGCCTGATGTCAGCCGCGACCTCGCGGCGCAGGTCACCTTCGACCTGGTAGGTGGCGTCGATCCAGTCGCGGAGCTTGATCAGCTCCTCGTCGGTCAGGTTATTGACCCTGGTGTCGCCGCTGACCGCGGTGGCCTCCAGGGTCTGCAGCGCCCGGGTGCGGCCGATGCCGTAAATATAGGTGAGCGCGACCTCGACCCGCTTGTCGCGGGGGAGGTCAACGCCAGAAAGCCTAGCCATCTGCGGGCAGTTCTCCTTCGTCTCGCGGAGGTCCTGCGCGCCGCCCCCAGGTCCTGCCCGGACCTGGCCCCGGCCTCCGTCCGGGGGTCGCCGCCTTCGCTGGCGGCCTGCGGTGCGTGTCTATCTAGTTGTGCGTCTATCTCGGTGTGCGTCTGGCTCGATGAGCGTCTGGTGTTGTGCGTCTGATGTGCTTCAGCCCTGGCGCTGCTTGTGCCTAGGGTCGGAGCAGATGACCATGACGCGGCCGTGCCGGCGAATGATCCGGCACTTACTGCAGATCTTCTTGACGCTCGGCTTGACCTTCACGGTGCTGTCTCCACTAAGTCTGGTTCGCTTTACTTGTACCGGTACACGATCCGCCCGCGACTGAGGTCGTAGGGACTGAGCTCCACGACGACCCGGTCGTCAGGCAGGATGCGGATGTAGTGCATCCGCATCTTCCCGCTGATGTGAGCGAGAACCTTGTGCCCGTTGTCCAGCTCCACCCGGAAGAAGGCGTTGGGAAGTGACTCGACTACCGTGCCTTCGATCTCAATGGCGCCGTCTTTCTTGGGCATGTACTCCGCGCTTCGCTCTGTAGGGTGGTGGTCCGCGCCGAGGCGCGGCTGGTTTACTCTCCTGGGCGGTAAGGCTGCCCCGCCTGGCTCACGCCCGTGCTGACTAAGACAGCGGGACGAGATAACCGGGAAGGGCTCCGTAGGGTCCATACCGCTCGCATGTGCGAGCCCCGGGTTTTAACCACGGGGAACCCAGCAGATGGGCCGGAGACGAGTGTACTCGACCCACGGCACCAACGCGAACCGCCCACGTGTATGACACCGCCGGGCCCACGGCTATTCCCCATGGCGCTCTATTCTCCGTGGCGCCGGGCCCGGCGGATCATCACCCAGATCCACGGGATCGCCACTAGCAGCCACCAGGGCAGCCAGGTCCCGGCGCCGACCACCGCCGCGACCGCCCAGATGGCGATCAGCGCGCCGGTGACCACGCCCCAGGCCCCCATGACCACCGTGCCCGGGGAGAACCGGACCGGGCTCTGCTGGCCTGGCCGCGGGCTTGCCCGCGGCATCAGGGACTGGTGCGGCAGGCCCGCGGGCCGCCGCATCGACTCGTCCGGCAGCCGGTACAGGTCGATGACCGGCAGGTCGGCCAGCAGCTCGTCGATCTCGCCCAGCGTCTTGGCGCTGAGCGCGGCGTCCATCCGCTCGTCGAACTCCTCGGCGGTCAGCCGGCCCGCGGCGTGGTGCTCGCGCAGCAGGGCCGTGGCGCGGTCGCGATCCGCGTCGGAGGCGCGGATCCGCGGATCACCAGGCACCGGGCGCCCTACCTTTCCCAACCAACCAACCCCGACCTACCTCCCGGCCTTCCGGTCTAGGTCGGCGGGACGCTCGCGGGATCCCTGTGTCTAGTATCGCCCAGGCGGGCCTGGCCGCCGTCCTCGGCGGTCAGCACCCACGGGCCGTCCGGGGTGATCGCGACCGTGTGCTCGAAGTGCGCGGCCCAGCTCCCGTCCGCCGTGATGACCGTCCAGCCGTCGTCCAGCAGGACCGTCTCCGGGCTGCCGAGCGTCACCATCGGCTCCACGGCCAGCGCCAGGCCGGCCCGCAGCCGCAGCCCGCGGCCGGGCCGGCCGAAGTTCGGCACCGGCGGATCCATGTGCATGGCGGTCCCGATGCCGTGCCCGGTGTACTCCTCGACCATGCCGTACGGGCCCGCCGCCGCGACGCTGGCCTGCACCGCGTGCGAGATGTCGCCCAGCCGGGCGCCGTCCCGCGCCTGCGCGAGCCCCTGCCACAGCGCGTCCTCGCACACGCGCAGCAGCGCGGCGTGCTCGGCGGAGATGGCGCCGACGCCGACGGTGAGGGCCGCGTCCCCGTGCCAGCCGCGGACGATGGCGCCGCAGTCGATGGAGATGATGTCCCCTTCGGCCAGGCTCCGGGCCGGGCTCGGGATGCCGTGCACGATCTGGTCGTTCACCGAGGTACAGATCGTGGCGGGATACCCGTGGTAGCCCAGGAACGACGGGGTCGCGCCGGCCGCGCGGATCTCGCGCTCGGC
Organism: Actinomycetota bacterium; assembly: GCA_003136255.1. Lineage (GTDB taxonomy): Bacteria > Actinomycetota > Actinomycetes > Streptosporangiales > Streptosporangiaceae > Palsa-504. The sequence continues at coordinate 3,473 of PLDT01000636.1, forward strand.
GAGCGCGTCAAGCTCGGCGGTGGTGATGCCGGGCCGGACCGCCGCGGCGACCGCCTCCAGGGTGTGCGCCACGACCAGCCCGGCCTCGCGCATGATCGCGAATTGCTCGGGGGTCTTGATCTGGATCCCCGACCGTCTCCCCCGCCCCTTGCCCTGCCGTGGCCGCATGCGCACCGTCCCTCAGCGCACGAACGGGCGCAGTGCGGCCAGCGCCCGGCTGGTGATCTCTTCGACCGGGCCGGTCGCGTCGATGCCGATCAGGATGTTCTCATCGGCGTAGAACGCGATGAGCGGCGAGGTCTGCTCGGCGTAGACCTCGAGCCGGTGCCTGATCGTCGCCTCGGAGTCATCGTCACGCTGGAACAGCTCGCCGCCGCAGTCGTCGCAGATGAGGTCGCGGTCCGGCGGGTCGTACAGCACGTGCCAGACCCGCTCGCAGCGGCGGCAGGTCCGCCGCCCGGACAGCCGCCGCACCACCTCGTCCTCGTCCACCACCAGCTCGAGCACCACGCTCAGCCTGGTGTCCCACTCCGCGAGCATCTTCTTCAGCGTCTCGGCCTGCGGAACGTTCCGGGGAAACCCGTCGAGCAGGAACCCGCCCTGCGCATCGTCCTCGGCCAGCCGGTCCCGGACCATCGCGACCGTGACCTCGTCGGGCACCAGGTCACCGCGTTCCATGTACTCGCGGGCCTGCCGGCCCAGGCCGGTGTTGCTCGTCACGTTGTACCGGAAAATATCACCTGTCGAGATCCTCGGGATCGCCAGGTGCGAAGAGATGAACTGGGCCTGTGTCCCCTTGCCCGCACCGGGGGGCCCGACGAGGACGATGCGCACTATCGCAAGAAACCCTCATAGTTGCGCTGCTGCAACTGGCTCTCGATCTGCTTCACCGTGTCGAGCCCGACCCCGACCATGATCAGCAGGCTGACCCCGCTGAACGGGAACTGCTCGCCGACTCCGATGGAGGTGAGCGCGACCAGCGGGAACAGCGCGATCACGCCCAGGTAGGTCGAACCGGGCGCGGTGAGCCTGCTGAGCACGTAACTGAGGTATTCGGCGGTCGGCCGCCCCGGTCTGATCCCGGGGATGAACCCGCCGTACTTCTTCATGTTGTCGGCCACCTCAGTCGGGTTAAAGGTGATCGACACGTAGAAGTAGGTGAACCCGATGATCAGCACGAAGAACAGCAGCATATAGAAGCCGCCGGTACTCAGGCTGCTCGACGACGTGCCCTGGGCCAGGTAGCGCTCGACCCAGGACACCCAGCCCTGCGGATGCGTCTGATTGGCGAACAGCTGCGCGCCCAGGGTCGGGATGTACAGCAGCGACGAGGCGAAGATGACCGGGATCACGCCCGCCTGGTTCACCTTCATCGGGATGTAGGTCGACGTGCCGCCGTACATGCGCCGGCCCACCATCCGTTTGGCGTACTGCACCGGGATGCGGCGCTGAGCCTGTTCCATGAACACGATGAAGGCCACGATCGCGACGACCACCAAGATGGCCACGCCGGCGTAGAAGGCCGACTTGTCGCGGTAGATGGCCAGGATCTCGCCGGGGATGACGGAGATAACGGTGGTGAAGATCAGCACCGACATGCCGTTCCCGACCCCGCGGTCGGTGATCAGCTCGCCCATCCACATGATGACCGTGGTGCCGGACACCATGCAGATCACCATGGTGGCGATGTTGAAGATCCCGCCGTTCGGGATCAGCGGGTTGGTGCCACCCGATGCCCCGCACCCGCTGAACAGCGTCCCGGACCGGGCCAGCTCGATATAGCCGGTGGACTGCAGGATCGCCAGGCCCACGGTGAGGTACCGGGTGTACTGGGTGATCCTGGCCTGGCCGGCCTGGCCCTCCTGCTTCAGCGTCTCCAGCCGCGGGATCACCACGGTCAGCAGCTGCAGGATGATGCTGGCCGTGATGTACGGCATGATGCCGAGCGCGAACACCGACAGGCGCAGCAGGGCCTGGCCGCTGAGCAGGTTGACGATGGCCAGGACGCCGGCCGTGGAGCTCCCGGCGGTGGTGGCCAGGTTGGAGCAGTAGGCCACGTTCTTCTCGTCGATGCCAGGGGTCGGCAACGAGGCGCCCAACCGGAACAGCGCGATCAGGCCCAGCGTGATCAGCATCTTCTTGCGCAGGTCCGGCGTCTGGAACGCCCGCACGAAGGCCGTCAGCATGCGCAGTCCTCGGTTCGGTTGGTCGGGCAGTCCACGTATCTTACCCGGCACGCCATCTGTTTTCTCCGCTCGCTCGGCTCCGCCGGGGTCAGGAAAGCTCGGTGACCGTACCGCCGGCCTGCTCGATCTTCGCCACGGCGGTGGCCGAGAACGCGTGCGCGGTCACCCGCAGCGCGACCGAGAGGTCGCCGGTGCCGAGCACCTTGATCAGCTCACCGGACCGCACCGCGCCCCTGGCCACCAGGTTCTCCGGGGTCACGTCGCCGCCCTCGGGGAACAGCTTGGCCAGCCGGCCGGTGTTCACGACCTGGTAGGTGGTGCGGAAGCCGGCGTTGGAGAAGCCCTTGAGCTTCGGCAGCCGGCGGGCCAGCGGCATCTGGCCGCCCTCGAAGCCGATGGGCACCTGGTAGCGCGCCTTGGTGCCCTTGGTGCCGCGGCCCGCGGTCTTCCCCTTGGACGCCTCGCCGCGGCCGACCCGCGTCTTGGCCTTGTGCGAGCCCGGCGCCGGCCGCAGGTGATGCAGCTTGAGCCCGCGCCCGGACGCCGTCTGGTCGTCGGTCATCTAGTCCACTTCCTCCACGGTCACCAGGTGGCGCACCGTCTTGATCATGCCGCGGAACTCCGGGCGATCCGGCCTGACCACGACCTGGCCGATNNACGTCCTCGATCGGCAGGCCTCGCTTGGCCGCGATCTCCTCGGGCCGGCTCAGGCTCTTCAGCGCGGCCACCGTCGCGTGCACGACGTTGATCGGGTTCGAGGAGCCCAGCGAGCGGGACAGCACGTCGCTGATGCCGGCGCACTCCAGCACGGCCCGGACCGGGCCGCCGGCGATGACGCCGGTACCCGGGCTGGCCGGCTTCAGCAGCACGACTCCCGCCGCGGCCTCGCCCTGAACCGTGTGCGGGATCGTGCTGGCGATCCGCGGCACCCGGAAGAAGTGCTTCTTGGCCTCTTCGACACCCTTGGCGATGGCGGCCGGGACTTCCTTGGCCTTGCCGTAGCCGACGCCGACCATCCCGTTGCCGTCGCCCACCACCACGAGCGCGGTGAAGCTGAAGCGGCGACCGCCCTTGACCACCTTGGCCACGCGGTTGATGGTCACCACGTGCTCAATGTAGGCAGCCTGCTTTGCGGCCTCGCCGCCACGCCGGTCCTCACGGCGCTCGCGCCGCTCGCCGCCGCCGCCTCCTCCGCGCCGTGGTCCTCCTGGTGGCATTAGCCCTTCCTCATCTCTTCTGTATAACGCTTGGCCCTGCTTATAGTTGCTGGGCTGATAGTTGCGGGGCTCACAGTTTCAGGCCGCCTTCGCGGGCGCCGTCGGCCAGGGCCGCGACGCGGCCGTGGTAGCGGTAGCCGCCACGGTCGAAGACCACGGCCTCGATGCCGGCCTGCGCCGCGCGCTCCGCGAGCAGTTCGCCCACCTTGCGCGCCTTGGCCGTCTTGTCGCCCTCGACGGTCCGGATCGCCGGGTCCAGGGTGGACGCGGCCGCCAGCGTACGGCCGGCGCCGTCGTCCACGATCTGGGCGAACATGTGCCGGGCCGACCGGTTGACGACGAGTCGCGGCCTGCTTGCGCTGCCGGTGACCTTCTTGCGTACCCGCAGGTGGCGCCGCGCGCGGGCCGCCGTCGACAGATGCGTGTGAGACCGTACCCGCCCGGTGGCGCGTGCGTGCGACCTGGTCTTGGTGCCAGCCATGACTACTTCCCAGCCTTCCCGACCTTGCGGCGGACCTGCTCGCCCTGGTACCGCACGCCCTTGCCCTTGTACGGGTCCGGCTTGCGGAGCTTGCGGATTTGCGCGGATATCTCGCCCACCTGCTGCTTGTCGATGCCCTCCACGACAAACCTGGTGGGCGCCTCGACCCGGAAGGTGATGCCCTCCGGCGGGGTGATGACGACGGGGTGGCTGAACCCGAGCGCGAACTCCAGGTTGCTGCCCCTGGCCTGCACCCGGTAGCCGACGCCGACGATCTCCAGCGTCTTGCGGTAGCCNNGTGTGCGACAGCGTCCCCTTCGGCCCCTGCACGGTGACTTCGCGGCCGTCCACGGTGACCTCTACCCCGCTGGGGATGGTCACGGGGAGCCGCCCGATCCTTGACATTGCAGCTCTCCCTTACCAGACGTAGGCGAGGACTTCCCCGCCCACGCCCCGCTTCTTGGCTTGCTTGTCGGTCAGCAGCCCACCGGAGGTGGAGATGATGGCCACGCCGAGGCCGCCGAGCACCCGGGGCAGGTTGTCCTTCTTCGCGTAGACCCGCAGGCCCGGCTTGGACACCCGCTTGATGCCGGCGATGGAGCGCTCGCGCGCGTTGCCGAACTTCAGGCTGATCACCAGGTTCTTGCCGACCTCGGCGTCTTCGACGCGCCAGGAGGCGATGTAGCCCTCCTGCTGGAGGATCTCGGCGATGTGGGACTTGATCTTGGAGTACGGCATACCCACCGTGTCGTGGTACGCCGAGTTCGCGTTGCGCAGACGCGTCAGCATGTCTGCGATCGGGTCGGTCATGGTCATGGCCGGTCGGCCTTCCTCGCCGTGGTTTCCCGCCGGGTTTTGCAACCGAGCGGGACCTGCGGTGTGCTCGTCTTGTTCATTTACCAGCTGGACTTGGTGATGCCGGGCAGCTCGCCGCGGTGGGCCATGGTCCGGAAGCAGATCCGGCACAGGCTGAACCTGCGGTAGACGGCCCGCGGGCGCCCGCAGCGCGTGCACCGCGTATAGCCGCGAACCTGGAACTTCGGGGTCCGCTTCTGCTTAACGACCAGCGCCTTCTTCGCCATTTGTCACCCCTCCTTAAAAGGGAATCCGAGCCGCCGAAGCAGCGAGCGGCCCTCGGCGTCGTTGGTTGCGGTGGTCACGACGGTGATGTCCATCCCGCGCTGCCGGTCCACCTTGTCCGGGTCGATCTCGTGGAACATGACCTGCTCGGTCAGCCCGAACGTGTAGTTGCCGTGCCCGTCGAACTGCCGGGGGGACAGGCCGCGGAAGTCGCGGATCCGGGGCAGCGCGATGGCCAGCAGCCGGTCCAGGAACTCCCACATCCGGTCCCCGCGCAGCGTGACGTGCGCGCCGATGGGCATGCCCTCGCGCAGCTTGAACTGAGCCACGGACTTCTTGGCCTTGGCCACGGCCGGCTTCTGCCCGGTGATGGTGGACAGGTCGCGGACCGCGCCGTCGATGAGCTTGGCGTCGCGGGCCGCCTCGCCCACGCCCATGTTCACCACGATCTTGGTCAGGCCGGGGATCTGCATCACGTTCCCGTAGCCGAACTCCTCCTTGAGCGCCGGGGCGATCTCCGCCCGGTAACGCTCCTTGAGCCGCGGCAGGGCCGGAGCCTCGGTCGCCATCAGATGTCCTTCCCGCTCGGCCTGGCGACGCGGACCTTCCGGCCCTCGTCGTCGAACCGGTACCCGACCCGGGCCGCGCGGTTAGTGTCCGGATCGGCCAGCTGCACGTTGCTCACGTCGATCGGTGCTTCCTCGTGCGTGATGCCGCCTTCCTTGGCCCCGCGCTGGCCCTGGTAGGTGACCTTCTTGTTCTTCTTGACCACGTTGACGCCCTGGACCAGGACCTTGCCCCGGTCCGGGTAGGCCGCGATCACCAGGCCGCTGCGGCCCTTGTCGCGGCCGGCCACGACGATCACGTGATCGTTCTTCTTGATCTTCATCTAGAGCACCTCCGGCGCCAGCGAGATGATCCGCATGAACCGCTTCTCCCGCAGTTCACGGCCGACCGGTCCGAAGATGCGGGTCCCGCGCGGGTCGCCGCCGTCCCTGATCAGCACCGCGGCGTTCTCGTCGAACCGGATGTAGGAGCCGTCGCCGCGGCGGCGCTCCTTGCGCGTGCGTACCACGACCGCCTTGACGACATCGCCCTTCTTCACGCCGGCGCCGGGAAGGGCATCCTTCACGGTCGCCACGATCACGTCACCGATGCCCGCGTATCGCCGGCCGCTGCCGCCGAGCACACGGATGCACAAGATCTCCTTCGCACCCGTGTTGTCGGCGACCTTAAGCCGCGACTCCTGCTGGATCACGTCAACTCCCTGTCTTCCCCGGGGGACGATCCCCCCGGTGACCCCCCTCGGGGGTCTGCTTGCCGGGCATCGGAGCCAGGCGGTCTGCTGTTACCGTGTTTCTGCCTTTACTTGGCCTTCTCGAGGATCTCGGCCACTCGCCAGCGCTTGGTCGCGGACAGCGGCCGGGTCTCCATCAGCAGCACCCGGTCACCCACGCCGCAGGCGTTGGTGGCGTCGTGCGCCTGGTACTTCTTGGTACGGCGCAGAACCTTGCCGTACTTGGGGTGCTTGACGTGGTCCTCGACCTCGACAACGACGGTCTTGTCCATCTTGTCGCTGACCACCAAGCCTTCCCGGCTCTTGCGGTAGCCGCGCGTCACGGCACCCGTGGCGTTCTCGCTCACTCGCTCGCCTCCTCGGCTGCGTCATCCTCGGCTGCGCTGTCCTCGGTGGCACTGTCATCGGCGTTCGTGACACTGGCCACCGGCGTCTCCGGCTCGAGATCCTCCGGTTCGCCGGACTCTTCGATCAAGGTGATGATCCCGAGCTCGCGCTCGCGCATCACCGTGTAGATCCGGGCGATTTCCTTGCGGACCGCACGCAGCCGGCCGTGGCTCTCCAGCTGCCCGGTGGCACCCTGGAAGCGCAGGTTGAACAGCTCTTCCTTGGCCTCGGCCAGCTTGGCGGTCAGTTCTTCTTCGGTGGACACGCGCAGCTGCGCGGTCAGGCCGCTAGCCATCAGCCCTCACCCAGCTCTCGCTGGACCACGCGGCACTTCATCGGCAGCTTGTGGATCGCGCGGCGCAGCGCCTCCTTGGCCACCGGCTCGGCGACCCCGGACAGCTCGAACATGACCCGCCCCGGCTTGACGTTGGCGATCCACCACTCCGGCGAGCCCTTACCGGATCCCATCCGGGTCTCGGCCGGCTTCTTGGTCAGCGGCCGGTCCGGGTAGATGTTGATCCAGACCTTCCCGCCACGGCGGATGTGCCGGGTCATGGCGATACGGGCCGCCTCGATCTGCCGGTTGGTCACGTAGGCGTGCTCGAGGGCCTGGATCCCGTACTCGCCGAACGACACGTGGGTGCCACCGGTCGCGTTACCGGTCCGGTGGGGCCGGTGCTGCTTGCGGTGCTTAACCCTGCGCGGAATCAGCATGGCTCAGCCTTCCTCGCCGGCGGTCGCGCCCTCAGGGGCGCGGCGACGCCGCTGCGGCTCACGGGAAGGGCGCTGCGGTCGCTGCTGGGCCGCGGCCCGCAACGCGGCGGCCTGCGCCTCGCGGCCGGCCCGGCTGGTCGGCGCCTCGCCCTTGTAGATCCAGACCTTCACGCCGATCCGGCCGAAGGTGGTACGGGCCTCGTAGAAGCCGTAGTCGATGTCGGCGCGCAGCGTGTGCAGCGGCACCCGGCCCTCGCGGTAGAACTCCGACCGGGACATCTCCGCGCCGCCCAGGCGACCCGAGCACTGCACCCGGATGCCCTTGGCGCCGCCCTTCATCGCGCTCTGGATCGCCTTGCGCATAGCCCGCCGGAACGAGACCCGGCTGGACAGCTGCTCGGCGACCCCCTGAGCCACCAGCTGAGCGTCGATCTCGGGGTTCTTCACCTCGAGGATGTTCAGCTGGATCTGCTTGGCGGTCAGCTTCTCCAGGTCGCCGCGGATCCGGTCGGCTTCAGCACCGCGCCGCCCGATGACGATCCCCGGCCGGGCGGTGTGGATGTCCACCCGCACCCGGTCCCTGGTCCGCTCGATCTCGACCTTGGAGATGCCAGCCCGCTCCATGCCGCGCTGCAGCATCCGCCGGATGGCCACGTCCTCGGCCACGTATTCCTTGTACAGCTTGTCGGCGTACCAGCGGCTCTTGAAGTCGGTGGTAATGCCGAGCCGGAACCCGTGCGGGTTCACCTTCTGGCCCACTAGCGAGTCCCTCCCTCGGAGTCGTCGGAGACGATGACCGTGATGTGGCTGGTGCGCTTCAGGATCCGGTAGCCGCGGCCCTGCGCGCGGGGCCGGAAGCGCTTGAGCGTCGGGCCCTCGTCGACCCAGGCGCGGCGCACCCACAGCATGCCCCGGTCCGCGCGGCCGCCGCCGTGGTCCGCGTTGGCGATCGCGCTGGCGAGCACCTTGCCGACCGGGTCGCTGGCCGACTGCGGCGCGAAGGCCAGCAGGGCCTGCGCCTCGTCAGCGGGCAGCCCGCGGATCAGGTCCACCACCCGGCGGGCCTTCCGCGGCGTAACGCGGACATACCGCGCCTTCGCCCTTGCTTCCATGGTTCGTCGTTCTCCTATCGGCGGCTGCGCCGGTCGTCCTTGACGTGACTGCGGAAAGTCCGCGTGGGCGCGAACTCGCCAAGCTTGTGGCCCACCATCGACTCGGTGATGAACACCGGGATGTGCTTGCGGCCGTCGTGGACCGCGATCGTGTGTCCGAGCATGGCCGGCACGATCATGGAACGCCTGGACCACGTCCTGATGACGGCCTTTGATCCCCGGTCGTTCTGCACGTCCACCTTCTTCATCAGGTGGTCGTCGACGAACGGGCCCTTCTTAAGACTACGAGGCATCGCGTGCTGCTCCTACCGCTTGTTCCGGCCGCGGCGACGGCTGATCAGCCGGTCACTCGGCTTGTGCGCCCGGCGGGTCCGGCCCTCCGGCTGACCCCACGGGCTGACCGGATGACGTCCGCCTGAGCTCTTGCCCTCGCCGCCGCCCAGCGGATGGTCGACCGGGTTCATGGCCACGCCGCGCACCGACGGGCGGATTCCCTTCCACCGGTTGCGGCCGGCCTTGCCGAGCTTGACGTTGCCCTGCTCGGCGTTGCCGACCTCGCCGACCGTGGCCCGGCAGGTCGCGTCGACCCGCCGGATCTCGCCGGACGGCATCCGCAGCTGGGCGTAGCCGCCCTCCTTGGCCAGCAGCTGCACGCCGGCGCCCGCCGAGCGGGCGATCTTGGCGCCGCCGCCGGGCCGCAGCTCGATGGCGTGCACCACGGTGCCGGTCGGGATGCTGCGCAGCGGCAGCGCGTTGCCCGGCTTGATGTCCGCGCCGGTGCCGCTTTCCACGGTGTCCCCGGGAGACAGGCCCTGCGGGCAGATGATGTAGCGCTTCTCGCCGTCCGCGTAGTGGAGCAGCGCGATCCGGGCCGTGCGGTTCGGGTCGTACTCGATGTACGCGACCTTGGCCGGCACGCCGTCCTTGTCCGCCCGGCGGAAGTCGATCAGCCGGTAGGCGCGCTTGTGGCCGCCGCCCTGGTGCCGGGCGGTGACGCGGCCGTGCACGTTCCGGCCGCCGCGCGAGTGCAGCGGGCGGACCAGCGACTTCTCCGGCTCGGTCCGGGTGACCTCGGCAAAGTCAGAGCCGCTCGCGCCGCGCCGGCCGGGGGTGGTCGGCTTGTACTTACGGATAGCCATTTCTTGTCGAGTCTCCCTTAAGCCCCGAAGATGTCGATCCGGTCCCCCGAGGCGAGGGTCACGATCGCGCGTTTGGTGTCCGGCCGCTTGCCCCAGCCATACCGGGTGCGCCGGCGCTTGCCCGGGCGGTTCACGGTGTTGACCCCGGTCACCTTGACCCCGAACACGGCCTCGACGGCCAGCCTGATCTGGGTCTTGTTGGCCTCCGGGTCGACGATGAAGGTGTACTTGCCCTCGTCGAGCAGCCCGTAGCTCTTCTCCGAGACCACCGGGCGCAGCAGGACGTCCCGCGGGTTGTTGTCCCGGCTCACTGGTCCGCTCCCTTCGTTACCCGGGCCCGGGCGACGAACGCCGTCAGGGCCTGCTCGGTGAAGACCACGTGATCGCTGGCCAGCACGTCGTAGGTGTTGAGCTGGTCCTCGGCCAGGACGTGCACGGCCGGCACGTTCCGCAGCGACTTCCAGGTCAGCTCGTCGTCGCGGTGGGCTACTACGAGTACTGGGCGGCCCAATGTACCCACAGCGGCGGTCAGCACGGCCACGGCGTCCTTGGTCCGGGGCGCGTCACCGTCGACGAAGCCGCTGACGACCAGGACCCGCCCGTGGCTGAGCCGGTCGGACAGCGCGCCGCGCAGGGCCGCGGCCTTCATCTTCTTCGGCGTCCGCTGCGCGTAGGAGCGCGGCACCGGGCCGTGCACGACGCCGCCGCCGGTGTACTGGGGCGCGCGCAGCGAGCCCTGACGGGCCCGGCCGGTGCCCTTCTGCCGGTACGGCTTCTTGCCGCCGCCGCGGACCTGGCCGCGGGACTTGGTGGCGTGCGTGCCCTGCCGGGCCGCGGCCCGCTGGGCCACCACGACCTGGTGGATCAGCGGGATGTTGACCTTGGCGGCGAAGATCTCCTCCGGCAGATCGACGGTCTTGGCGCCGTCACCGGACGGCGAGATGACGCTGACGGCGGTCATCAGGCTTCACCCCCATGCTCTGAATGGTTACGGACCGCGCTGCGGACCAGGACGACCCGGCCGCGGGGGCCGGGCACGGCGCCCTTGATCAGGAGCAGCCCGCGCTCGGCGTCGACGGCATGGACGGTCAGCGACTGCACCGTGGTGCGCATGCCGCCCATCCGGCCCGCCATCCGCACGCCCTTGAACACCCGGCCCGGGGTGGCGCAGGCGCCGATGGACCCGGGTGAGCGGTGCTTGCGCTGGGTGCCGTGCGAGGAGCTGAGGCCCTTGAACCCGTGCCGCTTCATGACACCCGCAAAGCCCTTGCCCTTGCTCCGGCCGGTCACGTCCACGTGCTGCCCGGAGGCGAACACCCCGGCCGTGACCTCCTGCCCGAGCGTGTACTCCGACGCGTCGTCGGTGCGCAACTCGGCCAGGTACCGGCGCGGGGTCAGGCCCGCCTTCGCGAACACGCCGCTGACCGGCTTGGTCACCTTGCGCGGATCGATCTCGCCGAAGCCGAGTTGCACGGCCGAGTACCCGTCGGCGCCCGGCGTGCGCACGGCGGTCACCACGCAGGGCCCGGCCTGTACGACCGTGACCGGCACGATCTGCCCGGCCTCGTTGAAGACCTGGGTCATGCCAAGCTTGGTGCCCAGGATCCCGGTTATCTGCTTACCCATGTCGGTGCGTCCCTCAGAGCTT
>PLDT01000085.1:0-3374 GCA_003136255.1 Actinomycetota bacterium
GCGAGCCGGGCCTGCTCGGCGTCGACGGCGTCGGCGCTGTCGACTTCGACGCCGAGGTGGTTCAGGGTGCCGCCCTGACCGGGGTTCTCCAGCAGGACGAGCTTGAGCGGGGGCTGGGTGATGGCGAAGTTGGCATATCCGGGCCTGCGCTTGGCGGGCTCGGTGCCGAACAGCTTGGTGTAGAAGCTGACGGCCTCGTCGATGTCGTTGACGTTCAGCGCGAGCTGCACCCGGGACATTGCGCCCTCCGAAGGACATTGATGCCTGTCTATGTCTTGCCTGCAACCGAGCTTGCCACAAGACATCGACTTCTGTCAATATAGATGTGTGCCTATTTCCTTGACAGTGCTCAGCCCGGCGGAGACGGCCGCCTGCTGCGCGCCGCTGTCCGCCGCGCCGCTGAGCATGGAGCAGGCCGAGCAGGTCGCACCGCTGCTGAAGGCCCTGGCCGACCCGGTCCGGCTGCGGCTGCTGTCGCTGGTCGCCTCCCGCGAGGACGGCGAGGCGTGCGTGTGCGATCTGAACGACGCGTTCGACCTGTCGCAGCCGACGATCAGCCACCACCTGAAGGTGCTGCACGAGGCCGGGCTGGTGGACCGGGACAAGCGCGGCGTGTGGGTCTACTACCGGGCCCGGCCGCAGGCCCTGGCCGCCCTGGGCGCCCTGATCGGCTGCCCGCCGCAGTAACCCAGGCCCTCCTCGGGGCTTCCGCTCCGGGCATTCATCGTCTATCGTCGATTAACGATGAATGATGTGCGGCCGCTGGACCGCGGGGTCGCCGAGACCTACGCGGCGTGGTTCAAGGCGCTGGCCGACGCCACTCGGATCCAGGTGGTCTCGCTGCTGGCCCGCACCGGCCGGCCGCTGACGGTCAGTGAGATCACCGCGGCCGTGCCGGTGAGCCAGTCGACGGTGTCCGAGCACCTGCGCCAGCTCGCCGCGGTCGGGTTCGTGCTGGCCGAGGAGCGCGGCACCAGCCGCCTGTACCGGATCAACGAGGCCTGCGTGGACTGCTTCCCGACCGCCGCCGACCTGGTGATGGGCAAGCCCTCACCGGTCCCGCCCGCCGCCGCCCGCTGAGACATCCGGAGGATGATCATGACCCCAGCCGATCAGGACCCGGTCCGGGCGGCGGTTGCCGCCCGGTACGCCGGGCTGGCCCGGTCCGCGCAGCAGCGCCGGGTCGTCACCGGCAGCGGTTCGGACACCTCCGCGGCGGGCCGGTTCGGCCCGGCGGGGTACCCGGACACCGGCGGTCTGCCCGAGGGCGCGGTGCGGGCGAGCCTGGGGTGCGGCAACCCGGTCGCGGTAGCTGACCTGCGCCCCGGGGAGACGGTGCTGGACCTGGGCTGCGGCGGCGGCATCGACGTGCTGCTGTCGGCCCGCCGGGTCGGCCCGGCCGGGAAGGCTTACGGCCTGGACATGACCGTCGAGATGCTGGACCTGGCCCGCGAGCACGCGCGCCAGGCGGGCGTCGGCAACGCCGAGTTCCTCCGCGGCCAGATCGAGGCGATCCCGCTGCCGGACCGCTCGGTGGACGTGGTCATCTCCAATTGCGTGATCAACCTGTCGACCGACCGGCCGGCGGTGTTCGCCGAGAGCTTCCGCGTGCTGCGCCCCGGCGGCCGCCTGGGCATCACCGACATCCTCGCCGAGGACCGTCTCACGCCCGCCGAACGGACCGAGCGCGGCGCCCGGGCAGGCTGCATCGCCGGGGCGCCGTCGTTCACCGAATACCGCGCCGGCCTGGCCGGGGCCGGGTTCGCCGCCATCACCATCACCGCGACCCATCAGGTCGCCGACGGCCTGCACGCGGCGATCATCCGCGCGGCCCGGCCCTAAACCATGCCAGCCCCAGGGGCAGCCGCCCGGGTCGAGGCGATGACCGAGGCGCACGCCGCGGCCGTGCTGGCGATCTACCAGGCTGGGATCGACGAGGGCAACGCTACCTTCGAGACCCGCGCGCCCGGCTGGGAGGCGTTCACCGCCGCCCATCTGCCCGCTCACCGGTTCGTCGCGGCCGCGGCGGGGCAGGTGACCGGGTGGGTGGCCGCCTCGGCGGTGTCCGGCCGGTGCGTCTACGCCGGGGTGGTAGAGCATTCGGTCTACGTCCATCCCGCCGCCCGCGGCCAGGGCACCGGCCGCCGCCTCCTGGCCGCGCTGATCACCTCCACCGAGGCGGCCGGGATCTGGACCATCCAGTCCGGCATCTTCCCGGAAAACACGGCCAGCCTGGCCCTGCACCGGGCCGCCGGGTTCCGTGTCGTGGGCACCCGGGAACGAATCGGCCAGCACCGCGGTCGCTGGCGCGACGTCGTGCTCATCGAGCGCCGCAGCCCGGCCGTCTAGCCTGCGACCGCGGGAGGTCAGCGCGTCGCGGCCAGGCGCGGCGCGAGGCGCTTGACGCGGCCGCCGAGCTCGGCCAGGGCCGCGTCGAAGCTGGCCGGATCCCCGGCCGGGACCGGGTCGGGGACGGACCAGTGCACCGCCGCCTGGCGGCCCAGTTCCTCGCGGGCCAGGTCGCAGACGGTAATGACCAGGTCGCCGTCTTGCTGGACGTCGCTGATGTGGCAGGGCCGCAGGCGGCGCATCGGCAGGCGGTGCCGCCGGGCGGCAGCGATGGCGCCCGGTTCGATCCGGGTGCCGGGGTGGGTTCCGGCCGAAGCGGCCGGGACGGCGCTGGCACGGCGCCATAGCGCCGCGGCCAGGTGCGAGCGGGCCGAGTTGGCGGTGCACACGAACAGCACCCGCCGCGTCGCGCGGGCAGGCGGAGCGGCGAGCGAGTCCGGGGTGCCGGGAATCAGCCGCAGGTAGGTGCGGCGCCGGTCACCCTCGGAACGGCGGCGGGCGATGATCCCGGCCTGTTCCAGGATGCGCAGGTGGTGCGCGAGGAGATTGGACGGCATGGCCAGCATGGCGGCCAGCTCGGACGGGGACGCGTCCCCGGCGAGCAGGGTATCGGTGATCTGAAGCCGGGCCGGATCGGCGAGCGCCGCGTGCACAGCGGCCCGTCGGGCTAGGTCAGCGTTTAGCTCAGGAGACATTGACTCAATCTTGACTGAGTTACCTTGGTCCGTCAAGATGGCGCCGTGACCAGTGCTGTATCCCGATGTCACGCCGGCCGAAGCCGTCGGCATCATCGTCCCCACCCCGCTCAAGCCAGCCCGGCCCGCGCCGCGCACGACGGCGCGACGCCGTCCGCGGACCGGCCACCCGGCCCGGTCCCGCTGATCAGCTAACCGATGGGAGCCTGCCGTGCACCTGGTCATGATCGGCGGCAGCGACGCCGGGATCAGCGCCGCCCTGCGCGCCCGCGAGCTCGACCCGGCCGCCGACGTCACCGTGGTCCTCGACGACGCCTACCCGAACTTCTC
>PLDT01000648.1:0-5415 GCA_003136255.1 Actinomycetota bacterium
ATGAACCGGGCTTTGCGTTCGACTACTGGCGCAGGGCACTTATTCGGAGCGTGCAGTATTCCCCGGCCGCCGCTGATGTCTTGCCGCCCGGTAGGCATCGACGGCCCTACGCGAGCTACGCCAGATCCCATCAGAACCCTGGAAGGCGTCGAGTCTCCCGCGTTGCGCAGCGCGGCGCAGCGCGATCATGGTGAACTCTTCGTCTACTAGAGCAGCGAGCGGGACCATCCGGGCCGAGCCGGCAACATTGGGGACGATGAACCGGTTGAGGTTGTCGTACATCGCTCTGGCGATGAGTTCTCCCAAGGCTCCGTAGTCGCCGGCGTCAGCACGCTGCATCGCTGCAAGGTAGGCGTCGCGCTGCCGCTTGAAGATGATCACGGGCGGATAGCCGAGTCGGACTAGCACGAGGTTGATGACTAGACGGCCGACTCGGCCGTTTCCGTCAATGAAGGGGTGCACCTGCTCGAACTCGTCGTGGAGCCGCGCTAGTTCCTCTGGTAGCCAGCGATTCTTCTCGCCTCGCTCGACGCGCTCCGCGGTGGCGCCTACGTCTTCCACCCACTGCTGCATCCGGGCAGCTACCAGCGGCCAGGTTGGTGGCGTCATCCCTCCAGAAAAAGGGTGAATGTCATGTTCGCGGAAGCTGCCCGGCCCCTCGCGGGCGGTGGCATCGGGGTGAGGCGCAACGTCCCAGACGGGGGTCATCGCGAGATGGTGAACGTGACGAACCTCGGTCATGGTGAGGACCCGGCCATCGTGCCAGTCACCGGGTTCCATGGCCTGCCCGTAAACCCAGCGGGCGGCGTCCGCGTACCCCTTGACCTCGTTGTACTCCCTGAGAGGCTTGGCGCCGACCGCACGCCCCTGGTCCAGGAGCATCTGGACCTCACGCAGCACCAGCGTGTTGCCCTCCAGTGCGGTGGAGTTGTGAGCCTCCTGATGCCAGATATCGGCCCAGATCGACTCAGCCTCCTTAGGGCTGGGAAGCCCTCCGTCCCGGTCGAGTTCCATGATTGCACGGCCAAGCCGCTCGTAAACGACGGCCCTGCTAGGTCGGCCCCTCCCCGCCACGGCACCTCCGTTCACGTTTCATGGACCAAGATTGGTACATCTGATTGATGGCTAAATGAACATACCAACTATGCGCAGCCCAGGCATGTATGGGACACATTCCCATGATGACCTGGGTCACTGACACCCGAGCTCGGGCCCGAGGCGAGCACGAGTCGAGTCTGTTGCATCCGATGCAACAGGCTCGGCTTAGTCAGCGCCCGGGAAGAACACAGCTACCCGGCCGCACCCATCTTGAGCAGGGAATTTGTGCTGAGAGCAGCCCTTAATACCGGCGCAGTGCACTTATTCAAGGCCTGCCATATTCTCAGCTGGGCTTCTGGGGGGAACCTGGGCGCGGGCGTCGAGGTAGCTGGCCCAGTCTCGTCTGGCGCGCTTGACCCATCTGACGGCGGTGTTGATGTGCAAGCCAAGCAAGTCGGCGAGGACGGCGGCGGGCAGGTCGGCGGCGAGGTTGATCAGTGCTGCGCTGCGGGCGATACGGGCTTGGATGCCGTGCGCGTTGAGCTGGCGGACGAGTCCGTTGGCGCTCAGGTGCTGGCCGGGCACCTGGCCGGGGAATAGCCAGCTGGACGGTTTTCCGCGTCCGCCGAGCACGGCAGAGGGTGTGGCGGTCGCGTGCAGTTCGTCGATGAGATCGGCCAGCGGGGGCGGGATGAGCACGGGGTGCTTGTCGAGGAGCAGGTAGGCCTGCCCGTGACGGCGGCTGAGCTGTGTGGCTTTGAGCTGGACGATGCGGCTGACGGGCTGGCCGTAAAGCAGGACGAGGGCGCCGGCGACGCGGACCCGCAGCGGCAGCGCGGTCTGGTGCAGGCAGTTCTGGAGCTGGTGCCAGCGCTGGTCTTCAGGCAGTTCTTGTTCCGGGGTCCTCGCCTGCCGCAGCGGCACGGTGACCCGCCCGGTCAGGTGGTGGCGGTGTGCCCAGGTCAGGAAGTAGCGGATGGAGTACCGCTGGGAGGCGCCGCTGGTGAGCCAGGTATCGATCTCCGGCTGGCCGACGTCGGCCAGGCTGGTGCCGCGCTGGCCGAGCCAGGCCAGGAAGTCCGCGGCGGCTTGGATCTGCTGCCGGGCCCACGAGGCAGACGCTTCGGTGAACGGGCGGGTCCGGGCCCGGTTGCGGGCCCGGCGCAGCACCATCCAGCGGGCGAACGGCCGGACCAGCTGGGCGTGCTGGCGGGGCACGCTGCCGAGCAGGTCATCGAGCCAGGCATCGACGTCTTCGATTAGCTCCTGCCTGGGCGGCAGCAGCCCGGCGTGGACCAGGGCCTGGCGGATCTGGCTGCGGGAGTGGCTGCGGGGGAAGGCGTCGAGCAGCTCGTGGCTGAGCGGCCCGTCGTGCCGGGCGAGCGTGGCCAGGATGCGGGCGCTGTTGCTGCGGCTCAGCCAGGTCAGCACGCTTTTCGGGTTTGCCGCGCCGAGCAGCGCCTCGCGGATCGGGCCCAGGTTCGTGGTGTGGCCGGGTCCGCCAAGCAGCTCGTCGACACGCTGCCACAGCGCGCACCGGGAGCACACGCCGCGGGCCAGGCCGTCGGCTGGCTGGCCGCAGCGGCGGCACAGGTATTTCTCCTCGCGTCCGGCGCAGCCCGCGCAGACCGCCCGGCCGGCGTGGTCGAGGCTGGTCAGCACCCGGGGCTGCCCGCAGCCGGGGCAGGGCACCGGGCTGGCCCGCAGCCGCGGGTAGCAGCTCACGCAGACAGCCCCGGTCTCCCACCGGGCGGTGATCGGCGCCAGCTGCCCGCAGAACCCGCACCTGTCCGGCGGCTGGATATAGCAGCGTTCGCAGATCGGCTTGCCGTCGCGGCGTCCCTTCAGGATGCGGTGCTGCCCGCACTGCGAGCACTCCCCCGACGGCCCGCGGTGGCAGGAAGCACACAAGTCGGGGGCGCCATCCTTGGCCCGCATCGCGATCGGGCGGACGCGGCCGCACCGGCCGCACCGCCGCGGCGGCCGGAGGTAGCAACGGTCACACACTGGCCCGGCGGCGGTGATCGCGGTGACCTTGCGGACCTGGCCGCAGACCGCGCACTGCTGCAGCGGCCGCGGGTAGCACGGCGTGCAGTACGGACGGCCATCGGCGTCGCGCCAGGCGACCCGGCGCGTGTGCCCGCACCGCGCGCAATCCTTGTGCCGGGCCGGGTCACGCAGGTAGCAGCGGTTGCAGACCGGCCCGGCAGGTCCGCGCGCGGCGACCCGCCCGAGGCTGCCGCAGACCGCGCACGGCCGACGGCAGGCATCCTTGTAGCAGCTCTGGCAGGCCAGCCCCGGGCCGGGCCAGGACCGCAGATCCGCCGTGACCTTCCCGCATCCCGCACAGCCCGGCAGCACCACCCCTTCGGTCCCGGCGGCCACCAGGGCATGCGCCAGGCGGATCAGCGACAGTGGCGCCGCGGAGCTACCCGAGCTCAGCGCGTCCGGGTGACAGCGCAGGTGCTCCAGCAGCGCCCGGCAGCCCGGGACGTTCCCAGCGGCCCGGCCCGCCGCATCCAGCGCGGCCTGCTCCGCCAAGCCGGGCAGCATGCCGGCCAGCACGCCCGCGATCTGGGCGAGCAGCTCAGTATGCTGCCGGGCAGCAGCGGTCACGGCCCGGGTCGGCGGATGGTGGTCCGCCGCACCGGCGGCGGCGCGGCACCCCGCTCCCCGGAGGCCTTGCGGACCTGCTCGCTGACCACCTCGACCTCGATCAGGTCGTTCGGCGAGCAGCCCAGGATGTCACACAGCGCGGCCAGGGTGTCCATCGACAGCCGCTGCGGGGGCTGGGTGACCAGCCGGAACACCTGCTCTCGCGACAAGGTGATCCCGCGCTCGGCCAGCAGCGGCACCAGGTCGGAGGTGTGGAACATGTCCTTCTCGGCCATCCGCAGCCGCAACTGCCAGCGGATCCCCATCTTCCTGATCACGATGGCTCCTCCCACAGGTCACCGTGACGCGCCCGCAGCGACCGTTCCAGCAGCCGGTTGCGGTACTCATCCGACACGCCCGTGTAGATCGCCGTCGTCGAGGCGTACGCGTGCCCGACCTGGTCCTGCACGAACCGCTCCGGATAGTCGAACTCGACCAGGTGCGTCACATATGAGTGCCGCAGCGAATGCAGGTCAAGCTCGCCGGGCAGCCCCGCCAGGTCACGCGCCTCGCCGAACGCCCGGTTGAGGCCCCGGTACGAAATCCGGCCGCACCGCTCGGTCACCCACAGCGCTGGATGCCCGCCGGGGGCCAGCCGCGGCCGGATTTCCCCCAGATAGGCGGCCAGGACCGGCACCACCCAGTCCATCTCCGGCACCGTGAGCACGGTGCGCC
This sequence comes from Actinomycetota bacterium, assembly GCA_003136255.1. GTDB lineage: Bacteria > Actinomycetota > Actinomycetes > Streptosporangiales > Streptosporangiaceae > Palsa-504. Next base: position 4,369 of record PLDT01000648.1, read on the forward strand.
GTTTCGGCGGGCTGCCGTTCGAGGACTTGCCCCACCGCACGAACAGGGCGCCGATCTCCCCGTAATCCGCCGCCTTCGGATTCCTCCGCAGGTCCGCCACGTCCAGGCCGCACGCCTCCCGGCGGCGCAGCCCGAACGCGTAAACCGTCTTCAGCATCGCCGCGTCCCGCATCGCCGCCAGCAGCCCCTTGCGGTGCCGGGCACGGATCTCCTCCGCCCGCCCGTCAGCCGCGTCGAACAGCGCCTGCACCTCGTCATACGTCAGCGGCCGCCGCCCTGGCTCGCCCTCGTAATCGGCGACGTGAACGACCGTGTTCCACTCATGCAGAACCTGCTGCGGCGCCTCGCCGAACCACTCCAGGCACCTGCCCGGCCAGCCATACCGGGCATCGGTCACGTAGTCGCAGAACATCCGCAGCGTCACCTGATGATTCCGCAACGTCGACGCCGCGACGCCCAGCGACGCGAAGAACGCCTCCGCCTCCGGCGGATCCCACTGCCACGGGTACTGGCCAGAGAACCGCGCGAACCGCCGCACCAGATCCAGCCGCGGCCGGATCGTGCCGCCCTCCTTCAGGAACCGGGCGCGCTGCTGCGTCGCCCAGCCCTCCAGCATCGCCTCGAACACCGCCGCGGGCCGGTCGAGATGAACTACCCCGTCCGCCAGCGCCAGGCCCGCCGACCCGGGCAGCCCCGCCGCTCTCACGCCATCCATGACGTTGCATCTAACACAACATTGATGCTTCTCGTCAAGCGTTGGGACCCAGGTGCCGCCACCACAGCCGGCGCGTCCTGGTCACATGCCCAGGGCGGCCGATTCTCAGCTACTTCTTCTTGTTCTTGCCCTTACCGGGGCCGAACTGCGCCTGCGACAGCGCGCTCGCCGCCGCAGCCCGCTCGTCATCGGTCGCCTTCGGATCGTTGAGCACACGGCCCGCGTCCGAAGCGGCCACCGAGCCGGTCTGCCTGCCGCCGACGACCTGCGACAACGCGCTCGCCGCCGCAGCCCGCTCGTCATCGGTCGCCTTCGGATCGTTGAGCACACGG
>PLDT01000038.1:0-7271 GCA_003136255.1 Actinomycetota bacterium
GTCGAATCCCTGCTTCCCTGACCAATCCCGAGGGATAGGCGTCCTCGCAGGTCAGACTCCGGCCAGTCCGGACGGCTGCCAGCCCCGCCGGAAGCCCGTTCCATGGGAACCAAGGTGGGCCGGGCCGTGTCCGCTACGCCGAGGAGGTTCCGGGCTCCGGCACAGATCCGGCCAGGTACACAACGCGGCGCGCGATCGTGACCGCGTGGTCGCCTAGGCGCTCGTAGAAGCGTGCCACCAGCGTCATCTCCATCGTCACCGGGAGCGCCATCCGTCCCGAGGCAAGCTCGGCGACCAGGCTGGAGTAAAGCTGCTCCATCTCCTCGTCACGCTCGGCCACCGCGAGGGCCGCGGCCCGGTCCCGCTGGTACCAGCAGTCGGCCGCCTGGCGCCACATGTCGGCCGCGAGGGTCCCCATCCGCTCGACGATCCCCCGAGCGCGCGGCGACAGGTCGTCGTTGAGGAAGTGGTTACCGCGGGAGGCGATCTGGATCACCAGGTCGTGGGAGAGCTCGAACTCGGTCAGCACGCGCAGCACGGACAACAGGAAGCGCAGGTCATCGGCGACGGGCGCCTGGAGCAGGATCTCCCGGTTGGCCAGTTGCTCGGTCTCGGGATACAGGGCGCTGATGACCTTGTCGCGGTCGGCCAGCCGCTGCATGATCTCGCTGTTCCCGGTCAGCAGGGCCTTGGTCGCCTCGGGGATGTCCTCGGCGACGATGGCAAACAGCTCGATGATCTTGGCCTCGATGGCCTCTAGATCACGCTCGAAATCCTGTCGGTGCTCGGCCATAGGCAAAGCCTAGTAGGCGCCCCGCGCCCCGTTCATGTCCGGAAGGTGAACAATTCGCCCGGGCGCGGCCGCCGTACCCGAGGTACCGCGGCCGCGCCCGGGGCCGTCCAGGCTGAGCTCAGAGCGTGACGTCGACGGTCGTCACCTGGCCGTAGTCGGCCTGCACCGAACGCTCGGCGCGCAGGCCGCCCGGGGCCAGGACGCGCAGCGTCCACGAACCGGGCGCGGCGAAGAACCGGAAGCCGCCATCGGACCCCAGCGGGACCTCGGCCACGAACTCCTCGCCGGTGCCGAGCAGCCGCGCGTACCCGGTGGAGACCGCGGCGCCCTGGCGGGAGACCTTGCCTTCCACGACCGCCTGGCTCCCGGCCACGGCGGGCGCGCTGACCCCGCCGGCGGGCGCGCCGCATCCGTCGGTCATCGGGCCTCACCCAGCTCGATCGGCACGCCGACCAGCGACCCGTACTCGGTCCACGAGCCGTCGTAGTTCTTGACGTTGGGCAGGCCGAGCAGCTCGTGCAGGACGAACCAGGTGTGCGCCGAGCGCTCCCCGATCCGGCAGTAGGCGATGGTGTCCTTGCCGAAGTCCAGTCCCGCGTCGCCCTGGTAGAGCTGGCGGAGCTCGTCGTCGGACCGGAACGTGCCGTCCTCGTTCGCCGCCTTGGACCACGGCACGTTGCGCGCGGTGGGAATGTGCCCGGCCCGCTGAGCCTGCTCCTGCGGCAGGTGCGCCGGGGCGAGCAGCCGGCCGGTGAACTCGTCCGGGGACCGGACGTCGACCAGGTTGCGCTTGCCGATCGCGTCGAGCACCTCGTCGCGCAGCGCGCGCAGCGAGGCGTCCTGCTCGGTGGCGGTGTAGCTGGTCCGCGGGCGCTGCGGCACGTCGGTGCTCAGCTCGCGGGAGTCCAGCTCCCACTTCTTGCGGCCGCCGTCGAGCAGCAGGACGTGGCCGTGGCCGTACAGCTTGAAGTACCAGTAGGCGTAGGCCGCGAACCAGTTGTTGTTGCCGCCGTACAGCAGCACGGTGTCGTCGTTCGAGATGCCGCGCTCGGACAGCAGCGCCTCGAAGCCGGTCTTGTCGACGAAGTCACGGCGGACCGGGTCCTGCAGGTCCTTCTTCCAGTCGACCTTGACCGCCCCCGGGATATGGCCCTTGTCGTAGGCGCTGGTGTCTTCGTCTACCTCCACGATGACGACATGCGGGTCACCGATATGGGCCTCGGCCCAATCGGCGTCCACGAGGACGTCTGTGCGACTCATGGTGGAATTTCCTCCTTCGCTGGCCGGCCACTAGGCGGACGGGCCAGATCCTTAGGTGCCGCGGGATAAGCAGGTGCGCCTGGCAGCCCAGGCAGAAATCGAACGCCACGATAGGGACGCGCGAAGATCAGGCGGTGCGGCGGGGTCCGGGGATCAGGGCGGCCGGACGCGGACACAGGGCGGTAGCGACGTGGCAGAAGTCGACCGCGCGCCGCTTGGTCAGCATCGTCGCCGCCCGGGACATCACGAACCCGATGGTATTCGGGCCACGTCTGGCTGTCACTTCTGTGACCAGCCCCCGGGCTGGACCGCGGTACCCAGCGCGGCGATGACGTCGGCTTTGCGCGGCAGGCCGGTCGCGCGCTTGACGATGGCTCCGTCCGGGTCCAGGACCAGGATCGTCGGCGTGCTGTTGATCCGCAGCCGCCGCACCAGGTCCAGGCGGTCCTCGGCGTCGATCTCGACGTGGGTCACGCCGTCCGCCATGTCCGCGACCTGGGCCAGGATCTGCCGGGTGGGACGGCACGGGGCGCAGAAGGCGGTCGAGAACTGAACCAGGGTGGCCTGCCGGCCCAGGCTGGCGCCGAGGTCGGCTTCGGTCAGGGCGCCGGTCCCGGCGCTGGCCGTCTGCTCGGGTGCCCCGGGCGGCCCCGGGCGGAAGCGCCCGGCCCGGCGGCGCAGCACAAGTCCCACTACCGTCGCCGCGAGCAGAGCCGCGGCCAGCGCGATCAGCCCGCCAGTCACGTCCTTAGACAGCACGGGCGCGGCACCATCCATTCCCGCCCGGGCGACCCGGGATGGCCGGCCATCGAGCCGGGACGGCCGGCCATCGACCCGGGATCGCCGGTCATGCGGGCTCAGGTCGGCGTGACGGTGAGCAGGACCTTGTTTCCCGCGGTGATCTGGAACTTGCCGATCGCCCCGGCGGTGCTCGCCATCGAGCCGGCGTACCAGACCTTGCCCTCGTCGCGGGACGTCGTCCAGGCCGCGACCTCGGTCTCGGTGCCGTCCGGGTGGACCACCCACAGCTGGCAGGTGGTGCCGACCGGGATGTCGTCGACCAGGACCTGGAACGCGCTGCCCCACAGCTCCTTCGAGTAGGCGACCGTACTGGTCACCCCGGTGGCGGCGTCGGTCCCGGTCGCGGTTTCCCACTTACCCACGCCGGCCGAGACCACGTCCGTCTTGGTGATGGTCGTCGAGGTGGCCGAGCTCAGGCCGGCGAACAGCCCGCCCGCGATCGCCGCCACGGCCGCGGCGGCCGACAGGTACCGCCACCGGTTCCGGCGGCGCCGGGCGTCGGCCAGGCCGAGCACGGTGCCGAGCAGCTCCTCGGGCGGATCGTCGCTGGCCATCGGGCGGACCGCGTCGTCCGCGCGGATCCGGCTGATCTCGTCCGGGTTGACCCGGGCCAGCAGCGCGGGCAGCCCGGCCAGGCCGGCCAGCTCATCCCGGCAGTCCCGGCAGGTGGCCAGGTGGGCATCGACCAGCCCGCGCTCGGCGGGGTCGATGGCGCCGAGCACGTAGACGCCGAGCGACGTCCTCGCCTCGGCGCAATCCCAGGTTTGGGTCATGGCGCCAGCCCTCGTTCTTGCAGCGCCAGCTTGAGTGCCTTCAGCGCGTAAAAGGTCCGGGACTTCACGGTACCCGCCGGAATGCCCAGCGTGGCCGCCGCCTCCGCGACCGAGCAGCCCCGGTAGTAGGTCTCCACGATCACGCGCCGGTGGTCGGGGCGCAGCGACGCCAGCGCGTCCGCCACGGCCCACGATTCCAGCGTCCGGTCGGCGTCATCGTCAGACGGGAGTAGCTCCAAGGCCGCCTGCCCGGTCTCCGGCGGACGAGATTGCCGGGCCCGGTAGGAATCGACCGCGAGGTTGCGCGCGACGGCAAACAGCCAGGGCCTGGCCGGCCGGTCGGTGAGCGCCTCGGGGTGGCGCCACGCTCGCACTATCGTTTCCTGCACAAGGTCCTCCGCACGCTGCCTGTCACCGCCCGTCAGGTGGAGGGCGTAGCGAAGCAGGGCGCCGCCGTGTTCGGCGTACAGTGTCCGGACAAAAGCTTCGTCTGCCACCCGCCCTGAGCGGGGCGCGGTTCCCGCGTTTGGCACACCACTGAGAACGCGCGGCGCCGCCGGGTGGTTCAATTCGCCGGGAAAATTCCTGTCTCCCGGCAGTTCAGGACGGCTGGGTGGTACGTGGCTCATGCTCACCCCGCTGGGGGTCTGACTTCGGAACGTACTGGCTTGACCACTGTAGGGCGTTATCCACCAGTCTGCCGCACAACCGGCGTAATGCCCACCCCGCAAAGCTAACCGCCGGCGAACGGCGGCAGCACCTCGATCCGAGCCGCTTCCGCAAGGACCAGGTCGGCCGTCCCGCGGCGGCCCGCGGGCGCGCCGTCGACCAGGAAAGACGACGTGGCGAGCACCGAGCGTAGCCGCTCGGTGCCAGCGTCGTCCCCGCGCCGCGCCACGATCGCATCCAGCGCCTCGGCCAGCGTCTCCGCTTCCACCGATTCGGCGGCCACGCCGGCCGCCTCCTTGGCCGCGGCCCAGTACTGGATTGTCACTCTGGCCATTTCGGATATCCTTAGGTCAGCGGACCCGGGCATCGTTGCCCCCGGGTCCTTATCTGTTTATACAGGCGGTAAGGACAGCCGGGTGCGGCCGCACCCGGCGAGTGGAGGTGCCATCGAGTGAGCGACCTGCTGCTGATCACCGGAGCGCTGGAGCCGTCCGCCGAGATCCTGCCTGCGCTGGGGCTTTTGCTGCACCCGGTCCGGGTGCTGCCCGCGGACGCGTCCGCCCTGATNNTTCGCGATCGTGACCGAGGGCGGCCTGGCCGCGGTCAACGCGGAGTGGGGCGCGGATGACGTGATCTTGCACACAGCGGGTCCCGCCGAGGTGGAGGCCAGGGTCAGGCTCGCCATCGGCCGCCGGACCGTGGCCGCGGTGGCGGAGGCCCCGGACGAGATCCGGTCCGGCGAGCTGGCCATCGACGAGGCCACCTACGCGGCCCGGCTGCGCGGCCGGGTCCTGGACCTGACGTTCAAGGAATTCGAGCTGCTCAAGTTCCTGGCTCAGCACCCCGGCCGGGTCTTCACCCGGGCCCAGCTGCTGCAGGAGGTCTGGGGCTACGACTACTTCGGCGGCACTCGGACGGTGGACGTGCACGTCCGGCGGCTGCGGGCCAAGCTCGGCCCCGAGCACGAGGCGCTGATCGGCACCGTACGCAACGTCGGCTACCGGTTCGTGCCGGTCAAGAGCGAACGAGCCGAGCTCAGCCGCGACGACCGGACCCGGACCGGCTCGCCAAGCCTGCAGGCCGTCCGGGGCACCGGAGTCCGCACCTCGGCCTCCGCCCGGTAACCTGCCGCCCATGACGGGTTGGTCGATCACCGGCGGCAGCCTGGATCCGGGCCAGATCGCCAGCGTCCTGGACCTGGCCGAGGCCGCGGCGGCCGCCGACTCGGTAGCGCCGCTGTCGGAACACGTGCGGCTGCACCTGCGCTACGACGAGGGCGGCCCCAGCGCCGATCCGGCGCCGGGGCGCGATCTGATCCTGAACGTGAACGACGAGATCGCCGGCTACGCATACCTCGACGCACCCGGGAACGCCGATCGGGACGTCAGCGGCGAGGTGGTCGTCCACCCGCGGCACCGCGGCCACGGGTTCGGCCTGGCCCTGGTGCGCGAGCTGATCGCCCAGGCCGACGGGCACCGGGTCCGGATCTGGGCCCACGGGGACCTGCCCGCGGCGGCCCGGCTGGCCCGGGCGGCCGGCTTCGAGCGCTTCCGCGCGCTGTGGCAGATGCGCCGGTCACTGCGGGACCCGCTGGATCAGCCTCGCCTGCCGGCCGGCACGACGCTGCGGACGTTCCGTCCCGGCCGCGACGAACAGGAGTGGCTGAGCCTGAACGCCCGGGCCTTCGCCAAGCACCCGGAACAGGGCGCCTGGACGCGGCACGACCTGCAGGTGCGCGAGCAGGAGCCGTGGTTCGATCCGGCGGGCTTCTTCCTCGCCGAGCGGGACGGCGTCATGACCGGCTTTCACTGGACCAAGATTCCCGCGCCCGCGGAGCCGGAGCAGGGCACCGGCGAGGTCTACGTGGTCGGGGTAGACCCCGGCGAGCGCGGTACCGGGCTGGGCCGGGCGCTGACCCTGGCCGGGCTGGGATACCTGAGCGACATGGGCCTGGCCGAGGCGATGCTCTACGTGGACGAGGACAACGCGCCCGCGATCGGGATGTACGAGGGCCTGGGGTTCACCCGCTGGAGCACCGACGCGATGTACCAGCAGCGCCAGCCAGCGGGGCCTGGGGCTAGCGGGGCCGCGAGCTAGCGGGGCCTCGGGGCCGCAGGCTAGCAGTCGTGGATGCCCAGCGCCTCGTCGAGCTCGGCGGCGGTCAGCGGCCGGTCGGCGGTCGCCACCGCGGTCAGCACCTCGGCGTAGAGCTCGATCTCGTCAAGGGCGACGCGGTCATGAACGCGCAGGTCCAACTGTCTGGGAATCGTGCTCACCTCCGGCGCTGATCGCGTCTCCATCCGGTTGAGCCCCAGGTTACGTGCCGACACTGCTCCTCCGCATGACCCATCAGGGTCATTCGCCTACCACCTTCACGCACCGTTTTACCCACTCAGGCGGTAACGATTCCGCCAAACCCCGGCGCAGTTGCGGTCAATCCGGTAATGCGTATCACAAAGGCCCCAACGGTATCTCTGCCAAAAGTACTCACGTACTGCAACAGCAACCATCCCGGACAGACCGGGATAAATCGGGACAGTAGTTCGTTCCGGTTGCGAGGACAGGGATGACCGACGAGAGTCATGCTCGTATTCGTCCGTCCACCCTCGTCCTGAGCGCGCATACTTACGAAGTAGCGGTCCCGCTCGCCCCTTGGGCGGTCCTGCGCCTCAGTAGCCTCAGTAGCCTCNNGTTTCCCGCCGCCTTCGGACTACTTGACCTCGGAAAGCCATGAATGACAACACTGATATCCTGCCGAACCTCGCCCATGAAGATGCGTTCGAAATGCAGATGCGCGGATACAGCCGCCGGCAGGTGGACGAGTTCATCGCCCGCTGCCGCAGCCAGATCCGGGACCTAGAGCAGCGACTTGCCCGCGCCCTTGACGACGGCGAGGAACTGAAGCGCGACCTGGCCACGGCGCGCCAGCAGGCGCTCGGCGCCAAGCCCGCCCACGAGGAGGTCAGCGAGCGGAT
>PLDT01000038.1:7310-7450 GCA_003136255.1 Actinomycetota bacterium
GAGAACACCACGTCCGACGCCAGGAAGAAGTCCGAGGCCGTGCTGGCCGGCGCGAAGGGGCAGGCCAAGAAGGCGCTGGACGAGGCCACGGCCCGGGCGACCGCCATTCACGACGGGGCCGAGCGCCGCCTGAACCTGCT
>PLDT01000157.1:0-15953 GCA_003136255.1 Actinomycetota bacterium
CGGGCTGCTGGGGAACCTTGACCGCGGCGGGACCGGGCTGGACCTCGGCTGCGGCGGGACCGGGCTGGATCCCGGCTGCGGCGGTACCGGGCTGCTGGGGGGCGTCGATCGCGGGGCCGGGGCGGCGTTCGGGGCCGATGGCCGGCTTGAGGGGGCCGACGGCCTGGGCCAGCGCGGCCAGCAGGTCAGCGGGACCGGCAGGGGTCTTGTCGGCCAGCTGCCATTCCCTTACGATGACCGCGCCCTCAGGACCGGGATAGAAGACGTCGCCCAGGAAGCAGCCCCCTGCTTCCAGCGCCAGGATGTCTGGATGGTCATCGGGGACATCCTGCAGGTACATGGCCGTGTCGAGCAGACTGACCACGCTGCGCGCGACGCGCGACGCGCTGACGCCCGCGGTGTCGAGCCGCCACCACGCCTGCGCCCGGAGGAACCTGGCAATCATTTTCGTCTTAACCACGAGTAGCGATCGTACAAGTACCCTGAGTGATCCTCAACCGATCTGGCTATATGTCGATGCGGGAGGGATCAAGCTCGGCCGCGCCGCGGACGATGAAGTCCCGGCGCGGGGCCACCTCGGTCCCCATCAGCAGGCTGAATATCTCCGCGGCCGCGGCGGCGTCCTCGATCCTGATCCGGCGCATGGTGCGGTGCCGGGGATCCATGGTGGTCTCGGCCAGCTGGGAGGCGTCCATCTCACCCAGGCCCTTGTACCGCTGCACCGGCTCCTTCCACCGCTGGCCGCGCCGCTCCAGCTCCAGCAGCGTCCGGTTCAGCTCGGCGTCGGAGTACGTGTACCGGTACTTGTCCTGGCCCTTGCGGGTGTGCGTCAGCTCGATCCGGTGCAGCGGCGGGACCGCGGCGAACACCCGGCCCGCGTCCAGCATCGGCCGCAGGTAGCGATGGAACAGCGTAAGCAGCAGGGTACGGATGTGCGCGCCGTCCACGTCTGCGTCCGAATTGTGGGTTAGTAGCCCGCCGGTACCGGAGATAAAGTTCTCGTCCTCCGGGACGGACAGGTCGTAGACGTCGCCGTTGTAGTGCAGTTTCCTGATCATCCGGATCGGCAACGCGACCAGGTCCCTCGAGACCTGCTCGCATCCCGAGCGAGTTGCCGGGCGTGCTACGTACGCGGCAAACGCATCAGCACATGGAGCGCTGCGCCACAGGCGGCTCAGCGTTTTCAGTGCCTCTTTGCCGGTCACACTGACGAGGTAGCTAGGCCCGCTCGCCACTTCGTGCTCGCGTATCTGGAACTTCCCACCCCGGCGACGGCTCAGGCCAGCCAGCACGCCAAGCTGACCCAGCAGGTACAGCAGCCCGTTCGCGAGGTCGATCGAGGAGGTGGCGAAGGCTAGCTTCTGTCCGACGCGGTCCTTGCTCCCGTCGCCCAGGAAATACCCTTCCAGGAACGCGAGCTGATTGGTCTCCTCGCAGTTGAGCAGCAGGTCAGGGATGCGCTTATGGGTCGCCGTCCCTCCCATGCCCATCGCCCTGAAGGCACGGGCGAAGACCGGAGCATGCACGTAGAGATGCAGCGCGTTCGGAACTGCCTTCGGCCTCACGATCGTCGGAGTACGGCCGGTCACGGCCTCGATGGCGGTGACAAGTGACGGGAGGTACCGCTCGTCGGGTGCGCCGAGCGAGAAGTTGAGCCGGGCGCCACGGGAGCTGAGCGACCCCTCCGCGAGGTACCAGCCGAGCATGTAGCACAGCTCCTCGGTCACCGGAAGGAAGCGGTTTACCGCACGGGTACGGTGGGCGCGCGTGTAGAGAACGACATCGCGGCCATCGGCCTGGGCGGCGAGCCAGGACAGGTCTTCTTCGCTAAGGTCGGCCAGCCAGGCGGCGGGAGCGACGTCGCGGTACAGCTCGTTAGCCGAGGCCGTCGCGGACCACTGCTCGACGAGTGACGCGACTACCACAGCTGCTTCCGGCCATGGCTCGCCCAGTTCGGTAAGGTACCGCCGGAAGACGGGCTCCGGTGGCAGGGAGCGGCAAGTCTCGAACTCGCTGATGCTGCACGCCTGCCGGTAACCCAGCCTTCCGGCCATGTCCCCGCCGGTGATTCCCTGCTTCTTTCGCGCCTCGGCCAGCCGGGCCCACTCCGACCTCGGGAGCCGGATCCGCGGGACGTCCCGCCGCAGATGGGCGGGCTGCCGGGCCGCGGCCTTGGCGGCGAGGAGCCGACGGACGGCCTCTCCTTCGATCCGGATCGCATTGTGGTACCCGGTCCGGCGGAGCAGCATGGCCAAGTCGACCTCATGCTGTGGCGCGGGTCGCGGCAGCCGGCGTGGCGCGACGACCAGATCACCGAGGCGCAGGTCGCTGGCGGGCTTGAGAGCAAGCTCGCCGTTTTCATAAGTGAAGACGGAGTGGCCGCCGGTCACGGTGACTTCGCGGCCGTAGGCGGTCCTGATCTGGTACATCTCACCGCGGTGGTGGTGCCGGATCAGCTGTTTCAGCGGGCTGATCCTGGTGGTCCGCGTAGCCAGGTCCACGCTCACTGTTTCGGCTATGGAAGTCGGGTCGCCGGTGCCGATGACCTCGTCGATGGCGAGGCCTATCCGGCGAAGGGTCAATCGGCCGTCGCGATCGGTGAGCAGGACCGGCTCATTCGGCGCCACGGACATCAGGATCACCCGCTGGTAGCGGGCCGAGTCCAGGTCGAACGAACTGCCCGAGCCGGCGCCGATGACCTGGATGATGGAGGCGCACTCGGCGTTCTTGAGCATGTCCGCCAGGGAGGCCTTCTGCACGTTGAGGATCTTGCCGCGGATGGGCAGCAGGGCCTGGAACTCCGAGTCGCGGGCCATCTTGGCGGTGCCGAGCGCGGAGTCGCCCTCCACGATGAACAGCTCGCTGCGGTCGTCGGCCGAACGGCAGTCGACCAGCTTGGCCGGCAGCGAGGAGCTGGCCAGCGCCGACTTGCGCCGCTGGTTGTCGCGATGCTCGCGGGCGGCGATGCGCGCCTTGGCGGCCGACGCCACCTTCTCCAGGATCGAGCGGGCCTGTTGCTTGGCCCCCCGCGGCGGCGTCTCCAGGTAGGCCTTGAGCTGGGTGCTGACGACCTGGGCGACGATCCGGGACGCGGCCGGGGTGCCGAGCACCTCCTTGGTCTGCCCCTCGAACTGCGGCTCGGGCAGCCGGACGGAGATCACCGCGACCAGGCCTTCGAGCGCGTCTTCCTTGGTCACCGGCTCGTCGCCGTTCTTCAGCAGCCGAGCCGCGCGGAGCTGGTCGTTCAGCGTGCGGACCAGGGCCCGCTCGAAACCGGTGACGTGGGTGCCGCCGTGCGGGGTGGCGATGACGTTCACGAACGAGCGGAGCACGGCGTCGTAGCCGCTCCCCCACTGCAGCGCGACGTCGACTCCGAGCTCGCGCTCCACGTCGGTCGGCGTCATGTGCCCGCGGTCATCCAGCACCGGGACGGTCTCGGTGAAGTTCCCCGAGCCGGTCAGCCGCAGCACGTCGGAGACCGGCTCGCCGGAGGCCAGGTGCGAGCAGAACTCGCTGATGCCCCCGTCGAAGCGGAACTCGGCGTGGCGTGCTTCCTGCTCCGGGGCCTCGTCGTCCCCGCTTTCATCGCTGATCGTGATGGTCAGACCGGGGACCAGATAGGCGGTCTGGCGGGCGCGCTCGGTCAGGGCCTCGTAGCTGAACCTGGCGTCGCGCAGGAACACCTGGCGGTCCGGCCAGAACCTGATCCTGGTGCCGGTGGCCTTCTTGAGGATGCGGCCGAGATCGCGCAATCCTGATCGCTTGGTGAAGTCGGCCGTAGGGCCGGGCCCGGCGAACTCACCGGTGACGCCGCGGCGGAAGCTGGCCGCCCAGGTCCGGCCCTCCCGGTCCACCTCGACGTCGAGCCGCGCGGCCAGCGCGTTGACCACCGAGGCGCCCACGCCGTGCAGCCCGCCGGAGGCGGTGTAGGAGCCGCCGCCGAACTTGCCCCCCGCGTGCAGCCTGGTCATGACCAGCTCCACGCCGGACAGCTTGGTCTTGCGCTCGACGTCGACCGGGATGCCCCGGCCGTTGTCCCGGACTTCGGCCGAACCGTCCGCATGCAGAATCACGTCGATCCGGGTGCAGTGCCCGCCCAGCGCCTCATCCACCGAGTTGTCGAAGATCTCCCACAGGCAGTGCTGCAGGCCGCGGCCGTCGGTCGACCCGACGTACATGCCCGGACGCTTGCGCACCGCGTCCAGGCCCTCCAGGACCGACAGGTGCCGGGCGGTATAGGAGGTGTCGCCCGCGGGGTTGACGGGCAGCCGGGCGGCCGCGCCAGTGTTGGCAACGGCAGTGGCGGTAACGGCAGTGGTGCTAACGGCGGTCACGGCCGGGCCGATCTCCTTCCGGAAATGGCCCCGCGGCGGGGCCTCTCGAACAGAGTAGCGTTCCCGGCCGGGTGCCGGGTGCATGCCACGCGGCGGAGCCCGCGAAAATGCTTCGCCCGCCCGTTATCGGGTATATGTGATGTAGAGACACACGGTGCCTGTGTGCCGCCGGGTCACGCCCCCGGCGGGACACGGGCACCGCGCGTCAGGGCCGGAAATAATACGAAGCGTCCGGATGCGGTTTCGCTTGTGGCGTAGAGCACCCCGAGTAGGGAACGCCGGCGCCTGGGTATGTGTTGCACTGAACTGTAAGGCGTAAAACCGGAGCCAGACGGACGTAGCAGCCGGAGGCACCGCGAGAGGAGGCGACGTTGACAGGAGCCATAGCCCCCACAAGGCCGCTGACAGCCTTGGACATCTGCGATCGTTGCGGCGCCCAGGCATATGTACGCGTGCTACTTGCCAACTCAGGAGAGCTTCTCTTCTGCGCGCATCACGGGCGAGTGCACGCCAAGGCGCTATCCAAGGTTGCGGTTGACATTCAGGACGAGTCGAACCGGCTGTCCGAGCCGCAACCACAGTAACGCGAATGGCCTGGCCGGCAACGAAGCCGGCCGTCGGCGTTAGACGCCGACGCCAGCAGTGATCTGGCGTCGGCCTTTTTGTGCCCGTTGACGCCCGGCGCGAGCCGGGGCGCAAACGCATGAGAGTAACGCCTCGTGGCGAGAGCCACCTTGAACGAATCCCGAACCGTCCGGCCAGTTCAGTGCGCCGCGATCGAAGCCACGCTCACGGTGTGACGCGCCGTCGTGGGCATGGGCCCGGAGGCGCGGCCTTCTGGGCATGGGCCACACAGGCCCCGATAGATGGGACCACGCCAACTCCGCCTACATCCGGCCCGCCTGCCGGCTGGTCATCGAGGCCACTGTGAACCTGTGATGGCTCCGGGCTGTCTCCAGCGGCACATCGTGCCCGCTAGTCAACCAGAGCATCATTTACCGGGGAGGATCCGGGCTTCCGGGAGTAAAAAGTGCACCCCAGTACCCAAACCGCTCCCGGAAGCCCAAATGCTCNNAGGCGTTACGCTGCCGCTCCGCATACCCGGCCGAGGGCATACCGGCCCCGGAAGACGGGGCCGGGGGGACACGCGCCCCGTCCGGGCGCGTGATCCCATGAACGCGGCAGCGTAGCCGGAACAGCCGTGAGGGGCGGCACATCCCATAGGTTCGGGCTTTTAGTCCAGGTAGTCGCGCAGGACCTGGGAGCGGGAGGGGTGCCGGAGCTTGGACATGGTCTTGGACTCGATCTGGCGGATGCGTTCCCGGGTTACCCCGTAGACCTTGCCGATCTCGTCCAGGGTCTTGGGCTGGCCGTCGGTCAGGCCGAACCGCATCGAGACCACGCCGGCCTCACGCTCGGACAGCGTGTCCAGGACTGAGTGCAGCTGCTCCTGCAGGAGCGTGAAGCTGACCGCCTCGCCGGGCTGGATCGCCTCGGAGTCCTCGATCAGGTCGCCGAACTCGCTGTCGCCGTCCTCGCCGAGCGGGGTATGCAGGGAGATCGGCTCGCGGCCGTACTTCTGCACCTCGACGACCTTCTCGGGGGTCATGTCCAGCTCGATGGCCAGCTCGTCCGGGGTCGGCTCGCGGCCGAGGTCCTGGAGCATCTGGCGCTGCACGCGGGCCAGCTTGTTGATGACTTCGACCATGTGCACCGGGATGCGGATGGTGCGGGCCTGGTCGGCCATGGCGCGGGTGATGGCCTGCCGGATCCACCAGGTGGCGTACGTGGAGAACTTGTAGCCNNCCCTTGGTGTAGTCGAACTTCTCCACCGCGCGGATCAGGCCCAGGTTGCCTTCCTGGATCAGGTCCAGGAACAGCATGCCACGGCCGGTGTAGCGCTTGGCCAAGGACACCACCAGGCGCAGGTTGGCCTCGAGCAGGTGGTTCTTGGCGCGGGTGCCGTCGTCGGCGATCCACTCTAGGTCGATCCGCTGGTCGGTATTCAGGGTGAGACGGCCCTCGGCCAGCTTCTCCTCGGCGAACAGGCCTGCTTCGATCCGCTTGGCCAGCTCGACCTCTTGCTCGGCGTTGAGCAGCGGCACCTTGCCGATCTGCTTCAGGTAGTCCTTGACCGGGTCCGCGGTCGCACCCGCCACGGCCACCTGGGCGGCCGGGAGGTCATCGTCGTCGTCGCCGAAAACCAGGATCTCCTCGTCCTCACCGCCGTCCGGGGCGATCTTGACTACTCGCGCCCCGGCCGCTTCGGGCCCCTCCGCCTCGGTGTCCGCCTCCGCGGCGACCTCGGGCTCGGGCGCTTCGAGCGGGTCCGCGGCGTCAGCGTCGTCGCCGACCAGATCTTCGACCGCTAGGTCGTCGCCAGCTAGGTCATCGACAGCTAGATCTTCGACGGCCGCGGCGACGTCGCTCAGATCGGGCTCGTCCAGATCGCCCTCGGCGAGCGCGGCCTGGATGTCCGCGTCGTCCGCGTCGAGGTCACCGAACTCGTCGTCGAGATCTGCGTTGTCCGGCTCGGCCGCGTCGTCGTTAAGACTCACCGCGACCAGGCTGGCGTCCGCGTCGGCGTGCTCCTCGGAACCGTGCTCGCCGGTATTCCGGGGTCCAGGACCGGATACCGCAGCCGCCTGGTCCTCAACGGCCCTGGGCTGCTGGCCCGACATCCTGGAGCGCTTCCGCGCTGCGGAGTTAGCAGCGCTCACGACCACGGTCACCCCTTCCTTGGCTGGCTAGATGCCGCTCGGGACTGATTCAACCGCCTGTCTCCCACTCATCACCATAGGCGGCACCCGGGAGTGACTTGTACGCCTCCGCCCCGGCACCATCACTGCGTTCCTCCGGAAGGCCGGTGCATGACCAGCACGGTCACGTCATCGTCCTGCTCATGACCGGCGAGCATATGCTCGACGAGGTAGCGCAGCAGCCGTTCCGGGTGACCGAGCAACTCCTCGTCGGCGCGTGCGGCCACCGCGGCCAGCTCCTCCAGTCCGGTGTCCAGACCACGATTCCTGTTCTCTACCAGCCCGTCGGAATAGAAAACGGCCGTGCTGCCGGGCCGCATGCTGAACGCGTGCTGCTTGCGCGGGCTGGCCCAGCCGAGCGGGGTGCCCGCCTCCACCTGGTCGTAGCGCGGCGCACTGCCCGCCTCCAGCAACAGGGCGGGCAGGTGGCCGGCGTTGCCGAGCATGCCCTCGCCGGTCACCGGGTCGATGACCAGGTAGGCCAGCGTGGTGACCTGCTCTTCCTCTTCGGTCGCGCTGAACAGCCGGTCCAGTCCGCCCAGGACGGCGGCCGGGCGCCCGTCGGTTAGCGCCAGCGCGCGCAGGGCGTTACGTACCCGGCCCATCCCCGCCGCGGCGGTGAGGCCCTTGCCCATGACGTCGCCGAGCGCCACGGCCAGCCGCTGGTCGGCCAGCCGGAAGGCGTCGTACCAGTCGCCGCCGATCTCCATGTTGCGCGTGACGGGCAGGTAGCTGGCCGTCAGGATCAGGCCCGGGACGCTCGGCAGCCGGTCGGGGAGCAGGCTGCGCTGCAGCGTCTCGGCCGTGGTGTGCTCCCGCTCGTACAGCCCGGCCCGCTCGACCGCGAGCCCGCACTGGCCGGCTAGCGCCTCCAGGAAGACCTGCTCCTCCTGGCTGATCTTCCGCGGGCGGCCGAACGAGAACCGCAGCGCGCCCAGCGGCGCGCCGGCGGTGATCAGGGGCAGTCCGACCCAGGACCGTTCGTCGGAGGTCGCGATCACGGTGGCGGGATCGATTTCCAGCTCGCCCTCGAACTGCCGGCGCAGGTCCTCCGGGTCCTCGACGAGCACCGGGCGGCGGGTGGCGATGGCCCGCGTGATAACGCTCGGGGCCTGCAGGGTCGGCGGGCCCCCGGCCGAGTCGGGCACGCTGGGCAGGCCGTCCTTGTTGACCACCTTGAGCCGCGCGCCGTCGGAATCGAGCAGCACCACCGCCGAACGCAGCGCGCCGATCGCGGTCCGGCCGACCTCGGTGATGACCTCGACCACCTGCTCCACGGTGAGCGCCTCGGCCAGCATCGAGGTGGCCTGCTGCAGCCGCGCGGTGCGCAGCGCCGCGGCGGACAACTGCTCGGTCAGNNCGGCCGCGCATCTCCTCGGCTTCGCGCTGGCTGGTCACGTCGGTGCTGGCACCGACCCACTCGACGATCTTGCCGTCCCGCTCGATCGGCACCGCCCGCACGTCGTAGTGCCGGTACGAGCCCGACTTGGTGCGGATCCGGTAGCGGTCGTCGAACACCTTCCCGGTCCGGACGCACTCGCGCCAGTCGCGCTCGACCCGTTCCCGGTCCTCGGGGTGGATGGAGTCCAGCCAGCCGTGGCCGATGTACGCCTCGGCCGACTGCCCGGTGATCCACCGCCATTCGGGCGAGTCTTCCTTCATCGCGCCGTCGGTCCCGGCCACCCAGACCACCTGGGCGCCGCCCTGGACCAGCGAGCGGTAGCGTTCCTCGCTGCGCCGGATCTCCTCCTCGGCCGCGGCTCCGCCGCCCTCGGACAGNNGCCCTGGGGATAGCCCGACTCGATGACCGCAGCGCCGACGGTCAGCACCTGGTGCAGCGCGGCTTCGGCCCGGGCGGCCACCTCTTCGGGCCAGATCTCGGAGGGGAGCTTGTCGGTGTGGTCCGCGTCAGGCTTGCCGATGATCTGTGCGAGGGCAGCGTTCACCCGGCGAAAGCGCAGGTCAGGACCGAGAAATGCCAGGCCGACGGGCGCCTGGTGGACGAGCCTGTCCACCAGGACGGAGTCGGGCGCATCTCGTTGCCTGGGCAAGGAAGTCTCCGTGCTCAAAGTGGACACCCACGTACCGCGCCGGGGGTTGCCATGGGCGGCTCCTTCCCCGGGATCATCGTTCCCGCTGCCAACCAATTAAGCGTGCCACAGTCCGGCAATTGGTGCGGCCTGGAAAGCGGATTCGCGGACAGCGAACACCGATCTACCATGCACGTCAAGCAGGTCCGCGTGTCGCGTGCTGTTTATGAGGCGAAATTACAGCGGGCATGACACCGTAGCATAGCGTCCGCATGTCCAGATCTGAGAGGCTATCAGGGTGAGCCCGCAGCGTCGCAGCAGCCAGAACCCGGGCGGCCCGGACCCCAGCAGGTCAGGCCGGCCAGGCGGCGGCGCGCGTGGCGCGGACGCCCCGCCCCCTAACGCCCTGTTCGCCGAGATGCTGCGCGCCGCCCGCGAGCTGCTGGCCGTGCGCAGCCCGCTGGACGCAGAGCTCATGGTCAGCGAGCTGCTCGGCACCTGGTGGGGGCAGCATTGGCCGCGCGGGGGTGAGCTCCAAGGCGCCCCTGGTCCGGCCCGCGGGAGCGGTTCGCGCCGCGCGACCACGGTGGAGCAGCTGGTCGGCGAGGGGCTGGTCGACTACGCGGCCGGGCAGCGCAGCCCGGCGGCCCTGGCCCTGCTGTCCGGGATCGCCTGCCTCGGCACGCCCCGGCAGGCGGCCAAGGCCGAGCGCGCGGCCCTGGACCTGATCGAGAGCGGCGTGCCCTGCCCCGGCTGGGCCGAGCACCTGGGCGCGGTGACCTCCGCCGAGTGCTACATCAACCCCGACCTCCTAGGCGACCAGGACGAGGTCGTCTGCGTGTTCAGCTACGCCGGGGAAGAGCCGCACGCGCTGGTCACCGTGGTGGACTACAACGCCGACGGGATGATCCGGGACGGCTGGGTGACCTCGCGGGTGGACAAGCTGCTCGATCACTGCCGAGAGGCGAGCACCCAGCGCGGAGCCGAGGGCAGGCATGCGTTCCGGCAGGTGGACGCGGGGCAGATCCGGCACATGCTGGAGACCGCGCTGACCGTGACCGACGGGGCGACGGAACCGTCGGTCAGCGAGTCCTTCCCCTCCTACCACGCGTTCATCCGGGCCCGGATCAGGGCGCTGCCGCCCTACCGCGGCCGGACAATCTCCGGGGCGACCGGGCCGCGGCGCCAGGCGTGGAGCCGGGACCGGCGGGCCATGCTCGCCGCGGAGTTCCTGGCCTCGGACGAGGCCGAGGATCTGTCCGACCGGGGTTCGGCCTCACACTGCGCGGACCGGATCATCGACTACGGCTGCGACCGGGACTTCGGCCGCCCGCTGCGGATGAGCCCGACCAAGGTGGAGACGTTCCTGCTGGGCTGGCTGCCACGCAAGGTCATGCTGTCCTTCGCGGAGCAGGATGCGATGCCGCACGTCCTGGCGGCCTGGGTCCGCTGGGCGGGCCGACGGCGCGGACTGGCCGACCCGGTGGTGGCCGAGACCCTGGAGGCCGTGTTCAACGCGATGGGCCGGTTCGCCGAGGCGTACCGGGATCTGGCGGAGTTCGGCCTGGACTACGTGCTGGTCCGGCGGCTGCTGCCGGACGGCGACCTAGAGGCCCTGCCGCGGCGTGCGTTCGCCTTCCCGGTGCTGGAGGGCTGGCATTCCGGCAGCGACCTGAGCAGCCTGGATCCGTCCGACCCGCGGGACCGGCGGGCTCTGCTCGCTGCCGACCACGCCACCCCGGCACCCGGCGGCGTCGGCCGGCACATCGAGCGGCACCTGGTGCTGGCCGACCGGCTCTGGCGCGACGACCCGCCCGAGCTGTGGCAGGCCGCCCAGCGGCTGCTCGACGCCGGGCAGGACCGGCACCTGGTGCTGCACGCGCTGATGGCCGTGCTCGACCACACCAGCGGGGACGAGGCCGCGCTGGTCGCCGTCCTGCGCGAGCTTGAGGACGACGCGAGCTGATTTCGAGGGGCGCGGGTTGGTGGGCGGGGGCTGATACCACGCTTCGTTCGGCATAAATAGGCTGGTTACGGGGGGCCGTAGCCGCCACCGCCGGGCGTTTCGATCACGAAGACGTCGCCGGGGCGGACCTGGACCGAATCGCAGCCCTGCATGGGCGTGACCGTTCCGTCGGGGTGCTCGATCCAGTGCCGGCCGAGCGCGCCCGGCTGGCCGCCGGCCAGGCCGAAGGCGGGGATCCGGCGGTGGCCGGTCAAGGTGGTGACGGTCATGGGCTCGTTGAACCGGAGCCGGCGGATGCCGCCCTGGCCGCCGTGCCAGCGGCCGGCGCCGGCGCTGCCGGGCCGGATCCGGTAGGACTCGAGCAGCACCGGGTAGCGCCACTCGAGGACCTCGGGGTCGGTGAGCCGGGAGTTGGTCATCTTGGTCTGCACGACGTCGGTGCCGTCGAAGCCGTCGCCCGCGCCGGAGCCGCTGGCTACCGTCTCGTAGTACTGGTAGCGGTCGTTCCCGAACGTCACGTTGTTCATCGTGCCGGACCCCTCCGCCATCACCCCCAGCGCCGCGTACAGCGCGCCGGTGACCACCTGGGAGGTCTCCACGTTGCCCGCCGCGACCGCCGCCGGGTACTGCGGGGACAGCATGGTGTGCTCGGGGATAATCACGGTGAGCGGCTGCAGGCAGCCGGAGTTGAGCGGGATGTCGTCGTCGACCAGGGTGCGGAACACGTACAGCACCGCGGCCATGGCCACGCTGGACGGCGCGTTGAAGTTGTCTTTCAGCTGCGGGGACGTACCGGTGAAGTCGATCTCGGCGGTCCGTTGTTCGGTGTTGACGCGGACCGTGACGTTGACCTTGGCCTGGTTGTCCAGCTCATATTCAAAGTGACCGTCGTGCAGGGCGGTGATGACNNGCGATCTGGGCGCGCAGGTCGGCCAGGTTCGTGGCCGGGTCGCGGGAGGGGTACTCGGCGGTGGTGAGGAGGTTCACGGTCTCGGCCTCGTGCAGACGACCGTTTTCGACCAGCAGCCAGTTGTCGATCAGCACGCCCTCCTCCTCGACCCGGGTGCTGGCGCTCGGCATCGACCCCGGCGAGATACCCCCGATCTCGGCGTGGTGCCCCCGCGAGGCCACGTAGAACCAGATCTCGTCCTTGTCCGGGCCCGTGCCCGTGCCCTCGCCCGTGCCCTCGCCCGTGGCCGTCGGCACCGATGGAACATTGGTGCCGTCCTGGCGACCCCGATGGAACATTGGTGTCGTTGGCTTTGGGGGTTGGGGAGTGCGGGGAGCGAAGACGGGTGTGACGACTGTGATGTCTGGGAGGTGAGTGCCGCCGTGGTAGGGGTCGTTGAGGACGTAGACGTCGCCGCGGCGGAGGTCCGGGTTGCGCTGGATCACCGTCTTGATCGATTCGCCCATCGAGCCGAGGTGGACCGGCATGTGCGGGGCGTTGGCGATCAGGCCGCCCTCGGCGTCGAAGACCGCGCAGGAGAAGTCGAGCCGCTCCTTGATATTGACCGATTGCGCGGTGGCCTGCAGGCGCACGCCCATCTGCTCGGCGACCGACATGAACAGGTTGTTGAAGATCTCCAGCAGCACCGGGTCGGCGCCGGTCCCGACGTCGGCCCGGTCGGGCCGGGCGGTGACGCGCTCCAGCAGCAGGTCACCACGATCGGTCACGACGGCCTGCCAGCCGGGCTCGACCACGGTGGTGGCGAGGTCCTCGGCGATGATGGCCGGGCCGTCCACGGCCTGCCCGCTGCGGAGGCTGGCGCGCGGGAACAGGTCCACCTCGGCCCAGGCCCCGCCGGTGAACATGCGGATGCGTGCGGCCCCATCCGCAGGAGCCTGGATGGGCGGCGTGCTCCCCAGATCCTCCTGGGCGCCGGTCACCTCTACGGACACCGCCTCGGCGATGATCGTCTTGTCGGGCATGAGGAAGGAGAACCGGCGGGCGTACTCGGCCTCGAACGCGGCGATCATCTGTTCCAGTGATCCGACCGGGACGATGACCGCGGTGTCGGTGCCCTGGTAACGCAGGTGCGTGCGGTGCGTGGCGTGGATCCGGTCGGCGGGCATGCCCTCGGCCTGGACCTCGGTGCGAGCGTCTTGTTCGAGGGGCTCGAGGATCTGGGGTAGCGCGGCGATCAGGCCGGGGTCCAGCGGAGCCTCGACGGCCTGCTCGCGCATGGCGACGATGTCGGCGAGTCCGATCCCGTAGGCGGACAGCACCCCGGCCAGCGGGTGGATCAGCACCTTGGACATGCCCAGCGCGTCGGCGACGGCGCAGGCGTGCTGGCCGCCCGCGCCGCCGAACACGTTCAGCACGTACTCGGTGACGTCGTAGCCGCGCTGCACCGAGATCTTCTTGATCGCGTTGGCCATGTTGGCCACGGCGATCTCGACGAAGCCGGCCGCGACCTGCTCGGGTCCGCGGCGGTCGCCGGTGGCCTGGGTGATCTGCGTGCTGAGCGTCAGGAACTGTGCTCGGGTGGTCGCGGCGTCGAGCGGTTCGTCGCCGTGGGGGCCGAAAACGCGCGGGAAATAGGCGCCCTGGATCCGGCCGAGCAGGACGTTGGCGTCGGTCAGGGTGAGCGGGCCGCCGTTGCGGTAGCAGGCGGGGCCGGGATCGGCCCCGGCGGAGTCGGGCCCCACCCGGTACCGGCTGCCGTCGAAGTGCAGTACCGAGCCGCCGCCCGCGGCCACGGTATGGATGGACAGCATCGGGGCCCGCATCCGGACCCCGGCGACCTGGGTCTCGTACTCGCGCTCGAAGGTCCCCGCGTAGTGCGACACGTCGGTCGACGTGCCGCCCATGTCGAACCCGATGACCTTGGCGAAGCCGGCGTTTTCCGCTGTGCGCGCCATGCCGACGATGCCGCCGGCCGGCCCCGACAAGATGGAGTCCTTGCCGCGAAAGCTGGCCGCGTCGGTCAGGCCGCCGTTGGACTGCATGAACAGCAGCTTGACGTTTTTGAGCTCGTACGCCACCTCGGATACGTATCTTTGCAAGATCGGAGACAGGTAGGCGTCGACCACCGTGGTGTCGCCGCGGGAGACCAGCTTCATCAGCGGGCTGGTCCGGTGCGACTCGCTCACCTGGGTGAACCCGGCTTTTCGGGCGAGGGCGCCGATCTTTCGTTCATGGTCGGGGTAGCGGTAGCCGTGCACGCAGACGACGGCTACGGACCGGAAGCCGTCGTCTGCGGCTGTTCTGAGGCTTTGCTCGATCGCGTCCTCGTCCAGGGGGGTGAGGACGTCGCCGTGGGCGGTTATCCGCTCGTCGGCTTCGATGACCCGGTCGTAGAGGAGTTGCGGCAGTTCGATCCGGCGGTCGAAGATCCGCGGCCGGTTCTGGTAGGCGATGCGCAGGGCGTCAGCGAAGCCCTTGGTGATGACCAGGACGGTGGGCTCGCCCTTGCGCTCGAGCAGGGCGTTGGTGGCCACCGTGGTGCCGAGGCGGACCTGCCTGATCCGGTGCGTGGGGATTTCTTCGTCCGGCGCGACGCCGAGCAGCAGGCGGATGCCGGCCACCGCGGCATCCCGGTAGGCGCGGGGATTATCCGAGAGCAGCTTGTGCGCGATCAGCCGCCCGTCGGGGCGCCGGGCGACGATGTCGGTGAACGTGCCGCCNNGCGGTGGCCTGCTCGCCGAGGCTTACCACCCGGACGTCCCGGCTGGCGCAGGCCCGTTCGAACAGGGACCGGGCGAACCGGCCGTTGCCGAGCTCGTCGATCCGGCCCATCGTGCACGCGTGCTCGAAGATTTCCTTGAGGACCTCGACGGCGGCCGGGTCGAACATGTCCCCGGCTTGTTCGGCTAGGAGGATGGCGATGCGGACCAGGTCGGCGGGCTGATAGCTGGGGAAGGTGACACGGGTGCTGAAGCGCGAGGCCAGGCCGGGGTTGCTGCGCAGGAACCGGTCCATGTCGTCGGGGTAGCCGGCCAGCACGATGACCAGCCGGTCGCGGTCGTCCTCGGCCCGCTTGAGCAGCGTCTGGACCGCCTCGGAACCGAACGCGTCGCCGCCGGAGTAGCCGTCGTTGTGCAGCGAGTACGCCTCGTCGACGAACAGCACGCCGCCGATGGCCGAGTCGACGAGCCGGTTGGTCTTGATCGCGGTCGAGCCGAGGTGCTCGCCGACTAGGTCGCCCCGGTGCGCCTCGACCACCTCGGGCCGGACCAGCAGCCCGAGGGCGGCGAAGATCCGACCCAGGATGCGCGCGACCGTGGTCTTGCCGGTCCCGGGCGGGCCGGTGAAGACGAAGTGCCGGGCCGGGGGCTGGCTGGTCAGCCCGTGCGTGTCTCTTAGTTTGGCCACGCGCAGCTGGGCGGCGATGGCCCGGACCTGGGCCTTGACGGGTTCCAGGCCGATCAGCTCGTCGAGCTCGGCGATCGCGCCCTCCACCGTGGGCGTGTCCTCGTAGCCGCGCAGCCTGCTGGTGAGCTCGGAGTAGGCCTGCTGGAGGTCTTTGGCGCGGATGGTGATCAGGTCGTCACGGGAAGGGTCCGCACTCGGGGTCATGATCCGGACGTCGCGGGCCTGGCCCGCCTTCTCCAGCAGGCTGCGGACGAACCGGCCGTTGCCCAGCTCATCGGCGATCCGGCGGCGGCCGACCTCCTCCAGCGTGCGCCACAGGACCGGCCGCGCGTCCGGGTCGAGCACCTCGCCGCGGCGGTCCAGCGCGGCCTCGGCCANNCAGGAAGCCCTCCATCTGCTTCTCGTACCCGGCCAGGATGATGATCAGGTCCTCGCGGTTGTCCTCGGCCCGCTTGAGCAGCGTCTGGACCGCCTCCACGCCGAACCGGTCGCTCTGCCCGTCGCCCTCGTTGACCAGGCTGTAGGCCTCATCGATGAACAGCACCC
>PLDT01000157.1:16086-24764 GCA_003136255.1 Actinomycetota bacterium
CGAGATCTGCGGCCGGGGCCGCGGCGCACTGACGGGGTGGTCGCGGACGGCGTGTTCGGCGTAGGGCAAGGCGGCGGCGCGGGCCGGGACGCTGTAGCCTGGCGCGCCCGGGTGGCCGGCGAAGCGCCCGCCGGTGCCGGTGTGCACCGGGGCTGACGTGCCCGCGGGAACCGGCCCGCCGGGGTATGCGCCGCCGGGGTATGCGCCGCCGGGGACCGGGCCGCGCCTGCGGGCCTGGCCCGCGCCGTCCGGGCCGTACATCCGCTCGTCCTGGACGACCTTAGCCAGCCGCCAGCCCAGGATGGCCAGGGCGATGAAGATGGCCGCGACCACGCCGACGGTCGGCTGGTGCGGCCACACCCGGAGCAGGATGAAGCCGGTCGGGATCGACCAGAGCATGGCCCAGGCGGTGCTGCGGCACGGTACGTACAAGCTGGACAGCTTTTTGGTCGTGGTGACCCAGGCGACCACGAACGGGAGGATCAGCAGCGGGATCGACCAGGCCCGGTAGACGTGCGCGAAGATCGCGACCGGCAGGACCCAGGTCGCGGTGGCGTAAGCCGCGGCCCGGCCGGGCCGCTTCTGGGCCACGGCGATGGCCGAGGTCAGCAGGGCGAACGGGAGCAGGAACGGCCACAACACGAGGGCGGCGGCGACCAGCACGACCTTGACAATCAGGGGCGCGCGGCCCACCCACCGCATGATCCGGGTAGGCCAGCTTGGCTTTTCTCGCGCGGCGGGCTGGGCCCGGTCGTGTGGCAGCATCTCGCTTCTTCGTCCCTATTCCCTGCCTCGCAGCCTCGCCATCAGCCCGGCGACAGGGTCCCCGGGCACGAAGCGCCCGCACCCGGTTGCCAGACAGTCCTACGTCCTTTGTCCTTGTATAGCGCATCGCTCAGCATCGCGACAGCACGCACGTCGATACTGTCGGTGAAAAATCCTCATCGTGGAACCGAGGCGGGGGGCGGCGGGTGCGTCGTTGGATGGGCCGGCGGGGCGTCGGTGGGTGCCAAGATAGGCGGTGTTGACGCTCTGGAAGCTTGGAGAGGCTTATGCACAGGATCGAGGCCGAGCTGCTCATTCCCGGGCGCGGCGAACCCGTCCCGGACGGGGTGGTCGTGCTCGACGGAGCCCGGATCGACTACGCCGGGCCGGCTGGGGCGGCCCCGTCTACCCCGGGCGTTCCTGTGTCCCGGGCGGTCGCGGTCATGCCCGGGATGTGGGACTGTCACGGGCACTTCGTCGGAGCCAGGACCTTTGACCTGGCACAGGTTTTCCTCGAACCGGTGGCGCTGCGCGGCGCCCGGTCGGCCCGGGATCTGCGGGCCGCGCTGGACGCGGGCGTCACCTCAGTGCGCGAGGTGGGCGGCCTCGGCGTCTACCTGGCCCGGGCCGTGGCCGAGGGGGTGCTGGACGGCCCGTCCATCTATGCCGCGGGCGCGATCTTGTCCACCACCGGCGGGCACGGCGACCTGCACTCCATCCCGCTGGACTGGATAGTCGGCTCGGGCCAGCAGGACGGCACCATGCGGCTGGCCGACGGGCCCGACGACTGCGCCAGGGCCACCCGCGAGCAGTTGCGGCGCAACGCCAAGGTGATCAAGGTGTGCGCGTCGGGCGGTGTGCTGTCCGAGGTCGACGACCCGATCCACCAGCAGTTCACGCTGGCCGAGCTGCGGGCCATCGTCGAGGTGGCAGGGCTGGCCGACCGGGTGGTCGCCGCGCACTGCCACGGCAAGCCGGGGATCATGGCCGCGCTGCAGGCCGGGGTGCGCACCATCGAGCACGGCACCTACCTGGACGACGAATGCTGTGACGCGATGCGCGAATCCGGCGCGATCCTGGTCCCGACGCGGACGATCGTCGAGGACATCCTGGCTCACAAGGGCAACGTGCCGGACTTTGCGCTGGTCAAGCTCGAGACGATCGCCGACATCCACGCGCAGGCCGTGACCCGCGCCTACGAGCACGGGGTCACCATCGCCATGGGCACCGACATCGGCCTGACCGGCCCGGACCGACCGACCTCATGGGGCCAGAACGGTTCCGAGCCCGGTTACCTGGTCCGGCTGGGCATGACGCCGCTCGAGGCGATCGAGGCGTCCACCGCCACCGGGCCGCTCACCCTCGGGCCGCAGGCACCGCGCAGCGGGCAGCTCGCCGAGGGCTACGACGCCGACGTGATCACGCTGGACGCCGACCCGCTGGCCGACATCGGGATACTCGCCGAACCGGACCGCATCACGGGGGTCTGGACCCGGGGCCGCCGGGTCAAGGGGGCGGCCTAGGGCTCAGCCTAGGGCTCAGACCCGCAGGGTGAGGTCGATCTCGTCGCGGAGCGGGATGCCGTAGTCGCCGACCCGGGGGATCTGCGGCTTGCGCTGCCGGGACTGGTCGACCGCGCCGGGTCGCAGCTCGGCCAGCCGGAAGCCGCGGCGCTGGTAGAAACGGAGCGCGTCGATGTTGTCGTTGGTGGTGGTGAGCCGGATCTCGCGGCAGCCGAAACGCCGCGCCTTGACCACGGCGGCCTCGATGAGCAAGGTCCCGATCCCGGCGCGGCGGTCGATGGCGTTCAGCGTGACGATCTCGAGCATGTCACCGACCAGCTGGTAGGTGAGCAGCCCGGCGACCCGGCGGAACCGTTCAGCGATGAAGCCGCCCAGCTCGGCAGGCCGCAGGTTGGAGCCGTGGACCGCGACGATCTCCGAGCCCCACAGCTCGGCGACGAGCCAGGCAAGCATCGGCCGGTCGCCCTCGTCGATCGGCCTGATCCGGATCTCCGGCTCGTTCACTCCGCCATTATGGCCACTGGCTGGCCCGGCTCATCGTGCCGCGCTGAGCGGGGTCAGTCCAGAGTGCGGAAGAAGGCCCGGAGGTCGGCGCCTAGGAGGTCGGGTGCCTCCAGGGCGGCGAAGTGGCCGCCGCGGCTGAATTCCGACCAGCGCACCACGTGGTGAACCTTGTCCGCGAACCGGCGGATGGTCACGTCGGTGGTGAAGACCGCGATCGCGGTGGGCACGGTTCCGCGGTCCCTGGGCGTCCACATGGCCGGGTCGTTGAACCGCTCGTAGTAGGTGTGCGCGGCCGAGCCAGCCGTGCCGGTGAACCAGTAGATGCTGACGTCGGTGAGAATCCGGTCCCGGTCCACGGCGTCCTCGGGCAGCTTGGCCGCCGGGTCGGTCCAGTCCTGGAACTTCTCCACGATCCAGGCCAGCAGCCCGGCCGGGGAGTCGGTCAGCGCGTGCGCGATCGTCTGCGGTCGGGTGCCCTGCAGCTGCAGGTACGCCCCGGATCGCTCCTGCCACTGCTGCATCACCTCAAGCCGGGCCCGGTCCGCCTCGGTCAGCGCGTCCATGTCGGCCGGGTCACCGGTCGGGAAGGTGACCAGCGCGTTGACGTGCACGCCGATGATCCGCTCCGGGGCCGCGCGGCCCATGAGCGGGGCGATGAACGCGCCCACGTCTCCGCCCTGCACGCCGTAGCGGTGGTAGCCGAGCCGGTCCATCAGCTCGACCAGCGCGGCCGCCGTGCGCCCGTCGGTCCAGCCGGTCTCGGTCNNGTGCGCGGCCGGGTCGGTGAGCGGGCCGATCAGGTCGGCGAACTCCACGATCGAGCCCGGCCAGCCGTGCAGGAGCAGCAGCGGGGTGGCGTCGGGCTCGGCCGAGCGAACGTGCAGGAACTGCAACTGCGCGCCGTCGATGGTGGTCACGAACTGGGGATAGGCGTTGAGGGCCGCCTCGTGTGCCCGCCAGTCGTATCCAGTCGCCCAGTAGGCGGCCAGCTCGCGCAGGTAGGAGGCGGGGACGCCGCGTTCCCAGCCGGTGCCGGGCAGGTCGCGGGTCCACCGGGTCCGGGTTAGGCGCTCACGGAGGTCGTCGAGGTCGGCCTGCGGGACGGCGATCCGGTAGGCCGTGATGTCGTTGTTGGTCATGACTACGACGCTAGGCAGCAATGGTGTCAGTTTCTGGCACCATTGAGCGGCAGACTGGACGACATGCTCGAGACCTCCACCCGGCTGCTTCGCCTGCTGTCGCTGCTGCAGTCCCGGCGGGACTGGACCGGTACCGAGCTGGCCAGCCGACTCGACGTCGGCCTGCGGACCCTGCGCCGCGACATCAACCGGCTGCGCGACCTGGGCTACCCGGTGGACGCCACACCGGGCGTCGCGGGCGGTTACCGGCTTGGGACCGGGGCCGCGCTGCCGCCGTTGCTGCTGGACGACGAGGAGGCGGTGGCGGTGGCGATCAGCCTGCACACCGCCACCACCGGGAGCGTGGCCGGGCTGGAGGAGACCGCGCTGCGGGCGCTGACCAAGCTGCAGCAGATGATGCCGTCCCGGCTCCGGCACCGGATCAGCGCCTTCCATGCCACCACCGTGGCGCTGGCCGGACCGGGATCCGCGCAGGACCAGGTGGATCCCGACCTGCTGACCGCGATCGCCGCGGCCTGCCGGGACCAGCGGCGGCTGCGGCTGCTGTATCCCGGCCGCGACGGCGTGACCACCCGGGAGGTCGAACCGCACCGGCTGGTGCATACCCCGCGCCGCTGGTACCTGGTGGCCTGGGACCTGAGTCGCGGCGACTGGCGGACCTTCCGGGTCGACCGCATCCAGGGGAAGCCGGGGCCACCGGGCCCACGGTTCACCCCGCGGCCGCTGCCCACCGAAGACGTGGCGGCCTACGTCTCGCAGTCCATCGCCTCGGCCCCGTATCGGTACCACGCCCGCATCCTGTTCCACGCACCGCTGGCCGAGGTTGCCGGCCAGACCTCCCCGACCGCAAGCCGACTGGAAGCCGCCGGGCCGGACGCCTGCATCCTGCATGCCGGGTCCAACTCACTGGACGAACTGGCCTTGTACGTCGGGCTCAAGGGCTTCGCGTTCCAGGTGCTCGAACCGGCCGAGCTCGTCCCCGTCCTGCGGTCCCTGGCCGAGCGCCTGGGCCGGGCCGCCGAGGTCTTCTTACGGCCGTCACGGTCGGCCAAGCTTGCCGACATGTACGACAGCCACACCGGCCCGGCCCGCGACCAGCTTGGTCAGGTGCGGCACATCGGAGGTGACGATTAGCACCGATGCGACCCGGTCGGCCGCTTGGGCCTGCTCGGCCTGTTCTATCGCGGTCGCGGCCACCATCGCATCCACCGCCTGCTCCGATGTCAATCCTGCGGCACCAATCAGCTGGCCTGCCCGGCGACCGATGGCTTCGCTGACCGGCTCCACGACCACTCGAGCCAGCACGCGGTGCACTTCGGCATCACGGCTGCTTCCGCGCAGAACCTCGGCGAGAATCGCCGTAGAGGTCAGCACGCGGTCCCCGTCGTCGTAGGCCACCTTCAGCCGGACGTACATGGCGCGGTCGGTGGCCGCCTTCGAGATTCCCTCGTTGTCGAGAACCATGACGCCCGCGGCACGGACCCGGGCCCGCCCGCGGCGGCTCATACCCGCGGCCACTCCGAGCGGGCCGCCGCCACCTCGTCATCGGTCACTGGCCCGTGCACCCGCTCCAGTTCGGCGACCAGTTCCCCCAAGCGATCATGCTCGAGCTGGCGCAGCAGGGCGTGGGTCACGTAGGCCGAGACGTTGCCGCGGCCGGCCCGTTCGCGGATCTGCGCGGCTAGGCCTTCCGGGACCGTGACGGACAATTTCTCCGTACCCGAAGATTCGCTCATACCATAATCCTACCAATGGTGGGATTACAGCAGCTAGGGGGGTGGTGACGGCTAATCCGAGTCGATGGTCAGATCCGGCGCAGGACGGCTACTACCTTGCCGACGATGGTGGCGTTGTCGCCCAGGATCGGGACGTAGGCCGGGTTGTGCGGGATCAGCCAGACATGCCCGTCGCGCTTCTTGAACGTCTTGACGGTGGCTTCACGGTCGGCCGACGTGTCGCTCTCGATCATGGCCGCGACGATGTCACCGTTCTCGATGTCGGACTCGCGGCGGACGACGACCCAGTCCCCGTCGGTGATCGCGGCGTCGATCATCGAGTCGCCGACGACCCTGAGCATGATGAGCTCGCCGTCGCCGACCAACTGGCGGGGCAGCGGGAAGACGTCCTCGATGTGCTGGTCGGCGAGGATGGGGACACCGGCCGCGACCTGGCCCACGAGCGGTACCTGGGCTAGTCCCGAGTCGCTGGCCTGCTCGCTCGCCCGGCCGGAACGCTGCTCGGCGGGCGGCACAGCGGGCGACCGGAGCGCGGCCGTGCGCGGGCGCCGCGCCTCCCGGGTCAAGTAGCCCTCGTTTTCCAGGACGGAGAGCTGGTACGAGACGCTCGACGTGCTGGCCAGGCCGACGGCCTCACCGATCTCCCGCATGCTGGGTGCGTAGCCGTTGCGCTGCACCGAGTCCTCGATGATCTGGACGATCTTGCGTCGGCGCGGAGTCAGTCCCCGGCCGACCGGGTTGGGTAGTTCAGCACGTGGCATCGTCGCACCTCCGGCTGTGACGGCAGTTATGATGAAAGGATAGCAGCGTGATCGCTGTTATCAAATACAAGCTCGAAAAATAATCACGAGCAAGACATGAATAAGATCATAACTACGAAGGTAACGCGGAGACAACCGCGCGGGCTGCCCTAGGCTGGGTAGCCGACACCGGGTCGGCGCAGCCCGTCGAGGAGTTCCTGGTGTCCGAGGTCGAGCAGCAGCGCCGCTCCGGCATCGACAGCCTCGACCACGGGACGGAGCGCCTCGAGCCCGGCGATCAAGGCCTGCGGCGGCACCCCGCGTTGGGCGAGCAGGTTTCGCAGCCAGTCGAGGAAGTCGCCGAAGATGGCCGGGTCGGCAGCGAGTAGCGTCGCGGCCAGGAATTGGACGATGAACACGAGATCCTCCCGCGTGCGGGCCATCCGGCGTTCGTCGTAGTCGGCCGTCGGCGGGAAGCGGGCGGCGAGGCCGTCGAGCGCGGCACCGCCCAGCGCATCGGCCTGTGCGGCGAGACGAAGCGCTACCGGGTCGACGAGCGTCGGCTCGCGGCTGACTGACGGTGGCTCTGACTTCCAGCCCAACAGGATCGGCGTGGCGTCCGCCGCCGTGAGCGCCCATGCGTCGGCGCCAAGGCGCTCGGCTCGACGGGGGCCGTGGCCGAACGCCGGGCCACCCGCGATAACCGGGATTCCCTGGCGGTGCGCGGCGTCGATGAGGCGCACCGCGCCAGGGAAGAAGATGGGAACGCTGCACGAGATCGCCAGTGAGTCGGCGCCCGAGCGGACGAGAAACTCGGCCACCACCTCGGCGGGCGTCGAAGCGCCGAGCACCGAGACGCCCATGCCGTACTCATGCAGCAACTCGCCGAACATCTGCGCGGCCAGCGAATGGAAGTCACCCTCCGCGCATGCGACCACGGTGAGGCTACCGTAGGCCGACTGGCTCGTCTCGCCCATGAGCGTGTCCAGCGCAGCCGCGGTTACCCCGGAGGCGAGGTGCTCGTCGGCCGGAGTGAGCTCGTTGCAGTACCAGCGCTGGCCGACTTCTTGCTGAGCTGGGGCCAGGAGGCCCACGACAATCTGCTCCCGGGATACACGCTGGTCAAGCAAGTCAAGCGCGAGCCGGACCGCCGCCCGGCGGTTGCCGACGACGGCATCGCGGAGGTAGGCCTGGACGTAGTCGCGCGGCGATCGGTAAGGAGCAGGCCGACCGGCAGTGGCCCATATCCACTGGTCGCGTCCGGCCTCCTTGGCCTGGTACAGGGCCTGATCGGCCAGGCTCACCGTCTCGTCGGGATCGCCCGCCGACGCGGTGATGCCCGCCGAGAACGTGACCGGAAACGGCCGTTCGGTCAGCCATTCGGCGTGCAGCCGCTGGAGAAGGACGTCCGCGGCCTCCGGCGGGCCCAGGACAATGAGAAATTCGTCACCGCCCAAGCGCCCGACCGTGTCGCGACCTCTGACGGTGCCGCGCAGCACGCGGCCGAACACGCGCAGCACCTCATCGCCGGCCGCGTGCCCGAAGTTGTCGTTGACCTGCTTGAAGTGATCGAGGTCCAGCATGATCACGGTGTCGTCGGCCGAAAGTCTGCCGAGGGCACGATTCAGCATGCGGCGGTTGGGAAGGTCGGTCAGCAAGTCGGTTGACGCGGACTCGGCTAGCCGCTCGTTCCGCCCGCTGAGCTGCAGTACATGCCGGGCGTCGAGGTGGAAGGGCGCCATGTGCCGTTCGAGGAGTGCACGTGCTGCGCTGCCGCGCGGGGCAGCGGGTAGCAGCGGCTCACCGTCGCCGAACGAGACGTCGACCGGGAGCGCATCAGGGTCGTCCGTTTCGGCCGCGACCAGCCGACCGCCGAGTTCGCGGACCAGGTGCTCGGCGATGCGCCGGGCGTCGCCACCGGTGCGTACCCGGAGCAGGGAACGTGTCGCCTCGTACACAGCGCGCGGCACTTGGTAGTGCGGCTCCGCCGGCGTTTCCGTGTCCTGGCCCATTCGCGGCTCCCATTCGTGCCCCAGCGCAGCCCGGCGCGGAGGTAACGTGTTCCTCTGAGCCCAGTCAGCTATCTGAAAGCAGTACATAACGGCGGACTCCCGTGCCGCGCGGCCTTTCCGGCGCAGTAGGAATCCGTGCGTGGGAAATCCGGTGCTCCTCCGACCGCATATAACGGCGGAAACTCTCGGCGTCGTCCCACCACGACACCATCTGGAAGATGCCAGGCCGGGTGACATCCCGCCAGGTTTCCAGCCGCTG
>PLDT01000157.1:24790-27583 GCA_003136255.1 Actinomycetota bacterium
AATTCAGCGAATTGGCGCATCGTGGACATCGGAAACCTGAGCGGTCCTTGGGCCGGAAGTGCTCGGGAGCAGTTCGACCTGGACAGAGGACCGTATCACACGCGGACGACGACGATCCGCTCAGCTTTCGGCCGGTCCGGCTCCTCGACAAGCCTGTTCATGTCGTCCGGATCGCTGGTGAGCAACACGACTGGACGCTCCAGCCCGAGGGCTGTAGCAGCCACAACAGCATCGATGGCACACCTGTGGCCAGAGAAGAGCCCGGTCGCCCCGAGCAGTTCGCCGGCCCGGCGTGCGATCTGGGCGGTCACCGGCACGACGGTAATTCTGGACAGCACACTGTGCACGGCCGTGTCACGCGCACCGCCTCGGAGTGTCTCGGTCAGGGTGATCGCGCTTGCGGCGACCTTGGCGTGCCGGGCGCGAGCACTACCGAGATAGGCACGGGCGCGGTCGTCACCGGCCGCCAGCTTGGAGAGCCCTTCGCTGTCGAGGACGAGAGTCCCGCCCGCGGCTATTCGTGGTCTGGCCACGCGGCGCGCGCCTCTGCCAGGTACTCCTCAGGGACAGGCCCGTGCTCGGCGTTTAGCAGTTCCGACAGGTCATCGAGCAGGTCCAATTCGAGCTGGCGGGTAACTGCCTCGGTCACATACTGGCTAAACTTCCCCCGGCCAACACGCTCCTGGACAGCGGCCGAGAGGTCCTCCGGCATCGACACGCTCACCTTGCGGGCCGGGCCGACGGCCCTCGGCGCCGACGGATCGGCATTAGCAAAGGACTCCAGAGCCCGCCGGGTGGCCTCCTGGAATTCTGGTGAAGCCATGGCATTAGCGAATGCGCGCTGATCATGGAGGATCGGCTCAAGGGCAGCGAAAGTTCCGGCCCACTGCGCCCATGCGGTATTCGGACCGAGTTCGCGGACCCGCTGAACTATCTCATGGAGAGGTTCAGCTTGATCTTCCGGCTGGACCGGTTCCGCGCTCATAGTCATATGCTACCACTGGTGGTAAACCGGCCGAATGAAGGTCACCGCTCGGCTCTTATCATGGCCGATCTGCCGACGGTATCTTGGCCACTTTGCCGCCGGGTAGCTGCAACAGGCGCGATGAGCGGTCCGCAGACAAGCGGGTTGCATTCAATGCAACCAAAGGGCCCCAATAACGTTCAGGAGGAGCACAGCCTCTCGGCTGTACCCCCCCTGAGCAGGGAAATCTCCGTTAGAGCAGCACCTGAATCAGCTGCAGCCGCTGGTGGAGCCGCAGCCTTCGCAGACGTAGCAGCTGCCGGCCGGGCGCATCTTGGTGCCGCAGGTCAGGCACAGCGGGGCGTCGGCGGTGCGGCCCTGCTGGGCTTCGATCAGCTCGGTGGAACTGTGCGGGGCCGCGGGCACCGATTGGCTCGGCCCCGCCGGGGAGGCGGGAGCGGGGGCCGGGGGCGGGACCACGGGCCGTTCGGAAGAAACTGGCTGCTCTACGGCGGCGGACTGGGCCAGTTCCTCCGGATCCAGATCGTCGCTCAGCCCGGCCGGGTCGTGCCCAGCCACCTCGGCGGCGCGCTCCGCGGCGGACAGGATGCCGAGCGCGGCCCGGTCCTCGTAGGACAGGTGGTCCAGGGCCAGGCGGCGGAAGATGTAGTCCATCACGGAGCTAGCGAGCCTGATGTCCGGGTCGTCGGTCAGGCCGGCCGGCTCGAACCGCATGTTGGTGAACTTGGCCACGTACGAGTCCAGCGGGATGCCGTACTGCAGGCCCACCGAGATGGCCATGGAGAAGGCGTCCATCACGCCGGCCAGCGTGGAACCCTGCTTGCCGAGCTTGAGGAACACCTCGCCGATGCCGTCGTCCGGGTAGCTGGAGGCGGTCATGTAACCCTCGGCGCCGGCCACGGAGAACCTGGTCACGGTCGCGGGCCGCTGCCGGGGCAGACGCCTGCGGACCGGGCGGTGGTCGTGCGGCGCTGCTTGTGCTGCGACGGCCGGCGTCTCGGCCTCGGCCGGCTTGTTCTTGGAGGCCGACAGCGGCTGGCCCACCTTGCAGTTGTCGCGGTAGATGGCCAGCGCCTTCAGGCCCAGCTTCCAGCCCTCGAAGTAGATCTTCTCGATGTCCTCGACGGTGGCCGACTCCGGCATGTTGACCGTCTTGCTAATGGCGCCGGACAGGTGGGACTGGACGGCGGCCATCATCCGGACGTGGCCCATCGGGCTGATCGAGCGCTCGCCCATCGCGCAGTCGAACACGTCGTAGTGCTCGGGCCGCAGGCCGGGGGCGTTCACCACGTGGCCGTGCTCGGCGATGAACTCAGTGATCGCCTCGACCTGCTCGTGCGGGTAGCCGAGGTTCTTCAGCGCCCGCGGCACGGTCTGGTTGACGATCTGCATGGAGCCGCCGCCGACCAGCTTCTTGAACTTGACCAGGGCCAGGTCGGGCTCGATACCAGTGGTGTCACAATCCATCATGAGGCCTATGGTGCCTGTAGGCGCGAGTAGGCTACTTTGGGCGTTTCTGTACCCATTTGTCTCGCCGACCTTGATGCACTGCTGCCAGGTCTGGGCGGCCAGGTCCTGGATCTCACGGTCCATGGCGCCGATCGTGCGGATGCGGTCGCTGGCGTCGGCGTGCTTGCGGATGACGCGCTGGTGCGGCTTGGCGTTGCGGGCGTAGCCGTCGTACGGGCCCACGGCGCCGGCCAGTTCGGCCGAGGTCTTGTAGGCGGTGCCGGTCATCAGCGAGGTGATGGCGGCGGCGATGGCCCGGCCGCCTTCGGAGTCGTAGGCGTGGCCGGTGGCCATCAGCA
>PLDT01000068.1:0-12599 GCA_003136255.1 Actinomycetota bacterium
TTGATCAGCGCGGCGGCGGACGGTCCGACCATCTGGGCCGACACCGGATCCGCCCTCGTCAGGCTCCAGGCCGACACTCCCCATGCCACCGGTGCTACTGCCAATAAGCGACCGCCGCGAAGCTCCGGCGTTCCGTCATCTGATCACTACGCCGGAGCCTGAGATGCGAGCCTTGCGACGAAGGCACATAGGCCATCGGCGCGGCACCGAACAGATAATCTGCGCGTCTTCACCACAGGAATCTGATGGTGAACTCCACGCAATATTCGATCGGCTCACCGACGTGGGACGGTCCGCCTCGCGTTGCGTAATCAGCCCTCGTCTGGATCAGCGCGCACACTGCCGCCGATCCGGACGGACGCCGGCTCAATCGTTATTGCGGCAACTGCTTTACAGGTCTGGTTGATATGTGCATACGTGGCGGAAAGCCTGGTCATGTGCCGTTGGGCTGGGACATGATAAGCGCGTGACTGGTGAGCCTGGTGTGTATGTGGCCCGCTACGGGTGGAATCGCCGCAGCGGCAGCCTGATCGTGGGAGCTGCCGTGTTCGTGCTGCTCGCGCTCACGGTGCCGATGTCGCTGGCGCTGCGGGTGGTCACGCTCGTGTTCTTCGGCGGTGGCGCGCTGGTGTTCATCGCGAGCATCGCGACCCGCCGGGTTGCCCTGCGGGTGGATGCCAGCGGCGTCACCCTGGGCGGCTCGCCCGGGCGGTACGGCGCGACCACCGTCCTGATCCCGTGGGCCGACATCAGGGAAATCGTGCTCTGGCGCCAGCCGATGCCCTACGGCCGTTCCGTGCGCTACGTCGGCGTGGCCCGCCGTAAAGGCACCCGCCCGCTGGCCGGGCGCCGCGGCCAGCGGGCCGCCAAGGCGACAGCCCGCGCACTCACGCCTGGTGTCAGCGGTGACACGCTGCTGGCCAGCCGCGCGGTGAACCTGTGGCACCTGGATACGCAGCGCATGGCCGCCGCCGTGGCGCATTTCGCGCCCGGCGTCCGCGTCATTGACCGAAACACCGGCCAGGTCGCCGGCTGACCCGTCCTCAAAGGCCGCCCGTCACCGCCGAGCGGATCAGCTGCGCTACTGTGCTGGCTGATTCCAGGTAGGGCTGGTGTGCCATGCCGGGCAGCACGTGGTGCCGGGCGGCGGGGAGCCGGTCCGCGAGCTGGCGGCAGCGGTCGACCAGGAACGGCACGTCGAGATCGCCGCACGCGACGGTGACCGGGACCTTGATCTCGGCGAGGCGGTGCCAGGCGTCCACGTCGGTGGCTCCGGCGGTTTCCGGCACGTCGTTGCCGATGATGATCGCGTTCATGTCGAGCGCCAGCTCCCGCGCGGCGCCGCCCACTCGCCCTTCTGGCTGGCCGGGGCCGTCCAGCCACAGCCAGGTCTCCAGCCGGTTGATCTCGCCGGCGTCCCGGGCCGCGTAGGCCTTGTCCAGCAGCGGCTCGAACCGCCTGGTAGCGGCGTCGAGTTCGGGTTCGGGGGCGCCGCTCACCGCGGTGCCCATCAGCACCAGGCCCGCGACCCGGCCGGGGGCAACCAGGGCGGCGTCGAGTGCCAGCCCGCCCCCCGCTGAGGCGCCGGCCAGCCACACCGGGCCTGCGCCGATGTGATCCACGACGGCCAGCAGGTCATCCAGGTGCGAGAACGGGCCGGTACTCGGCGGCGTCTGCCCGTAACCACGGCGGTCGCAGGCCACCACGGTCAGCTCAGGTGCCAGCAGCCCGGCTACCTCCGCCCATCCCCGCCGGTCCGCGACGCCCTCATGCAGCAGCAGCACCGTCGGGCCGCCACCTGGCCACCGTTCCCCCGCCAGGGTGATGCCGTCCCGGCTGACATCGAATCGCTCCGCCATAGCCCCATGCTCCCGGCAGCGCCCACCCGGCGGCAAATCAATTCAGCCGGCCCCACAGCGCCGGCCTCTTCGACCGCAAGCCCGACCGGACTGGCGCGGCTTAGCGCGGCATATTTCACGTCCGATCCAAGAGGCGCTTCCCCGCGTCCCCGGCTCAGGCCGGCGCGCAGGCCCGCGTGGTCAGGCCGCCGCCAGGGCAAGTCCTGCTCTAGTGCTGCGGGGCGCGTTCGACCAGGCGCAGCCGGGACGTCACCGCCGGCTATCAGCCTGGCGGAGCGTCGCGTCGAGTTCGGGGTCGGCCCCGATCGCCCGGACCTCTTGCGCGCAGCGGCAGGCGACGGCGATCTTGGCAGCCCACCGCAGCGCCTCCTCGCGTGAGGGCACGTCGACGAGCGTGAACCCGCCGATGGCCTCCGGGTACGGGCCGTCGGTGACCGCCCCGTCGGTGGCCACGATGCTCGCCGGCTGGTCTTCCAGCCCGCCGGCGGAAACGTACACGCCGGCATTGATGGCCTCCTGGACCGCCGCGCGCGCGGCCCTGGCCACGGCGGGCGCGTCCTCGTCGGGGACGTGGTCCATCGCGTGGGCACCGAACGAGATCAGGTACTGCGTCATCTGCGACTCCCTTGTCCCGGCGGCCTGCTCCGGCCGTGTCCTGACTCATAGACGAACGACTCGCCCGGATCCCGTCGCCTGGCCAGGGCGTTGCCCCCTCGTATGCCTATGCGCTGGCCTGCATGTGACCGATGGTTTGCGGGGCCCGGACCGCGACAAGTTTCACCGCACGTCAGCATCGGCTGCGTCCGGTGCCGGCAACGGCTCCGGACCAATAAAGGCGTGGCGGATCCGAGTGGCGTTCGACGCGAACAAGTAGTAGCTGGCCAGCGCCCCGCTGTAGACAAGGAACGCGACGTAAATGATCAGGCTGACCAGCGAGCCGCCGCGGGCGGCGCTGAAATGCTCGAGAAACGGTGCGAGCAGCACTAGGTCGTAGGCGAGGAATCCAGCCAGTTGCCCGACGGCGTTACCCCAGTGCGGATCCAGGGCGCCGTAGCTGAAGTAGGCCGCCGCGCCCAGGAAGATCAAGCCGAACATGACCGAGGTCTCCTGGCCTAGCTGCCACGGAAAGATGCCGGCGTGGGCAACCAGGGCCGCCCCGGCTCCGGTCAAGATCATCGCGAAGGCGCCGAATGACAGGCGCACCAGCGGGGGCATCGAGCGCGGGTCGGCCCACGGGATCGGCCGCGCGAACAGGAACGCTCCGGCCGACCCGGCAGCGGCGAGTCCGAAGGCCAGCGCATAGGCCCAGAGCCGAGGCTCATGCGGATGGCCGGTCAACGTGAGGACATAGACGAACATCCCGCCGTACATCACGGTCAGGTCGAGTGCGCCGGCGCGGATCGCGGCCGCCTCGCCGCTGACCGCTATCCAGAGCACGGGGACCGCTATCGCCGCCAGGATGGACGCGATGAAGATGTAAGACAGCGGTTTCGCCGGCCACGGCCACAGGCCCGTAGCCCACGGAACCTGAGCCAGGAACCCGCTGACCAGCACGAACAGGATCAGCGTCGCGGGGACCAGTGCCGCCCGCAGGATCGTCACGCGCACCGGAGCCCCTCTCCGCAGCAGAACGCTGTCATCTGGTTCACGAACACCATCCCGCTGGCCACCCCCGGTAGCCCGCGCGGCACACCCGGCACTGCGCCTGCGGTGCCCTGAACTGCGGTGCGGCTGTCCAGCCGACAACTACTTATCCGGGCCACGAAGCCGGTTCTGGAGTCCCGTGATATCACGTCTTCCTCCTTCCGGCTGGACCGCCCCCGGAATGCCGCCTGAGGGAAGCATCGCCGATCCGGATTGCACTGTCCTTGCAGAGGAGACGGAAGAAGATTGCAGGACCGGCCCGCCCGACCAACGGCTGGCCGGCTGCCGCCGGCGTGAGAGCCGATCATGGTGCCCGCATGCACCGCGGGTTCAGTCCGGTCCCGGCGAGCGGCCTAGGCGAAACGATCCGTCTGTTCAGCACCGCGCCCGCAGGCAGTGGGTGAGCCGGAACGTACCCACGCCCGGTACGGTCACGCTAACCAGATTGTCCAGAACAGGGCTGACGATCAGCGCCCCGGTCTGCTCGTTGATGATGCCGATGCCGCCGCGCAAAGGCTGGAAACCGACGGGATCAGGACGCAGCGCGGCAGTCAAGGAGACTCCTGCCCAGGCTCCTGCTCCCACCCTGGCACTGGCAAAACTTGGTGGATTCAGGATCCATCCGCCCAGGTAGCGAACGCCGTGGAAAGTCTGCTCGCTGCGGAACAGCCCGTAGGTGCCGCCAGGATCGGGCAGCAGGCGCGCGGTGAACGGCGCGGAGCGGCCGTCTGTGAGCGTGACGGTGCCGGTGATGGCCTGGGCGGTCACGGTCGCGACCAGATGTGCTCCGTGGGCGTTGGTGATGTCGATGCCGGTGCCGGTCACCGGTCCGGTGAACCACTGCGCCAGGCTCACGTGCCGGCCGGTCCCGTCACACAAGTAGCCAATCACCTGCCGTCCGTTTGCCGACAGGGCAATGCCCGCCAGGTCACCGGCATCTCCGACAAACTCCCCTCTCACCAGCGCGGCTGCGGCCGCGGCCGGGGCGGCAGAGGAAGCCGCGGGGGTGGCTGAAGAGGTGTCAGCGCTACTGCAAGCGGCCAGTAGCGGGATGAGAGCCAGGATGAGAACGGGGCTGCGCCTTAGGTGCGTCATGGTAGCTTCTCCTTCTGCAGGTGCTTCACAGCGTCGTGCACCGGTCTTGCAGCCGGATTGCAGCGCCGGCCGACGGTGATCACCTCCGCAGCCGCGAGCCCTGCGCCCTGAGCAGCGGGAAACCGCATCGCGGATAGTTCTTGCGGCCGTTCCAGGCTCGGCAGGTGCCCGGCTCGGGGCAGCTCGACTGGCCGGGCTCCGGGTAGCAGAGCCGCCCGGCGTGGCCGCGATCAGCCGGAGGTTCAGCAGGTCTTTGGCCCGGATACGACCAGCCTGGCTGAACCTCGAAGGCGTGCCGCTGCATCAGCCGCGCCCGCCGCATGAGGCGTCGGCGAGGTCCGCCGACTGGACGCCAAGCGGCCGCAACGCCGCCCCTGGCGATCGTCGGTGGGTGGTCGGCCGACGGGTGATCCCGGCGGCGGGCGGGACTTCCGACCGGATGCTGTTGCCGGCGCCGCCGGGCTGTACGGCGGCGGCCGTGGCGGTTATGGTACGGCCGTGGGGGAGGCGATCACCACGGTCAACGCCGTGCATGGCTTCCCGGCCGTGCGGACGAGCTTCATCGGCCGGGCCGGGCCGGTGCGCGAGGTTGCGGTGCTGCTTGAGCGGTACCGGCTGGTGACGGTGACCGGGCCGGGNNGTTGGGGGTCCGGGAGCAGCCGGGGGTGCCCGCGGCGGTCACGCTGGCCCGGGTGCTGGCCCGCCAGCAGCTGCTGCTGGTGCTGGATAACTGCGAGCACGTGATCAGCACGGCAGCGGGATTGTGCGCGGAACTGGTGGCGGCCTGCGATGACCTGCGGGTCCTGGCCACCAGCCGGGAGGCGCTGCAGGTCGCGGGCGAGGCCCGGTACCGGCTGGGCCCGCTGGCGGTGCCCGATCCCGGTGACCTGGCTGACGTGGCGAGGACGGAAGCGGTGGTGCTGTTTGTCGACCGGGCCCAGCAGGCCGACGCGCACTTCGTGCTGGACGGGCGGACCGGGCCGCAGGTGGCGCGGCTGGTGGCGCGGCTGGATGGGATGCCGCTGGCGATCGAGCTGGCCGCGGCCCGGGTGGAGGCGCTGGGGGTGGGCCAGCTGCTGGACCGTCTGGGTGACCGGTTCGCGCTGCTAGAGGGAGGGGACCGGCTGGCGCCGTCCCGGCAGCGGTCCC
This sequence comes from Actinomycetota bacterium, assembly GCA_003136255.1. Taxonomy (GTDB): domain Bacteria; phylum Actinomycetota; class Actinomycetes; order Streptosporangiales; family Streptosporangiaceae; genus Palsa-504. Next base: position 5,748 of record PLDT01000068.1, read on the forward strand.
TGGCCGCCACCGTGGAGTGGAGCTACCAGCTGCTGGATGAGCAGGAGCGGCGGGCCTTCCGGGCGGTGTCGGTGTTTCCCGGCCGTTCACCCTGGAGGGCGCCGAGGCGGTGGCCGGGACGGGCGCCGGGCTGGCGGTGCTGCGCCTGGTGGACTGCTCGCTGCTAGTCCCGCCGCGGGCCGGCGTGGATGGGCGGCCGCGGTACGTGATGCTGGAGACGTTGCGGGCCTACGGGGCACGGCTGCGGGCCGAGGCCGGTGAGCAGGACGCGACGGCGGCCGCGCTGGCCGGGTACGCGCTGTGGGCGGCGGAGGAGGCCGCGGAGGGGTTGCAGACCCGAGCCGGGGAGGCAGCCGCGGCCCGGTGGGTGGATGCCGAGGACCCTACGATGCGCCAGGTTCTGGCCTGGGCCTTGGATCACGACCCGGCTATCGGGCTCCGGCTGGCAGTCGCGCTGGCGCCATGGTGGTTGCTGCGCGGCCGACTGGCCGGCCAGTACCCTCTGCTGTGCGAGATAGCCGGGCGCGCCGAGGCGGGCAGCGAGAGGTGGTGCGCCGCCCAAATGTGGCTTGGCCGGGCTGCGCTGTCCGCGGCCGAACTGGCTGGGGCGCTGGGCCACTTCACCGCGGTCATCGACGCCGCAGGAGACCAGGGGCCGTCCCGGGTGCTGGCCGATGCCCTGGCCGGCCGGTCGTCGACCTTGCTGAACCTGGGCCGGCTCGCCGAGGGGACCGAGGAGGGCCGCCGCTCGCTGGCCATGGCCCGGGAACTCGGCTACCCGGCCGGCGAGGGGACAGCGATGAGGATCCTCGGCATCGGCGCCTGGTACAGCGGCGACTATGACGGCGCCATTCAGCTGATCCGGCAGCAGCAGGTCATAACCGGCATGCCTGACTCGATTGCCCGGCAGGGAAGCATCGTATTGATCTACGCGCTGATCGGTGCCAGAGACCTGGCCGCCGCCGAAAGCGCCTGCGCGGCGGCGGTGGCCCAGTGCCGGGACACCGGCGACGTCAGCAACCTGCCGTCCCTGCTGATGGTGCTGGCGGACCTGGACGTTCAGGCCGGCCGAAGCCAGGACGCCGCCGTGCACCTCCGGGAAGGGCTCCGGGCTGCCGTCCGGACCGGCAACTGGTGGGACGTGTTCAACGGCCTGTGGTTCTGCGCGCTGATGTGCACTGCGACCGGGCGCGAGGCCGACGGCGTAGCGGTATGGACGGCCTATGCCGTCCACGCCCGGCACCAAGGGCTCAGTGATGATACGCCCGGGGATGTGCTCAGACGGGAGGAAGCGCTGAACAAGGCACGGCAGACGCTTGGACCCGATCGGTTCCGGACAGCCGAAGAGCGCGGCGCGGCGATGAGCCTGGACACCGCGACCGAGTACGCCCTGATGCTCACCGCCCCCGCCCCGGCGCCGTTGACCGCCGCGACGAGCTCGGGACTGGAACGGCTCAGCGCCCGGGAACGCGAGCTGGTTGCCCTGGTCGCCCAGGGCCGCACGAACGCGCAGATCGCCGCGCAGCTGTACATCAGCGTCCGCACCGTCGGCTCGCACCTGGACCGGATCCGGGACAAGACCGGCTGCCGCCGCCGCGCCGACCTGACCCGCCTGGCCCTGACCGCAGGCCTGGTCTAGCTCCAGCCTGCCGCCTGCCCCGCCCCGGGAAACCAGGCCAGGGCGCCTGTGGGTCATCTGACCCCCGCCACCGCCACGGCGCAAGAGGGGTCAGCCGGCCTCTGCCCGGCGCACGGCCTGGTCCGGGAGTCTGTCCGAAGAAGGCCGCGAGAGCCGGCCAGATCCGAGCAGACGGGAACACGATTATGATCACACAGCGTTCTCACCAGCGGCCCCGCCCCTGGATGGCGACCCGCAAGGCTGGCGCACGCCTCGGCCGGCTGGCCACGGTCCTGGCCGCGGCCATTTCCGGCCTGCTGGCATCGGCCGCCGCCGCCACGGCCGCGTTCGCGCAGCCGATACCGGTCGGGGACGGGGGCACCAACCCTGTGGCGCCCGTCCCGGCCACCGTCCGCGTGATCACCACCGGCGGCATGGCGGGCTGGCAGATCACCTTGATCGCCCTGGGGGCCGCCCTGGCCGCCACAGCCGCAGCCCTGCTCCTGGACCGGAAGCTAGCCGGCCGCCGCGGCGCCACCGCCGCCACCGCCTGATGCATCCACCCGCAACCGCACACCACGCCTGCCTGACGAGCGGCCCGGCCCAGGGACCGGTCGTCAGGCAGGCTCCGCGCTTGCCCAGTCAGGCCCCCGGAAAGCCGTCACAGCGCCCGGNNAGGCCGACAAGACTATAGGTCAGTCTGCGTCGCCACGGTGGGCTTCAGCGGCCCGGCGTAGCCTGCACGCCGTGCTCCTGGCCGGTGAACAAGCCGTGGTCCTGGTGGGCCAGGAGATGACCTGCGGGCCGGTAGCGCGTTGGCCGGGCCGACCGTAGTACCGGGCCGGTACCCCGACCGCATCCTGAGCGCTCATATCTGCAGGGTGCCGCCACCTGTCTCGCGGAGCGGCAATCACAGTCCTTGCTACGGGCACGTCGTGTTGGGTGAGGGGCCCAAGTTCGGGCTAGCCTTTGTGGCCACACGCCATAGCGTGTGGGAATTGAAGATGCTAAAGCCCGGTTCCCTCTCGCAAACGGTCTGCGTCTTCACCGTAGCGTCCAGGACACGGATGATTGTGTGCTCGTGCAAACGGCCGGTGATCAGTATCGTGATCCAGCCGTTGTCCTCCGACAGGACGTAACCGACCTCTCGGGGTAGGTGGGTACTGGTCCTGAAGGTCACAATCTCGTGCGGCAACCACACCGCGCTCAGATTCACTATCACGAATGGCAGCGCGATCAACGCGGCTAGCCAGCCGACCACGGTCCTCAGGTCGGGCACGCCGAGCGCCCGCGTCACGCCGATAACCAGGCCGATTACGGCGGCAGCCGGCAGGTACGTCCACGGACTGAACACGGCTGCCAGCACGAACGCGCCCAGCATCGCCGCGGCCAGGCGCCAGGTGAAGGCCGGCCGCTCCGGCTTCTTGATACGCGATGCGCTGACCTCAGGAACGAGGGACGAGGTCATCTGACTGACGGCAGATGCCAGCATCGCCGCGGTCAAGATGGGCAGGCTGGAGAGCAGGCTAGCAGTCACGACGGTGGCCAGCCCGACGTACTGCAGGATCCCCAAGGCCGTGGTGAGGTCGCCCCTGGCGATGACGTAACACTTGAGGACGACGAACCCCGCCGCTAGCAAAATGCCGGCAAATGCGTTGACCTTGTACCAGTCGACGACTCCGGGCAGGGGGCGCAGGGCATCTCGCCACAGCTTGCGCGTGCGCGCTTTCCCGCCTGCCTCAACCATGGCACTATGCAGCTTTCGCTTGAGCTGGTCCACTAGCTCCTGCAAGCCGCGAGCCGTCTCCTCCCCGTGCTCCTCTAGCAGGTCCGCCAGCTGAGCCCGCCAGACGGCCTCCAGGGCGGCGCGGGCCTGCTCCCGCTCCAGCCCCGCCATAGCCTGGAGCTGGTCGCGTGTCTGATCCAGCTGCAGTCCCACTAGCAGCTCCCGCTCCCGGTCACCGCGGCCCAGCAGCCCCGGCACCTCCTGTCTCGCGGCTTCCGCCGCTTCCGACGGATCGGTAGAGGCCGCAGCAACCACCATCCGCGCGGCCGAGGCCGACAAAGCGATCGGATCCCATAGCATTTCGTCCCCTCCCGGCCGTTCACGCGGACCTTAACCATCGCATGACGCTGCCTGATCTGCGCCGGCTGATCTGCGCCGATCTGGAGTGTCAAACTAGCTTCCGCATGTTCACTCGCATCGGGGTTCGCAGGTCAGCCCAGCTGACCAGCGGCGCATAACCGGAAGCACCCGCCCTTTGCGCCTATGGTTTATTTACGACACCCGATCGTGCCCACTCCGATTCCCCCGGCTGCTTGCATGGTTGTACATGTCCACGGGCACCAGAACGCCCGGATCTGAAGAACCAGCCGGAGCAGCGGACGGCTCTTGCTGTGCGCGGGGTCTGCATACCTGGCACGGTGATCAGGCGCCGTCAACCCGCCCGGTGACGAGCTCGGTCAGCTCGAGGCCTGGACCGCGCAGGAGATCCCAGGGCCGGGTCGTTCCTGGGTGCACGGGAGCGCGATGCTGTGACCGGGGAGTGCACGGTCCCCCGCGGCCGAGCGCAGTACCGTGAGAGCAGGAGAGCTATGACAGGCCACGTCGATGACCCGGGTCATCAGCACACCGCGCCGGACCGCGCCTCCGGGGCGGCCGGGCCCATCCCGGTGCTGCGTCTGGACACCGCCCGCCGCGCGGACGGGACGTTCGGCGAGGCGTTCCTCGCCGGGCTGCGCACTGCCCTGCACGAGATCGGGTTCCTGCAGCTCACCGGCTACGGTGCGGCCCCCGGGCAGATCGGCGAGCTGACCGCGGCCGCGGCCCGGTTCTTCGCGCTGCCCCTGGAGCAGCGGCTGCGGCTGGACAACCGGCTGTCCCCGCACTTCCGGGGCTACACCCGGCTCGGGCACGAGATCACCGCCGGCCGGGCCGACGCCCGCGAGCAGATCGACTTCGCGCCCGAACAGGCTCCGGTGCCCCGCGAGCTCTGGGACGCCCCGTACCGGCTGCTCGAAGGACCGAACCAGTGGCCCGATGACACCGTCCCTGAACTGCGCCCGCTGGCAGCACAGTGGGCCGGGCTGCTGAGCACCGTCGGCCTTGAGCTCACCCGGGCGATCGCCGTGGCGCTGGCGCTACCCCAAGACCATTTCGACCAGTACTTCGCCGGCCAGCCGCACTGGTTCGGCAAGGTGATCCACTACGTCGGGGCCGCCGACGGCACCGACCTGCAAGGTGTCGGCCCGCACACCGACTGGAACTTCCTGACCCTGCTGCTCCAGGACGACACCGGCGGGCTGCAAGCCCGTCCAGCCGGCGCCGGCCGCTGGATCGACGTGCCGCCGGTCGACGGCGCTCTGGTCGTGAACATCGGCGAGATGCTCGAAGTAGCCACCCATGGCTATCTCAGGGCCACCCCCCACCGGGTCCTGCCGTGCGCACCCGGAGGGACACGCGACTCGATCGCCTTCTTCTGGGCCCCCCGGCTGGACGCGTCCCTCGGCACAGTGCCATTGCCGCACCAATATGCCGAGCAGGCCCCCGGAGTCAGCCAGTCCGCCCGTAACGTCCTGCACAGCCGCTTCGGCGACAACGCGCTCAAGGGCTGGCTGCGCTCGCATCCCGAAGTCGCGGCAACCCACCATGCCGACCTGCGGATCAGTTGAAGAGCAGATGGGGGTATCGGCATCCAGATCCAGCTATTCTGCGCCTTGCAATCCGTATGCAATATGGGGGCCGGCGTAGGTCAAGTTCGAGCCTGGACGCGCAACCCGGAGATGCGCAAGTTCCGCGCAAGGGATGGCCGTGGATAATGTCGGCGACCTGCTCATGCAGTNNGTTGCCGCATTGACGTGGGTGAGGAAGCGTTTGACCGCCGGCTGCACGGACGGCTCGGCGGCGTGATCGGGAAGCGCCTGCAGAAGGTTGAGCCGGCTGGCGGCCACCCACGCCGAGACGTCGGGCTCGCTCAGCCATCGCCCCTCTGTGCGCCACGTGCGGCTCATTATGCGAGGCCAGTCCTGGGTGGTGCTCGGGTAGGGGCTGGGCGGGCAGAGCCGGTTCTTGTCCGCGTCGTCGTCGCGGCTGGCCTCGACGAAGCCGGCGAGCGCAGCGTTGAAAGCGGGTGAGAGGAATCGCACCTGCTGGAGCACGATCCGGCCGGGCTGGAAGATGGGCGTGGCGGGGGCGTTGTTCAAGCCTAGGGCGGTGCAGTCCACGTGGAGGACGTCCGGGCCGGTTTCGGTTTCCCCGCGCTCAAGCACGATCCGGCCGGCCTCGATCCGCCGGACCCGGCCGAGCCTGACGACGTCTTCGATCTGCCGCACGGCCTCCAGTTCGCGGGCACTGAGCATCGTGCCGCGGTACATCGTGGCCGGCCGCGAGGGGTCGATGCGCACGAGCCGCCCGGCGGCCTCGAGCCGCTGGAAAGAGGTCCTCGATGCCCGCCGCACTGGCGCCAGCCTCGGCGTCGAGGGATAGCCCCTCCATGATCGCGCCCACCTGCTCCAGCGGCTGAAAGTGGCGGCGGTCATAAAACCACGCGTCCCGGGGCCGGATCCACCGGATCCGGTCTGGCTCGACGTCGTTGTCCAGAAGCCAGACGCAGGCGTCCGCAGCCGTCTTGCCGGCCCCCAGCACGGCATAGGAGGGGGCCGATCCCGCTGTCTCTGGCAGGTCGTTGACGGGTATGACCCGTGCGCCTGGTGCCACCTCGAACGGGCGGGCGTGAGTGGCGGGGATCGACGTCTCCAGATAGCGAGCGTCGACGATTTTGCGGCGCACCACGACATCGTGAAGCTCCCCCGTGCTCAAATCCCTGACATGCTCGCCGTCACGTCCGCCGCCCAGGTGCTCATGGCCGGTGAGCAACCGGACCCGCCCCGTCTGCGCAAGCCGCGCGGCCGCCTCGGCGAAGTACTCGCGGACTTCGCTGCCGGTTGCCCGTTCGTAGTATCCGGCGTTCTCGCCGGCCTGGTCGATCCTGTCATCACCGAGGGCGAGCGAGTTAACCCCGTAGTACGCGGAAGGCGTATGCAGGCGAAGGAACGGATACGCGTGCAGCCAATGGCCTCCCGGGGCAGGGNNAGATAATCGGTATCGACATGCATTCGCCCGCCCCAGTCGTTATACGTAACGATAGTGCAGCGATTGTAAGGTCGTGGCGGTCCGATAGTAACCCCGAGCCCGCGTGCGTCAAACACGCACATAAGTGCCAGATCTGTATTCA
>PLDT01000240.1:0-15532 GCA_003136255.1 Actinomycetota bacterium
CCGGCCGGGATCGCCTATTGCCGCAACCCGCACGACGTGGCGACCAGCCTGGCCTTCGTCCGCAAGTACCAGATCCCGGTCGCCGCCCGGTGCGGCGGCCACAGCTATGCGGGCTGGTCGTCGACCAGCGGCCTGATCATCGACGTGACCCGGATGGCCGGGGTGAACGTCAGCGGCGGCACCGCGACCGTGGGCGCGGGCACCCGGCTGATCGACTTCTACAACGGGCTCTCGGCGCACGGCCGCGCGGTGCCCGGCGGCTCCTGCCCGACGGTGGGCATCTCCGGCCTGACCCTGGGCGGCGGTATCGGGGTGGTGGGCCGGGCCTACGGACTGACCTGCGACAACGTCACATCCCTGCAGATCGTCACAGCTGACGGCCAGATCCGCACTGCCAACGCGAAAACCAACTCCGACCTGTTCTGGGCCTGCCGCGGTGGCGGTGGCGGCAACTTCGGCGTGGTCACCTCGTTCACCTTCACCACCCACCCGGCCGGGAACATCTGCCTGTTCTTCCTGTCCTGGCCGTGGTCGCAGGCGGCCCAGGTCATCTCGGGCTGGCAGTCCTGGGCGCCGCACGCCCCCGACCAGCTCTGGTCGAACCTGCACCTGGCCGCGGCGCCCGGCGGCTCGATCCCGTCCATCCAGGTGGGCGGGACCTACCTGGGCTCGGTGAGCGGGGCAGCGGCTCAGCTGGAGAAGCTGTACGCCGCGGTCGGGTCCGACCCGTCCTCCCCGTTCCTGGAGAGCACCACCTGGCTGCACGCGATGCTGGTCGAGGCGGGCTGCGCGAGCCTGACCGTGAACGAGTGCCACCTGCCGACCCAGACCTCCGGGGGCCAGCTCTCCCGGGCCTCGGAGTCCGCCAAGTCCGACTTCTTCACCAAGCCGCTGAGCAGCCACGGGATCGGCACCCTGCTGGCCGGGGTGGAGAACTTCCAGAAGGTGGCCGGCGCACCCGGCGCGTCGGGCGGTATCGCGCTCGACGCGCTCGGCGGCGCGATCAACCGCGTCGCGCCCGGCGCGACCGCGTTCGTNNCAGAACTACATCGACCCCAGCCTGACCAACTGGCGGCAGGCCTACTACGGCGCCAACTACACCCGGCTCACGCAAGTCAAGGCGGCCTACGACCCGCACCGCCTGTTCAGCTTCCCGCAGGCCGTCTGAGGGCGCACAAACGGACGGGTGCCCAGCCGCTGGCTGGGCACCCGTCCTTAAGCGGACCCGCCTGCTAGAACGAGGAGAACAGGCAGGGGTTGATGTGCGTCGGTCCGATGAACTGGGGGTAACCGTACGTGGCGAACTGGTCCGTCCCGTACTGTGCATCCTTGCCGAGGTTGGACACGCCGAACCCGGAGGACACGTTGCCGAACTCAAGTGAGCAGCCGCCGTTCCCCAGGACCTGAGACCAGTACGGGTAGAAGTTGCCCGGTCCCGCAGGCGGCACCGTGCAGCCGGCCGCGGTGGCGCTGGCGTTGGCGTAGTTTCCGCCGCCGCACTCCCACTCGCTCAGGGCGACGTCGGTCTGGATGCGGTACTCCTGGTACTGCCCGCCGTTCGAGGTGGGGAAGCTTTCAACGAACGACGACGGGTCCTGCGCCGTCGGCGCGGGACCGGTGGGCCATGATCCCTGGTAGTACGGCGGGCCGAGGAAGTCCAGGTCGCCGTTCTGGAACAGGTCGTCCTGGCAGCCCGTCATCTCGTCCGGTGGGCTCGACGTGCCGGGCCCGTCGTAGCCTTGATGGGTAGCGCCCTCGGTGTAGCACACCGCGTTACCGATCTCCGCCGAGGTCCTCTGGATCCCGGGCGCGCTCTCGTAGGGGCTCGAACACTTGTTGTACATCGGGCTGGTGTCGCTCGGGTCGATCGGGTTGGGGCTGATCTGGTCGCTGAGCGAGGTGCAGGGCTCCCAGTGGCCGGTCTCGAACTCGGTGCTGATGTCGACCTGGTCCGCGCCCCACGAGTTGATGTTGCCGGACTTGGCCGTGTTGAACTCCGGCTGGAAGTTGAACGGCGTGCCGGAGCAGTTGGCCATCGAGGTGGTCTCGAAGCCGTTGGCCGCCGACGCCTGCATGAAGCCGCTCTGATGCGTCGTGAGGTCGTCCATCACCACTTCGAAGGCGTCACCACCGCCCGGTGCGGGCGCGTCGGACATGTGGAAGGAGATCTTGTCGCCCGGGTTCATGAGCAGCGTCTCGCCGTTGTTCACGAATGTGCTGGTGTCCGCGCTCGCCGGACCCGGCGGCCCGGTTGGCACCCCGTTCCGCTGGATGAAGCCGAAGTTGCTCGGCTCTTCACAGTTTGTGTTGCAGGACGCGAATGCGGCGGTGCACTCCAGGCTGTCGATGGTCAGAGCCGCGCACCAGTGCGTGTCGTCGCAGCTCTGGCTGTCGACGAAGGGCGGGTTGCCCGGCGGGTAGAACTGCATCTCCATGAAGGCCGAGCCCCCGCCGAGATTGGTGGTGCAATCCGGGCTGACGCAGGTCGGGGCGTTGGAGTCCGATTCAGGCGTGCAGGCCGTCTGCGGGAATGAGTTGGGGTCGCACAGGGCCATCGAGAACCACGGCGCGGGACTGAGTTCGAACCAGTCCGTGACGTCATGGCCGGGGTCGACGTCGGTGGGCGCCGCCTGGGGGTTCTTGCCGAGGGTGAGGTTCCAGGTCACGTTATTACCGGACCCGGGGGTGCTGGAGATGAAGTCCGTGTCGGGTTCATCATGCCCGATGTAGTGACCGTTGTCGTAGAACCGGCCGTCCCAGGTGTTGGCGTTCGCCTTGCTGGTGCCGCGGATGTCGGTGCAGTTCATCGTGCCCCGCACCGGCTTCTGAACGGGGCTGAAGCCGTTGCAGTCCAGTTCGCCCCGGGGGGCGGCGTTGACGCTGGTGGTGATGTTGGCCGACACCTTGGCCGTCGTGGCGGCGTGGGCGGGCACGCCGCTGCTCCAGGCCACGCCAAAGAACAGCGTTATCGCGCTGATGATGCCGAGGAGCACCCTAGATCTCAACTTGTGCACGTGCGATCGTTCCCCTCACCGTCTGCTTATGCCGGATACCTGTAGGTACTGGACAAAAACTTCATAGTCCTGTGCGACTGTGAGCGCTACCGGGTTCACCAAGTTGTGTCTCAAAGGATTGCAACACGTTCGCATCGTCGGATAAATGCGCACCTAGTTCGCAATATGTGTGCTTAATGGGTCTTATGTTGTTTCGAACCACCACACGGCAACGTCCGGTGCGCAGCCAGGAGTCTCACGGGCAGACGGTAGGCGGGCATGATGGTATGTCCGCGAATATTGGGTATCCGACGTGCGTGACGGCAGCTACCCCCGACTGAGGGTTCCGATGACAAGTAACACTGAGCTTGACCCTGCGGCCGCCGCAACTGGCCGCGACCAGGCGCCCGTCCTGCTGGTCGAGGATGACGACGGTGACGCCCTGCTCGTGGAGGAACTGCTGCGAGAAGTGGGCGCTCCGGTCGTCGTGCTGCGCGCGCGGTCACTCGGCCAGGCTGCCACCATGGTCTCCGGGGTCGCGTGCGTGCTGCTGGACCTCGGCTTGCCGGACTCGCAGGGCCTGCAGGGACTGAGGCGGTTGCTACGGCTCGAGCCGGAGGCGGCCATCGTCGTGCTGACCGGAGAGGCGAACGAGCACCTAGGCGAGCAGGCCGTCCGGGCCGGAGCCCAGGATTACCTGGTCAAGGGCGAGGTCGACGGGCCTATGCTGCACCGGGTGATCCGGTACGCGGTCGAGCGGCGTCGCGCCGAGGAGGCTCAGCGGGAGCTGCGGATCGCGCAGGTGCTGGCCCAGGAGAACGCGCGGCTGGAGCGCGGCCTGCTGCCCTCGCCGCTGCTGGCCGACCCGCGGCTGAGCGTGTCGGCGCGCTGCCTGGCCGGCGGCCAGCAGCACCTGCTGGGCGGGGATTTCTACGACGTCGTCGAGGCAGCCGACGGCTGGGTGCACGCCCTCATCGGCGACGTCTGCGGGCGCGGTCCGGCCGAGGCCGCCCTCGGCGTCTGCCTGCGGGTGGCCTGGCGCACCCTGGTGCTGGCCGGCCGGCCCGCCGACGAGATCCTGGCCACCCTCAACCAGCTACTTGAGTACGAGCGGCAGGACGACACGATGTTCGCCACGATGTGCATGATGTCGGTGACCCCCGACCGGAGCGCCGGCTGGGTGCGCATGGCGGGCCACCTGCCGCCGCTGCTGGTCACCCGCGGCGGCGTGCTGGAGCTGCAGACCCCGACGTCGCCGCCGCTGGGCCTGGGCCAGGTCCGGCACTGGCCGGGGACCCAGTTCGGGCTCGACGGCAGCTGGTCGGTGCTGCTGTACACCGACGGGCTGATCGAAGGCCGGATCGGGAAGGGCTCCGAGCGGCTCGGCAGCGAAGGCTTGATGGACCTGATCAGGGCGGAGCTGCGGACCGCGCCGCCGCCGGTCGGTGACGGCGAGACGGGCGCGGCTGGCACGCTCGCCGACGACGTGCTGCTGGACCGGGTGATCGAGGATGTCCGCGAGCTCAACGGCGGAGACCTGGACGACGACCTGGCCATCCTCGCGCTCGGCTTTTCATCTGCCCGATGAGCGGTACGAAACGGGCCGACGCGGCCAGGCGCTGGCCGCTCAGCCGGATCGTGGGCGTGGCCGTGCTGGCCCTGCTGCTGTTTTCGGTGGCCGCCGTGACGGTCGGCGCGTTCGCCGTGCTCAACCTGAGCCACGCCCGGGGACGGGTGGTCAACGTTCTGGACCCGGCCGCCATCCAGGTCGAGCAGCTCGACAACTCCTTGCTCAACCAGGAGACCGGCGTGCGCGGCTATGCATTGAGCGGGCAGCTAAGCTTCTTGGCGCCGTACGACACCGGCGTAACCGAGGAGAAGGCCGCCATCGCCAGCCTTCGCGGGGCGCTGGGCCAGCTGCCGACCGCGACTCGGGGGGACCTGGCCAGCGTGACCGCCCAGGCGCACTACTGGCGCGCCCACTACGCCGAGGCGGCCATTGCCCTGGTCAAGCGCACCGGCAAGCCGACCGTCGGCGGCAACGTTATCGCGGGTAAGGGCTATTTCGATGCCCTCCGGACGAAGGTCGCCAAACTCCAGAGCGACATCTCAAGCGCCAGGAATCATGCCCTCGCCACCCTGAGCCGGTCATCCTCAGTGCTCGACGCCGTGTTCATCGCGGTCGCGATCGGCCTGGCGCTCATCGTCGTGCTGCTTGCGCTGGGCCTGCGGGCTACCGCGATCAGGCCGCTGCACCGGCTGGCGGCCCAGGTCCGCCGGGTGGCCGACGGTGACTTCGAGCACGAGGTCACCGTGCCCGGCCCCCGGGAGGTGACCCACCTGGCCGCCGACGTGAACACCATGCGGGAGCGCATCCTGCAGGAACTGTCGGCCACCCAGGAGGCCAACGCGATCCTGCAGGCCCACGCGACCGAGCTTCAGCGCTCCAATTCCGAGCTCGAGCAGTTCGCCTACGTCGCNNGTGGACGGGGCCAAGCGCATGCAGGCGCTGATCAACGACCTGCTCGCCTACAGCAGGGTCGGCCGGTCCGAGCGCGAGCCGGCCCTGGTCTCCAGCGACACGGCACTCACCCAGGCCCGGGCCAACCTGGCCGAGCAGATCGAGGAAACCGGCGCTACCATCGAGACCGGCCACCTGCCGCTCGTGCTGGCGGAGTTGCCGCTGCTCATCGCGGTGTTCCAGAACTTGCTCAGCAACGCGCTGAAGTTCAGCGGCGGAAAGCCGCCGCGGATCGTGGTCACGGTCCGCCGTGACGAGCCGTTCTGGCTGTTCTCGTTCAGCGACAACGGGATCGGGATCGAGCCGGAATACGCCGAGCGTATCTTCGTGATCTTCCAGCGGCTGAACGAGCGGAGCGCCTACGCGGGCACCGGCATCGGCCTGTCCATGACCCGCAAGATCATCGAGTACTTTGGCGGCCGGATCTGGCTCGACACCACCTTCAACGGCGGCACGCGGTTCTACTTCACCCTGCCGATGCCGCAGGAAACCATCACCCCCGAGCTGGCGGATCCGCTCGGAACCCCGGACAATCAGAACGCCCCGGCGCTGCTGCCGCCCCCCGACCCGGCCGCGGAGCTCGAACACCGACAGGACGAGGAAACCGATGACCGATTGCGGTGATTCCAAGGTGATAGATGTGCTGTTGGTGGAGGACGACGAGGGCGACGTCCTCATGACCAAGGAAGCCTTCGAGTACTACAAGATACGTAACCGCCTGCACGTCGTTTCCGACGGGGAGCAGGCCCTGCAGTTCCTGCACAAGACCGGCCCGTACGCCGACGTCCCACGTCCCGGGCTGATCCTGCTCGACGTCAACCTGCCCCGGCGCAGCGGCCTGGAGGTACTCGCCGAGCTGAAGCAAGATCCCGACCTGCTGCTCATTCCCGTGATCATGCTGACCACCTCGAGCGCCGAGGAGGACATCGTCCGCAGCTACTCGCTGCACGCCAACGCGTTCGTCACCAAACCGGTCGACTTCGAGCACTTCATCGACGCGATCCGCCAGATCGACAACTTCTTCCTGACCCTGGTCTGCCTGCCTATCTGACCGGGCCGTAGGATCTTAGCGCTGCTAAGGACAACGAAGGGGAGCCTGATGTACGACGCCACGCTGGCCGAGACCGTCACCATCCGCGGCGACGGCGGAGACGAGATCGAGGCCTACCTGGCCCGGCCGATGAGCCCGGGACCGCACGGCGGCGTGGTGGTCATCCATCACATGCCCGGCTACGACGCAGCCACCAAGGAGATCGCGCGGACGTTCGCCGTGAACGGCTACAACACGATCATGCCGAACCTTTACCACCGCGACGCTCCCGGAGCCAGCCCGGACGACGCCGCCGCGGCGGCCCGCGCCCAGGGTGGCGTGCCGGACGCCCGGCTGATCGGCGACGTGGCCGCCGCGGCCGCCTCTCTGCGCGGGCTGACCTCCGCCAACGGCAAGGTCGGCGTGATCGGCTACTGCTCCGGCGGGCGCCAGTCCGTCCTGGCCGCCTGCAGCCTGCCGCTCGACGCCGCCGTCGACTGCTACGGCGCGTTCGTAGTCGGAACCCCGCCCGAGGGCATGCCGTTGAAGGTCGGCCCCATCAAGCACCTCATCAAGGACCTGTCCTGCCCGCTGCTCGGTCTGTTCGGCGCCGACGATCAGTACCCGTCGCCTGAGCAGGTGGCCGAGCTCGAGCAGGAGCTGAAGGACCAGGGCAAGACCTACGAGTTCCATTCCTACGAAGGCGCCGGGCACGCGTTCTTCTCGGTGAACCGCCCCGCCTACCGCCCCGAGGCCGCGGTCGACGGCTGGAACCGCATCTTCACCTGGTTCAACCGCTACCTCTCCTAGCCCGCCACCGGGCGGGCAGCGCGGCCCCCGCGCCACAGCGCGCCCCCGCGCCGCAGCGCCCCTGCGCGCCACCGCCACACCGCAGCCCCGGCCCACAGCGTGGATGTGGCACCGTGACGGGAAGATCCATCAGGCTGCCACAGCCACGTGGTTAGGGCGAGCCCGCGCCTGTGATGCGAGGGACTGGAGTGGTGGGGCTGACCCTAGTGAGCGCTGGAGGCGGCCCAGATGTTGATGCCCGCGTCTACCGCGTCGCGGTCGATGGCGGCTAGTTCTTCGGCGGTGAAGTCGGTATGAGCGGCCGCGGCCAGGTTTTCCTCTAGCTGGGCCACGCTGCTGGCGCCGATCAGGGCCGAGGTCACCCGCGGGTCCCGCAGGACCCAGGACACCGCCATCTGAGCCAGCGTCTGGCCCCGGGACCCGGCGATCTCGTTCAGCGCGCGGACGTGCGCCAGCGTCCGGGGCGCGATCTGGTCCGACGACAGCGAGCCGTTCAGGCTGGCCCGCGAGCCGGTCGGCACGCCGTTCAGGTACTTACCGGTGAGCACGCCCTGAGCCAGCGGCGAGAACGCGATACAGCCCACGCCCTCGCGGCCGAGCACCTCCAGCAGCCCGCCTTCGATCCAGCGGTTCAGCATCGAGTACGACGGCTGGTGGATCAGCAGCCGGATGCCCATCTGACGAAGCACGGCCAGCGCCTCCTCGGTCCGTTCGGCCGAATACGAGGAGATCCCGACGTACAGGGCCTTGCCCGACCGGACCGCGGTATCCAGCGCGCTCATCGTCTCCTCGAGCGGCGTGTCCGGGTCGAACCGGTGGGAGTAGAAGATGTCCACGTACTCCAGGCCCATCCGGCGCAGCGACTGGTCCAGGCTGGCCAGCAGGTACTTGCGGGAGCCGTGATCGCCGTACGGGCCGGGCCACATGTCGTAGCCGGCCTTGGTCGAGATGATCAGCTCGTCGCGGTACGGACGCAAGTCCTCTCGCATGATCCGGCCGAAGTTGGTCTCCGCGCTGCCGTAGGGCGGGCCGTAGTTGTTGGCCAGGTCGAAGTGCGTGACGCCCAGGTCGAACGCCCGGCGGATGATCGCGCGTTGGTCCTCGATCGGCTTGCCGTCCCCGAAGTTCTGCCACAACCCGAGTGAAATCTCGGGCAGCAGCACACCGCTGCGTCCGCAGCGACGGTAGGGGATCTTGCTGTAACGGTCATCGGCGGCTTCGTAAGTCATGCCAGAAAGTCTTCCATCTGCTCCCGGACGGCGGATGGCGGGTGGCTGCCGGCCGTCCGGCGCGTACCTGTTATCGTCCATGAGGGAGAGGAGCCGCGATGTGCACGTACCTGACGGAGAAGGTTTCGATCACGGGTAGCGGGAAGGGGCCGGCCGGCTGGTTCACGGTGACCGACGCGAGCGTGTACTTCGACCACCCGGTGCACGCACCGGCCGAGCACACCCTCAACATCGACTTCCTCGACCCGGGCGCAGGGCCTTCGGCGCGGGTCGCGGTGGAGCTCACCGCGGACTCGGCGCGGGCCTTGGTCAAGGCTATCCAGGCCACCCTGGACGCCGCGCCCCCCGGCCTGGCCACCTAGCTCGCCGGGGCCCATCGGAGCTTCCCGTCGCCTGAGCCCCTCGAACGCCCAGGAATGTCAGTGCCTCATGCGAATATGCGTATGAAGGCCGATGGCTAACCGGGATGGAGGCGGCAGGGATGCGGTTCGTGGTGGAGCGCGACGCGCTCGCTGAGGCGGTCGCCTGGATAGCGCGCTCGCTGCCGTCCCGGCCCGTGCTCCCGGTGCTGTCCGGACTGCTGCTTCAGGCGGCGGCCGACGGGCTGGTCCTGTCCTGCTTCGACTACGAGGTATCGGCCCGGATCAGCATCGACGCGGACGTGACCGAGCCGGGGACGGCACTGGTGCCCGGGCGCCTGCTAGCCGAGATCACCCGTAGCCTGCCGGGGCACCCGGTCGAGGTGGACGATAAGGACGACGTGACCCTGACCTGCGGGCCCGCCTCGTTCAGCCTGGTCACACTGCCCATCGGGGAGTACCCGCGGTTGCCTGAGCTGCCCCGGCTGGCCGGCACCGTCGACGGCGGCGTGTTCGCCACGGCGATCGGCCAGGTCGCTCCGGCGGCCAGCCGGGACGACACGCTGCCCGTCATCACGGGGGTGAACGTCGAGATCGAGGGCGACACGATCACGCTGGTGGCGACCGACCGGTACCGGCTGGCCATCCGGGAGCTGGGCTGGCACCCCGCTCGTCCCGAGACCAGCAGCACGCTCCTGGTCCTGGCCAAGACGCTGGCCGACGCGGCCCGGATGATGGTCCCGGGCGTGCCCGTCCGGATCATGACGCGCGGCACGGACGGGACCGGGACCAGCCGGAACGGTGGCACCGATCTAGGGGGCTCGCTACGGGCGGCCGACGCGATGATCGGATTCGAGTCGGGCGGGCGCCGGCTGACCACGCGGCTGATCGCGGGGGAGTACATCAAGTACAGCTCGAAGTTCCCGGCGGACTTCGGCAGCTACGGCGACATGCCGGCCGTCCCGCTGGCCGAGGCGGTCAAGCGGGTCGCGCTGGTCGCCGAGCGGGGTAGCTCCGTCCGGCTGTCGTTCGAGCCGGGGAAGGTCACCATCGAGGCCGGGACCAAAGGCCAGGCGCGGGCCCGGGAGACGGTGCCCGCCGATTTCTCCGGCGAGGAGTCCGCGATCGCGTTCAGCCCGCAGTACTTGGTCGACGGCCTCGCCGCCGCCCTGGCCGCCGCGGCCGGCGCCCCGCCCTCCGCCCCGGAAGCCTCGGGCACCGCAAGAGGTCCGGANNACGAAGCCGGCGCTGATCACCGGCAGTCCGCAGGCCGGCGATGAGTCCGCCCCGGACTACCGCTACCTGGTCGTCCCGCTCCGTTCGCTGGCCAGCGCCTGACCGCAGCAGGACACAGCGCCGCAGCAGGACACAGTAAGGCAGCAATTGCCGGGCCACGCTTCCGCCCGTCCGGCAGCGGCTGGATAGTCGGATTATCGGGAGAGGAAGAGGGCACCGGGGGCGAGCTCGGGTCGTGGGCGCCGCGGCCGGCACCACGCTCGCGCTCGCTCTGCTGGCGTGCGGCTGCGTGTTCGCCGCCCTGGCCGGGCCCGCGGTGAGCCTGCACCTGCGAACCGAGGCCCTGCAGCAAGCGCTGAGCCGGCTCGGGCCGCTAGGTACGGCCATCCAGGTGACCGGGAGCTGGAACACGTTTACCGAGGCCTATACCGGCCAGCCCGTCCTCACCGACGACAACCTGTCGGCCGCGACCCTCCAGATTGCGGGCGGCCTGTCAGACTCGGTGCCGATCGGCGTGGGCAGCTGGGGCGGGCTGACCACCACGCTGCATAACGTCGCCTCCGGGACGGCCCGCCTGCCGGCCGGGTACCTCCCTGAGCTCGAGGTTATCTACCGTGACCAGCTGACGAGCAACGCCCAGACGGTCGCCGGGCAGGTCACGGCCGCCCCACGCGGTGCCATCGGGGTGACGGTCACCGAACAGACCGCGGCACGCTACGGGCTGCACATCGGTTCCCGCCTGCAGCTCAAGAGTCCCAACGGCCCGGTCCCGATCCAGGTCACGGCAGTGGTCCGCGAGCGTGATCCGGCCGGCACGTTCTGGACCGCGGATCCGCTGGCCACCGCCCCCGACCTGACCAGGAACCCGACCACCGGCCAGGTCAGCCTGGAGGGCGCGGTCCTGGCCGACCCGGGCCAGCTGGCCGCCGTACAGAGCGCCTTCTGTCCGGCCCTCGGCGGTTCCTGCGACCGCATGCAACTGCAATGGGAATTCCCGGTCGTCGTCGCTGGGGTGACCGCGGACCAGGCCCAGGCGTTCGTGAACGATCTCGCCTCCGCCGGCGATTCGCTCTACTCGCAGATCGCGGCGGCCGCGCCCGACCTTACCGTCAGCGAGCCGATGACCGGGACGCTAACCGCCTTCATCGCCGCCCAGACCGCGGTGCTGGCCGTGCTGCTCCTGCTGTTCGTGAGCTTGACCGTGATCGTGGTGGTGGTCATCTTGCTGGCGGCCCGGATCGTGGTGGCCCGCCGGGACGACGCGCTGGTCACGCTCCGCGACCGCGGCGCCTCCAGCCGCCAGATCGCGATGCTGGTCCTGCGCGGCATCGCGCCCGCCGTGATCCCGGCCGCCGCGGCCGGAGCCGCACTGGACCTCGTGATCATCCCTGGCACGAGTATCGTCACGAGCTGGAAGCCGGCCGCCGCGGTGCTCGCGGTCGCGCTGGCCGGCCCGCCGCTGATCGCGCTCTGGCGGCACCGGGACCCCTCGCCCGCGGTCAACCCCGCGCTCATCCTGACCGCCGAGACCAGGACTGCCCGGGCCTCGGTGGCCGGGCAGCGCCGCCTGGTGGCGGGCCTGACCATCTGCGCCGCCGCGGTCGCGGGCCTGGTCGTGCTGCACGAACAGGGACTCTCGACGGTCGGAGTCACCAACTGGTATCTCACCGCCGCCCCCGTTCTGGTCGCCGTCCCCGCCGCACTGATCGCCATGCGACTGTATCCGCTGGCCATCCGGGCGCTGCTGCCTGTCTGCCGCCGCCGGGGCGGTGTGGCCGGCTACGTCGGCCTGGCCGGCGCCGTCGAGCGCCGGGCGGCCACCGCTCTCCCCGCCTTCACCCTGGTCCTCGCGCTGACCCTGGCCGCCTTCGCGGGGATGGTCAACGACGCGATCGTCGGTGGCCAGATCTCCTACTCCTGGCAGGCTATCGGCGCCGACGCCGTCATCGCCACCAACGGTGCCGCGACCCCGGCCACGCCCGGCCTGGTGAAGTCGATCATGGCGGTCCCCGGCGTCCGGCACGCGACCGCGGTCTCGACTACCACCTGGCAGATGCCGCTCGGACGCGAGCTCACCGTGGCCGCGATCGACCCGGCCGGGTACGTCGCGATGACCGCGGATACCCCGTTTCCCCGGATCCCGGTCAGCGCCTTCGGTTCGGCGGATAGCACGCCGGTCACCGCGGCCACCGTCATCCCCGTGCTCGCCTCGCCGTCGGCCGCCGCGGCGCTGGGCCCGGGGATCATCCAGCTGACGTCGCAGGAGCCGATGGGACCGATCCGGATCCGGGTCGCCGGCCTGGTGGCCAGGACCCCGGCCCAGCCGTCCGGCGGCATGTTCGTGCTCATGCCGCTGCGGACCCTGCCCGGCGTCCTCGGCCGGCCAGTGCCCAACCTGATCCTGGTCACCGGTCCTGACCTGGACCGGACCAAGCTCTCCCGGCTGATCGGCGAGGCGCTGCCCGCGGCCACTCTCGAGTACCGCGCCGATGTCCTGAACGGCCTCGGCAGCGCGCCGCTCCAGCACGCCGCGGCCCTGCTGATGACGCTTACCGAGGTGGCAGCCGCCGGGCTGGCCCTGCTCAACCTGGCCTTCGGCCTAGCCCTGGGGGCCCGGGACCGGGAGCTGACCCTGGCCAGGCTCAGCGTCCTGGGCTACGCGCGCAGCGCCAGGCTCGTGCTGCTGACGGCCCTGCCCGCGCTGCTCGCGGCCTTCGCCGCTGCGGCCGGATGCGCCCTGGCCCTGCCGGCCCTGATCGGCCCGGCGCTTGACCTGTCGGTGTTCACCGGGCCGGGCGCGTCGGTCATCTACCGCCCCGACCTGGCCGCGCTGGGCGTGCCGTGCGCGGCGATCCTGCTGCTCACGGCGGCGGCCCTGGTCGCCGAGACCAGCCGGTCGCGTCACCGCGGAGTCACCGGCCTGCTGCGCGTGCAGTGACCAGCTAGCCTCGCCCGGGGCCGGGGAACGGGTACGGCCCCTCGTAGTAGGCGTGCCGGGACATCCAGGCCATGATCAGGATCCAGGTGGCCAGCGCGAACAGCAGGAGCGCGAACACCAGGAACCGGCCTGCGTCTTGATCGGGGACCAACTGGGGCGCCCCGCCGCGCGGGGCCCGGGGCGGGTGCGGTAGGTCGGCCATGAGGCCGTCGATCTGACCTTGGGTCTTCGCGGCCAGGGCCAGATCGATGCGCTCGGTCAGCTCGTCGAAGGTGAGCCGGCCCGCCACGAAGTGTTCCCGCAGCTGGGTCATCGTGGCGTCGCGCTCGGCGTCGCCGATCCGGAGGTCGTAGTCGTAGCGGCTGGCTCCAGGCACGCGCCAGCCCGGTACGAGGTGCTCACGCGGCTGCCCCGCGTCGGGATCGTGTTCTAGCATTCCGGTTCGGACGTCGTATCGCCTCGTCATCTGGTTTCCGGGTTCGCCAAGCCGACTACCTGTGTTCCACCATAAGTCGGCGGAGCCCGGCGCGGAACCCGGCTGAGCAGAGAATCGCCGGCGACCCGCCAGCTCGGCGGCCGGAGCCGGTCAGCCGGGGCTGGTCAGAAGCGCGGACCCCTCGATCCCCGTCGCGGGCCCCGCGGACCCCGTGGGCCTCGCGGACCGCCCGGACCCCGGCGTCGCCCGCCGAACCCGAACAGCCGCTTGAGGAACGCGACCGCCGCGATGAGCACGACGATGATCAGCGGCCGGTCGCCGCCGATGCCGAACAGCGTTACCGCGCCGAACACCAGCGCCACCCACATCAGTACCAGCAACGGCGCGAAGGCCGCGCGCCCGCACCGGCGGCCGCTCCCGGTGCCGTAGTCCCAGCTGGACCGCCCGGTCGGTCCCGGCCAGGCCGGCCCCTGCCACGCAGTGTTGCCGAAGGCCGCGGCCGGCGCGTCGGTGAGCGGCCGCGAGACGTGCGGCAGGTCACGCATCACGACGTCGAGGTCGGCCTTGGTCTTGGCCGCGAACGCTTGGTCCAGGCGCTCGTTCAGCTCGTCCAGCGTCAGCCGGCCGTCCGCGTAGTGCTCACGCAGCTGAGCTGTGATCGCCTCGCGATCGGCGTCCCCGATGCGCACGTTGTATCCCGTAGCCATCGTGCCCTCCGTAGCAAGAACCGGGGAATCCCAGGTGCCTCCACGATATATCGCGAGAGATCGGACGGCAAGCCGAACGCCGCCAAGCGGAGAAGCCTGAAGGCCAGCCCGCTAAACCCTGAACGCGCGCCCACCCGAACCCCAGAGCCCGCCGAAGCAACCTTCACCTGTATCAGGCGAGCGGAGCCTGAGCTCCGCTGAATAAGGGGGAATAGCCCCGTCGGCACCGGGTGCCAGCGCCACGGCCTGGCGCGCGCCCGCATCGTACGGTGAGGCAACCATGGGGGTCTCAGTCTGGCGGCAGCACCCGCCGCAGGCTCCGTTCCGGGAGCGGGTGGCCATCTGGCGGGCGCGTAACTGGCGCCGCGCCATCCTCGCCTGGTTCGCGCTGACCCTGGCCATCGTGGCCGTCGCGGCCGAGCCCGCCGCCGATTTCCCCAAGGCTCAGCTTAATTCGGTGCCCGCGGTGCGGGTCGTGCTGCAGACCGCCGCCGCGATCACCGTGGCCGGCGTCCCCGTCCTGCTCGCCGCCCTGCCTTAATCCCACGCTCCCCCCGCCGCCCTGGCCCTGCTCGGCGAGCGCGCCTGGCGCAGGCCTCGCAGCTGACCCATTCCATGATCGCGAAGGGCCCGCGTACTCCAGCGAGTATTAAACCCTCGCGATCATACGTCGGCAGCCCGTCACTTACTCGTAGTAACAGGTCAGATTCAGATAGTTAGCAAAGTCTTGACCTGCCTGCCCGGATGAGTCACTATCGGTAGTGAAACGACCACATTTAGTGGATTACGTGCTGCTCGCCAGATGAGGGGCCTCCGGGTATGGAATACGGGCTGATCGCCGCGATCGGATGGGGTATCTCCTCCGTCGCGGCGACGCATGCCGCCCGGCGGATGGGCACCCTCGTCGCCCTACTGGCCAGCCAGGTTACCGGTACCATCGTGCTGGCCGTGGTCCTGGCCGCCATCCACCCGCACCTGCTGGCGCTGCCCGGCGCCGCGGTACTGGGCCTGGCCGGGGCCGGGTTCCTGAGCTTGGTCGGCTGGCTGACCTACTACCGGGCCCTGGAATACGGCCCGGTCGGAATCGTCAGCGGAACCGCAGCGACCTACGGGGGAGTCACCGCGCTGCTGGCCATGCTGGTCCTCGGCGAGCCGCTCGGCGTGTACGGGGGTCTCGGCGACGCGCTCGCCGTTGCGGGGGTCGCGACGGCGGCCATGCGCGTCACCAGCGGCCCGTCGGACGGCGGCTGGCGGCAGGCCGTCGGCGGGCCGT
>PLDT01000527.1:0-7663 GCA_003136255.1 Actinomycetota bacterium
AGCCGGGCGAGCCGGGCGAGCCGAGGCCCGGGCCCACCTCGAGGACGACGTCGCCGGGACCCAGCGCCGCCAGCGCGGCGATCTGGCGCACCGTGCCCTGTTCCACCGGACAGTTCTGGCCCAGCCGCTTGGACGGCCGCACCCCCAGCCGCCCGGCGATCTCCCTGACGTCCCCGGGAGTAAGCAGGCGTACCACCGTCACCATCCGGAGCGGGCGCCCATCGCCTCGGGACCGCACCGATGGAACATCGGTGTCGTCGTAGCGGCACCGATGGAACATCGGTGCCGTTGCAGACGGCGGGGACTAGGCGCAGGGGGGACGGGGGCGGGGCCTGAGGGGGCTGGGCGGGGAGGTGGGGGACTGGGGGGAGGCCGGAGGGAGGCCTGAGGCGGGGAGGGGGCTGGGCGGGGGCGGAGGGGCTGGGCGGCGTCCGGTGCCCAGCTTGATTTTTCAAGTGATTGTGGCCAGGCGACATCGTGTTTCCGGGCCGCCTGGACTGTCAGTTGCCGCTGACTCGGTCCAGCCACTCGGATAGGAGCGCGCGTTCGGCGTCGCTGAGGGTCGCGAGGTCGGGCACGAGGGTGCGGAACGTGACGGCGGCTGCGGTCGTGCTCTCCTCGGGGAGCGCGGGGGCGTCGGTCAGGATCGCCTGCATCACCACGTCGTACATGGCGTCCGCCAGGCCGGGGTCCCGGTCCTGCGGCGCCATGGAGAGCAGGGTGAACACGGCGCCGGTGCCGGCGGCGTGGAAGAGGTCCACGGCACGGCGCTCCGTCACCCGGAGCCGGCCGGTCGCCGCGAGGCGGCGCACTCGATTCCGCAGTACCTCCATGCCCGCGGCCGCGGCCGGCGAGCGACTGCCCCGGCCAGGGTCCGCGATAAGGGAGAACAGCGCGGCGTTGGCGAGACCGAAGCCGACATGCGTGTGCCATGCCGCTCGCAGGTCCGCGATCGGGTCGCCGCTGTCCGCCGCGAGCGCTTTGTCGGCGACGTAGACGGCAAGTACGTGCTCGGCAACGGCGTCGAGCAGCCCGTCCTTGTCCCCGAACAGCCGGTAGATGGTCGGCGCCTGAACGCCGGCCGCCAGGGCGACGGCACGGGTGGTGACGGCCGCCGCGCCCTGCTCGCGCAGGAGTCGCGCCGCGACCTCCACGAGGTTCTCCCGCGTCTCGCGCCTGTCGGCGCCCGTCCTTGTATCCGGCACGTATCAACGATAACACAGCATTGTTATCAATCTGGTACCGATGGTAACGTTCGTTTGATTCCATCGATAACAGGAGGCGGACAATGATCGTTATCACCGGCGCCACCGGCCAGCTTGGTTCCCTGATCGTCGCGTCGCTGCTCGAGCGCGTCCCCGCGGAGGAGGTGGGCGTTAGTGTCCGCGACCCCGGACGCGCCGCCGACCTCGCCGAGCGCGGCGTCCGGGTGCGGCGCGGCGATTTCAGCGAGCCGGACTCCCTGGCCGACGCGTTCGAGGGCGCCACGCAGGTACTCATCGTCTCGGCGAACGAGTCCGGCGGGAATGCGGTCGACGCGCACGCGGCCGCGATCGACGCCGCGCACGCCGCCGGTGCGGAGCGCATCCTCTACACCAGCCACCAGGGTGCCGGCGCCGATTCGCTCTTCGCGCCGATGCGCGACCACGCTGCCGCCGAGGGGTACCTCGCGGAGACCGGAACGCCGTTCACCTCGCTGCGGAACGGGTTCTACGCCACCACCGTCCCGTTCATCCTCGGGCAGGCGCTCACGACCGGCGAGATCGTCGCGCCTGCAGACGGGCCCGTCTCGTGGACCACGCACCCCGACCTCGCCGAGGCGGCGGCGATCATCCTCGCGGATCCGGGCCGGTTCGACGGCCCGACCCCGCCCCTGACCGCGCCTGACGCGTTCGACCTCGATGACGTCGCCGGCATGCTGACCAAGCTCACCGGGCGAACCATCCGCCGCACCGTCGCCGACGACGACGAATGGGCCGCCGGACTTGCCGCGCACGGCGCGCCCGAGGCGCTGGCCACGATGCTGCTAGGCATGTTCCGCGCTGCGCGGCGCGGCGAGTTCTCCGCCACCAGCGCAACCCTAGGTGACCTGCTCGGGCGTCCTGCCACGCCGCTCAGCTCATTCCTCGAAGGACTCGCCGCCGCACACTGAGCGGAGGCAACGGGTCCGGTCTCAGGCGCGCGCGGGCGGCCGGTTGAGGTGACTGAGGAGCGCGGCCACGAGGTCTAGGGCGGTGTCTATCTCGGGCTCGGTCCCACCGAGCAGGGGGGCGTAGAGGTGGGCGTCGCACATTCGGACGATGGCTTGGCTGAGCGTGGCGGCGGGTAGCGATGCTTCGAGCCGGCCGGCGTTGACCTCGGTTTGCAGCATCTCAGCAATCAGTTTCGCCGCGATCTGCTCGACGGCGCCGGGCAGTAGCGCGAGCCGGATGAACACCAGGGGCTCGCGCTTGCACAGAGCCTGGAGCGGTTCGGCGTCGATGACGGCGCGCATGAACCGGTCGATGACGTCGAGGACGAGGTCAACGCCGCCTTGGGCGGTGGCGCCAGCGGCCGCGCGGCGGAACGTGCGCTCGGTGGCCTCGGCCAGCACGACCTCCAGCAGATCGTCGCGATTGCCGACTAGCCGGTAGAGCGTCGAGCGCCCGATGCCGAGTTGGGCGGCCAGCGCGGACATGTCCACCGCCTCGCCGCGCAGGTAGGCCTGGGTGGCAGCGTTGATGGCAGCACGGCGGGTCAGCACCGTTCCCAGCCGCGCCCCTTCGGCCGCGTGCGGAGGGGTTCCGGTGCTCATTATCTCAGTATCACGCATGGGACATTGCCATCATGTGTCCTATAGTGGCACACTACATCCTACTGTTTCAGTAGGCTGGAGCTAGCGATGCGGGTCGAGACGCTGTGACGACAAGCGAAACGGAACCGGCGAGCGAGGAGTTCCTCGCGAACAGCCGGGCCGGCGCCGGCTTTGAGGCCGTACTGGCGAACGCGGCGTTTGACGGATTCGGCGGGCTGTTCCCGTCGGCCGAGCTCGGCCGCCTCGCCAAGGCCATGGTGCGCCGCCCGAAGCCGGTCGCCAGGCGCGTCTTCGACCTGGCCGCGCGGCTGGGGCAGGTTGGCATCGGCGTGCCGGATCAACCCGGCGCGCGCGACCGCCGCTTCGCCGACCGTGCGTGGGAGGGCAATCCCGTCCTGCAGCGGCTCGCCCTCGGGTACCTGGCCACCTGCGACGCCGCATCGGGGATCCTCGAGGACGCTGACGTGGACTGGCGCACCCGGGAGCGGCTCCGGCTGACCTTCGACAACGTCACAGCTGCGCTCGCGCCCACGAACGACCTGGTCACGAACCCGCAGAGCTGGAAGGAGGTCATCGACACCGGGGGCCAGAACCTGCGGGCCGGCCTCGGCAATCTGCTCACCGACCTGCACTCTCCGGCCAAGCTGCCGACCAGCGTAGACAAGTCGGCCTTCGAACTCGGGCGCAACCTCGCCGCTACCGCAGGACAGGTCGTGCGTAAGACCCGGATCTACGAGCTCATCCAGTACCAGCCCCGCACCGATAAGGTCGACGCGGTCCCGCTCCTCGTCATCTCGTCGCCGGTCAACAAGTACTACCTGCTCGACCTCGAACCCGAGCAGTCGGTGGCCCGCGCCGAACTCGACGCCGGCCGCCAGGTCTTCGTCGCGTCCTGGGTCAATCCCGACGCCAGCCACGCTGACGTCGGGTTCGATGAGTACGTGACCGGCATCGTGGAGATGCTCGACACCGTCGCCGCCATCAGCGGATCCGACGCGAGCCACCTGCTCGGCCTGTGCGGCGGAGGAGTGCTGGCGTTCCTTGCCGCGGCGTATCTCGCCGCGATCGGGCGGGAGCGATCGCTCGCCTCGCTGACCGTCGCGATCGCGGTTCTCGACTATAACCGCGGCCCGTCGGCGATGGCCTTCCTCGACCGCAAGGGGGCCGAGAAGGCGATGCGCCGAGCGGCCGAACACGGCTTCTTCGACGCCCGAGACGCAGCCCGGGCCTTCGCGCTGATCCGGCCGATCGAAGGCATCTGGAACATCGCCGTGCACAACTACCTGCTCGGCAAGCAGCCACCGGCGATGGGGTTGCTCTACTGGGCCGCCGACCAGACCAACATGGCCACGAAGTTCGGCGGTCAGATGATGCAGGCCGCGCTGGAGAACAGCCTGACCCGCCCCGGCGGGGTGATCGTCGGCGGGGTCCCGATCGACCCGTCCCAGATCGCCGTCGATACCTACGTACTGGGCGCCTCCACTGACCACATCTCACCGTGGCGGGACTGCTATCGGACCGTCGCCATGGTCGGCGGCGACGCGACGTTCGTCCTCGCGAGGGGCGGCCACGCGATTGTGATCGCCAAGGGACCGGGCAGCCGGCGGGCCAGTTATCGCACCGGAGCGATCCCGGGCTCCGATCCCGACGAGTGGCTCGCGAGCTCGGTCGAGGTCACTGGCAGCTGGTGGGAGCACTGGAACGACTGGATCGAGAAGCGCACCCCCGACCAGAAGCCGGCCCCGGCGCGCCTCGGCAACGACGCCTATCCACCTCTTGGCGATGCGCCGGGTGAGTACGTAAAACGGATGCTCACGTGATCGACAGCGATTATGACCGTGGAAAGGACTCCGGATGACCCCCGTACTCGATAGCTTCCGTCTCGACGGGCGCGTGGCGATCGTGACCGGCGCGTCGAGCGGGCTCGGAGTCCAGTTCGCGCAGGCCCTCGCCCAGGCGGGCGCGGACGTCGTGCTCGGCGCCCGCCGTGAAGACCGCCTCGTGCAAACGCGCAAGCTGGTGGAAGCCGAAGGCCGGCGCGGTCTGGCCGTCCGGGCCGACGTCACCAATCCGGAGGACTGCACCGCCCTCGCGAGCGCGGCCATGAGCGCGTTTGGCCGGGTCGACGTGCTGGTCAACAACGCTGGCATCGGCACCGCTGTCCCCGCGCTGAAGGAAACCCCCGAACAGTTCCGTTCCGTGGTCGACCTCAACCTCAACGCCAGTTACTGGATGGCGCAGGCCTGCGCGCGGGTGATGCAGCCCGGCAGTTCGATCATCAACATCAGCAGCGTTCTCGCGCTCACGAGCATGGGCTTGCCGCAGGCCGCCTACACCGCCAGCAAGGCCGGCGTGATTGGCTTGACCCGAGACCTGGCGCAGCAATGGACCGGCCGCAAAGGCATCAGGGTCAACGCGATCGCACCAGGACACTTCGAATCCGAGATGAGCGGCCAGTTCAACGAGCGCGTACACGCCGCGGTGGTCGCGCGCGCTCCGGCAGGCCGACTGGGCGAGCCGGGAGAACTCAACGGGGCGCTGATCTTCCTCGCCAGCCCCGCCAGCAGCTATGTCACCGGCATCGTCCTGCCGGTCGACGGCGGAGCGTTGCTCACCTGATGGCGACGGCATCCCAGCCGGCTCGCGCGCCGAACAAGGCGCTGTACCTCACCGACTACGCCCGCTCCGCCTGGGACATCGGGGCGCTGTCGGCCACGCTGCCGGCGCTGGCCCGGGCCCCCCGCGGAGATGGCCACGCCGTGCTGGTCATTCCCGGCCTGGGGGCCAGCGACAGGTCCACCCTGATCCTCCGCCGCTTCCTCGCCGCGCTCGGATACGCGACCTACGGCTGGGAACTCGGGCGCAACATCGGACCCACCGCGCGAGTCGTCAGCGGCCTGCCCGAACGCCTGCACGAGCTCCGCGCGCGCTACGACGGACCGGTGAGCGTGATCGGCTGGAGTCTGGGCGGCATCTTCGCCCGTCAACTCGGGCGGCGTCATCCGGACGCCGTCCGCCAGGTGATCACGCTAGCGAGCCCGATCCGGCTCACCGATCACGCGCACAGCAACGCCCGGCGTGCGTACGAATTGCTCGAGAACCAGCACGCCGAAACGCTCCGGCTGCCTTTGGAGGCCGGCCTCGGGCCACTGCCCGTCCCAGCCACCTCCGTCTACACGCGTCTGGACGGCATCGTCGCCTGGCGGGCCTGCCTGGACCAGCCCTCCCGTCTCGCAGAGAACGTTGAGGTTTACGCGAGCCACTTCGGCATTGGCCACCATCCCGCCGCACTGTGGGTCATTGCCGACCGATTGAGCCAGGCGCCCGGCCAGTGGGCGCCCTTCCGGCCCCCGGCCCGGTGGCGTTTCGCGTACCCCGAGTCGCCCGGACAGTAGGCTTCGCCGGCGCCCGAGCAGGTCCGTGCGCAATGTCAAAGGTGCGGGTGTACGGCCGGGCCTGCGAGGCTGCCGGGGCGGGAGGCTCATCTGGGGCATTGCCGATCGGAATGAGGATCACCATGGCCAATCCCTTCGAAGACCCGGACGCTTCCTACCGGGTGCTGGTGAACCACGAGGGTCAGCACAGCCTGTGGCCGGCGGCCCAGCCGGTGCCGGATGGCTGGACCGTTGCGCACGACACGGACTCTCGTGCCAGCTGCCTGGAGTACATCGAGGAGAACTGGACCGACATGCGCCCCAAGAGCCTGATCGAGGCCCAGGACGGCTGACCCAGAATGAGGAGCACATGGCCAACCGCCATCGACGAGGCTCATCTGGCCGGGGGGTGGCGGGGCTGACCCCGGCGCAGTGGCGACGGGTGCTGGCGGAATGGAACGACACCGCGCGGGTGATACCGGAGGTGACGCTGCCGGAGTTGTTCGAGGCGCAGGTGGCCCGGACCCCGGACGCCCCCGCGGTGGTCTTCGAGGGCGCCCAGGTTTCCTACGCCGAGCTCAACCGGCGCGCCAACCGCCTGGCCCGGCACCTGATCGCCCTCGGCGCGGGCCCGGAGCGGTTCGTCGCCATCGCGATGCCCCGGTTCCCGGAGATGATCGTCGCGGTCCTGGCCGTGCTCAAGGCAGGAGCCGCCTACGTCCCGGTCGACCCCGCCTACCCGCCGGACCGCATCGCCTACATGCTCACCGAAACCAGCCCCGTCACCGTGCTCACCACGGCCGCGGTGGCCGGCGCCCTGCCAGCAGGATTGCCGCTGCTGGTCCTCGATGACCCGGCGACCGCGGCGGCCCTGGCCGGGCTGGACACCGGTAACGGGCCGGCCGCCGCGGGCCCGCGCAACGCCGCCTATGTGATCTACACCTCCGGCTCGACCGGCCGCCCCAAAGGCGTCGTGATCGAGCACCACAGCCTGACCGACCTGGCCTCCTGGGTCACGGTCCAGTTCTCCGCCGACGAACTCGCCCATGTCCTGGCCTCCACCTCACTCAGCTTCGATTTCTCGGTGTTCGAGATTCTGGCCCCGCTGGCATCAGGCGGGGCGGTGGAGATCGTGCGTAACGTGCTCGCGCTGGCGGATGAGTTCGACGACCCGGCGTCCGGGCGGATGATCAGCGGCGTGCCGTCGGCGATCTCCCATGTCGTGAACACGTCACAGGTGAGAGTCCGGGCCCGGACCGTGGTCGTGGGCGGGGAGGTGTTCACGCCGCGCGCTCTGCAGGACGTCCGGGCGGCCTGGCCCGGCGCGCGGGTCGTCAACATCTACGGCCCGACCGAGACGACCGTCTACGTCACGTCGTGGAGTTCTGCCGATGAGGCTGACCAGGTTCCGACCATTGGCCAGCCGACCGGTAATACGCAGGTGTTTGTGGTGGACGGGGGGCTGGGTCTGGTCCCGCCGGGGGTGGCGGGGGAG
>PLDT01000383.1:0-9623 GCA_003136255.1 Actinomycetota bacterium
TGCTGCTGGCCGCCGGACAGCTGATGCGGGTACCGCGGGCCCAGCCCGCCCAGGCTCACCATCTCCAGCATGTCCGCGGCCCGGCCGGCCCGGCGGTCCCCAGCGGACAGACCGAACCCGACGTTGGCCGCGACGGTCAGATGCGGGAACAGGCTGCCTTCCTGCGGCACGTACCCGATACGGCGCCGCTCCGGCGCGACGTAGGCCCGGGGACCGTCGACCAGGCCGTCGCCGATGCTGATCGTGCCGGCGTCGGCGCGCTCGAAGCCGGCTAGCAGCCGCAGCAGGGTGGTCTTCCCGCTGCCGGACGGGCCGAGGATCGCGGTCAGGGANNCCGGCCGGCACCTCCAGGTCCACGCCGGTCAGCACCGGGTGTGCGCCGAACGCCTTGTACAGGCCGGTCACCGCGACTTGCCGCATTCCCTCACCCTCGCGCTTGAACGGGGCGATTGAAAAACCGGCCCAGGACATAGCTTGGCACAGCCGCGACGATGATCATGACCAGGGCGAACGGAGCGGCCTGGCTGTAGGAGAGATTGGACTCGTAGGCCCAGAACTGGGTGGCCAGGGTCTGCGTGCCGGTCGGGATCAGCAGCAAGGTGGCGGTGAGCTCGGTGACCGCGGACAGGAAGACCAGGCAGAACGCGGCGACCAGGCCGGGCCCGGCCAGCCGCATGGTCACCCGGAGCAGCACGGCCAGCCTGCGCTGGCCCAGGGACCTGGCCACTTCGTCCAGGCTGACCGGCGCCCGGGCCAGCGACGCCTTGACCCCGACCAGCGCCAGCGGGAAAAACATGATCGCGTAGCAGGCGATGAGCAGCATCGACGTCCCGTACCCGAATCCGGCCGCGTAACGCTCGGTGAAGTAGGACAGGGCGAACGCGATGACCACGCCGGGCATGCCCAGGACCAGGTAGGTGCTGCGCTCCAGGACGTGCCGCATCCGACCGCCGTGCCGGATGGCCAGCAGGGCCACCGGGACGGCCATGACCGTGGCCAGGGCCGCCGCCGTCCCGCCGTACAGAGCCGTATGCCCGGCCGCGTCGAGCAGGGAGACGTTGGCCCCGCCGCCCAGGGCAGACGGCAGGCCGTCCGCCATCCAGTACAGGGTCGACCCGACCGGGACGCCCAGCGCGAGCAGGATCAGCGCGGCGAACAGGGCCAGCGCCGGCCAGCGGGTCCAGCCCAGCCGCAGCGGCGGGCTGGGGCGCGGCGCCATCGGCCCGGACCGGCTGACCCGGCCGCGGCCGCGGAGCAGGCCCTCCCCGGCCAGGACCAGCAGGCTGAGCAGCACCAGGACCAGGGAGAGGGCACAGGAGGCGGCGAGGCTGTAGTGATTGAACTCGGTGAAGATCTCGGTGGTGAAGGTCTGGTAGCCGAGGATATCGAAGGCGCCGTACTCGGCCAGCAGGACCAGCGCGACCAGCAGGCAGCCGCCGGCGATGGCGCCCTTGGCCTGGCCGAGCGTGATCCGGGCAAAGGTCTTGACCCGGCCGGAGCCCAGGCTTCGGGCGACCTCCTCCTGGCCGGGATCGGCGCTGCGCAGGCTGGCCGCCACCGGCAGGTAGACCAGCGGGTAGACGGCCAAGGTCATCACGATGACCGCGCCGCGGAAGCCGTGCGCCCAGGTCCACAGGGAGTTCCAGCCGAAGCTGACCACGAAGTCGGGGATCGCGAGCGGCACCACGACGAGCACCGCCCACGCGCGGCGGCCCGGCAGGTCGGTCCGCTCGATGCACCACGCGGCGCCGGTCCCGATCACCGCGCAGGCCGCGGTCACCACGACCGTGAGCCGGACCGTGTTCCACAACAGGGTGCCGGTCAGCGGCCGGAAGATCAGGTGCGCCACGGCGGTGGTCCCGGCGCCGTGGGCCTCGATGAGCAGGAAGACCAGCGGCAGCGCCAGCACCGCCGCCACCAGGTAGCTGACCGTGAGCAGGGCCACGGGACGGTGAGAGCGGTGCGGGACGGCGTGCTGGGCCGGACGTTCGGTCAGAGTCCCGGTGGTCATTGGCCGGGACCCGGACGGTTCACAGCAGGCCCGCCTGTTGCAGCAGGGCGATGGCGGCCGCACCGTCACCGAGATCGGCGATCGTGATCGGGTTCGGCTGGAGCTGATCGAAGGGGGTCTCCGCTGCGGAGGTCGTCACGCCGTCGGCCAGCGGGTACTCGTAGCTCTGCTCGTTGCCCGCGGCGCGCGCGATGATGTCCTGACCCTGCTGGCTGACCAGGAAGGCGAGGAACTTCTGCGCCGCCGCCTGGTGCTTGCTCGACTTCAGCACCGCCGCGCCGGAGACGTCAATCACGTACCCGGGATCGCGCGGGGCGAAGTAGGCGAGCTGCGAGTGCATGGCCGAGGCGCCGTCCTCAGCCCGGAGCCGGTACCAGTAGTACTGGTTGATGACGCCGAACGCGACCTGGCCGCGGTTGACCTCATCGGTGATCGTCTCGTTGTCCGGGACGATGTGGCTGGCGGAGTTCGATTTGATGCCCTGGAGCCAGCGCAGCGCGGCCGCCTGGCCGTAGGTCCTGATCACCGAGGTGACGATGGGCTGGAAGTCGGTCTCCCCGGCGGCGAAGGCGAACTTGCCCTGGTACTTCGGGTCGGCGAGCTGCATGACGGAGGTCGGGAGCTGGCTCTTGGCGATCATCGAGGGGTTGTAGATGATCACGCTGACCCGCGCGGAGACCCCCACCCAGTCCCCGGCGGGCGAGTCGTACTTGGCCGGGGTATGCGCCAGCGTGCTGGCGTCGACCGGGGAGAGCAGGCCCTTGTCCTGGAGGAACTCAAGGGCGGGCGAGTTCTCGGTGTAGAAGACGTCGGCGGGCGAGTGTGACCCTTGCACAGCGATCAGGTTAGCGAGGGTGTCTTCGTCGTCGTTGCGGACGTTGACGGTAATGCCCGTCAGCTTCCGGAACGCGGTCACCAGGCCGTCGGTGGTCTGCTCGTGCTGGCCGCTGTAGAGCGTGATCGACTGCCCGGACGACGGATCGGACGCCGACGAACCGCAGGCCGTAAGGGCCCCGCAGACCGCTAGGCTCAGGGTCAGGCCGCTCAGAACGGCGGTCCTCCACTTGGTCATCTAACCCTTCCCCCTCGTCACGGCCGTACCATCGCAGAGACTTAGCTTAGGCTAACCTTACTTGCGATGTCAGTCTGATCTTGAGACTGGTGGCAGCTCTTAAAGCTGGTGGCGGCTCGGCCAGGCTCAGCGGCCCGGAAGCGAGCGGGAGACACGGCGAGCGGGAGACACGGTGAGCGGTTCGGGAGAGTTTGTCAGGGATACCCGGTACCTGGACGGGCGGATCACGGCCGACGGGCGGGACGGGACCTTCCCGGTGCAGGCCGGGCGGTACCGGCTGGTGGTGGCGCGGGCGTGCCCGTGGGCGAACCGGACGATGATCGTCCGGCGGCTGCTCGGACTGGAGGGCGCGCTGTCCATGGGCATCTGCGGGCCCGAGCACGACTGGCGGAGCTGGAGCTTCGACCTGGACCCTGGTGGGCTCGACCCGGTGCTGAGCATCCACTGGCTGCGCGAGGCCTACGAGAAGGCCCTCCCGGGATACGAGCGGGGGGTCACCGTCCCGGCCATGGTGGACGTCCCGGCCGGCGCGGTGGTGACCGCCGACTTCCGGCAGATCACCCTCGACCTGGAGCACGAATGGGCGGCGCACCACCGTCCGGGCGCGCCCGACCTGTACCCGGAGCGGCTGCGCGAGGAGATCGAAGAGGTCAGCGCGGGCGTCTACCAGGACGTGAACAACGGCGTGTACCGGTGCGGGTTCGCCAGCACCCAGGCCGCCTACGAGGACGCTTACCGTGCCCTGTTCGCCCGGCTGGACTGGCTGTCCGAGCGGCTGGCCACCCGGCGGTACCTGGTCGGCGACACGATCACCGAGGCGGACGTCCGGCTGTGGCCCACGCTGGTCCGGTTCGACGCGGTCTACCACGGCCACTTCAAGTGCAACCGGAGCAAGCTGACCGAGATGCCGGTGCTGTGGGGCTACGCCCGCGACCTGTTCCAGACGCCCGGGTTCGGCGACACGATCGATTTCCAGCAGACCAAGGAGCACTACTACAAGGTGCATACCAGCCTGAACCCGTCCAAGATCGTCCCGGCGGGGCCGGACCTGTCCGGCTGGACCACTCCGCACCACCGGGCGGAGCTGGGCGGACGGCCGTTCGGCGACGGGACGCCGCCGGGTCCGCCGCCACCCGCTGAGCAGGTGGCGGCGGACCGTAACTTAAGGCGCCGGGTCTGGCAGATAGGTTCCCCCGGCTTAACCGTCAAGGAAGCCAGGAGTCTCCGCAGGCTAGGACGGCCTGGATCTGCGCGGCAGCCGCGATCAGGTAGGCGCGCGCGATGGGCGGGAGCGGCGGGATGCGTGTCTGCACCTCGATGATGAACGCGTCCAGCGCCAGGCAGGCCCGCGGGGTGTTCCCGGTGTCGACCGCGTGCTCGGCGATCAGCACCGTGTTGGCCAGGCCCGGGCCGTAGCCCCGCACGTCCCAGTGCAGTGCGGCCAGCTGGCCGGGCGCTCCGACCACGTGCACCCTGAACGTGGTAGACACCGGGCTGTTGGAGTCGTCGGCGTCGGTGGCGGTGCAGGTCACCGTCGTGGTGCCGATCGCGAACGTGCTGCCCGACGGCGGCACGCACACCGCCGGCGGGTCCGTCGGGTTGGCCTCGTCGGTGACCGCGGGCGCGGTGTAGTGGACGACAGCACCGGCCGGGCTGGTCGCGTCGACGGTGATGTTCTGGTGCGTGGCGATGGACAGCATCGCCGCCGGGTAGGAAATGATCACCGACGCGGCCCAAGCGGTCGGGGTGATCGTGTTCATGGCGCCGGGCGGCACGTACGAGGACCCGCCTCCGCCGCCCGCGGTAGGTCCGCCGCCGCCGCCGCCGTAGTACCCGCCGCCGCCGCCTCCGCCGCCAAGATTGGCGGTGTCCGATCCCTGCGCCGCCTGGTATCCGCCGTTACCGCCGACGCCCTGCACGCCGGGCGCCGCCGGATAGTTTGCCGCACCGCCCATGGTCGTTGTGCCGGCCCCACCGCCGGTGTTGCTGGTCTGGCACGGCTGGCTGCCCTGGCCGGGCTCGCCCGCGTCGCCGCCGGCACCACAGCTAGAGGCGCCGCCACCGCCGCCGGCGACGATCAGGCGGGAGGCGAGCGACCCGACGCTGGTCCGTACGTCGCTGGCCCCGCCACCCGAAGCCGACGAGATCGAGCTGTTATCGCCCCCAGAGCCGGCCCCGCCGCCGTTGAAGCCTCCCGCTGGTCCGGGCGCGTTGGTTGCTGCAGATGTGTCTAG
The DNA here is from genome assembly GCA_003136255.1 of Actinomycetota bacterium. GTDB lineage: Bacteria > Actinomycetota > Actinomycetes > Streptosporangiales > Streptosporangiaceae > Palsa-504. The sequence continues at coordinate 5,318 of PLDT01000383.1, forward strand.
CCCCGGGCCGCCGACCTCCACATCCAGCGTCGCGCCCGGAGTGACCGACAGCACCGCGTGCGCCTGTTCCGCTGTGCCGCCGGCATGCACAGTGGAGTCGCTGCCGCCGGCCGCGCCGACCGCGGTCACGTCAACAGTGCTGACGTAGGCCGGGACGGCGAAGTCCTGCTCGCCGCCCGTGTAGGTGTAGGTGCAGGTCACCGTCGACACTGACAGGCTGCAGCCTGAGGGCAGGTCCATGGGCGCCGCGGTCGCCGCGCCGGCCGCGGCCGGCAGGCCCACGGCCATGGCGGCCGTGATGCCCGCCCCGGTTATCAACGCCATCACCCGCCGACGGCCGGGTCTGAAGAGATCATGTGCAGACGATGTTTTCCCCACGAAAATCCCCCTTGTTGCTGACGGCCTGAAAAGCCGCCGCGAGCCATGTTCCTCCTGGTCAGGGAGGTAAACAATAGAGGCTTAAGTTAAGGGTGGGTTTCGTGGGAATTATGAGTTTTGGCTCGAGCAGGCGGCGGGCGGGGTCATTTGGACCAGGCCGGACAGCTGCGATGCGTTGTCCTGGTAGGAGGAGTAGGCATGGCCGCCGCTGATCGCGGGGCTGCCGAAGTACTCCACCACGCTGTGGTCGGTGGGCAGGGTCGCGGTGTCCAGGATGCGCCCGTTGACCGGGCTCGCGCAGCTGAGCGTGTGCGAACCGCCGACCCAGACCACGCCCCCGCTGTAGCTGGGGACCGAAGCGAAGCCGGCCCCGGCGCCCTCGCCGATGCGGACGGCCTGGCCCAGGTCTCCGCTCGGCGCGAACCAGGTCCACTCGCTCATCCCGGTACCGGTCGTGCCCCAGACCCCGCCCGAGGTCGCGACCAGGTTGCCGCCGGAGTTGGTGTCCTTCAGGCTGGACGAGGCGACCACGGTGTCGCTGGCCAGGTTGTAGACCAGCACCTTGAAGCCGCCCACGCCGACGTACAGCTTGCTGCCGTCGGGTGAGACCGCCACCGAGTTGGTCGTGCCCGCGGTCAGGTAGATCCGCCGGATCAGCTGGCCGTTGGAGTCCAGCACCGACACGGCGATGCCCGCGGCCACGTAGAGATGGCCGTCGGGGCCGGCGGTCAGCACGTCCGAACCCGTGCTGGTGACCGGGCCGGTGGCCGGGACCAGCACCGAGGCGGTCTGCGCGAGCGTCTGGGCGTTGTAACCATGCAGGACGACGTTGCCGCCACTGTAGGACCACACCACCCACACGGTGTTCCCGACGATGACCGCCGGGCTGGGCAGCGGTGGGTTGTACGCGGCCGTCGCCACGACAGCGCCGGTGGCCGGGTCGATCCGGTCCAGGGAACCGGTCGAGTAGGCGTACAGCGAGCCGTCCGCGCTAACCGGCCCCACCTGGTCGAACGTCTGGTGATTGATCAGCTCCGCACCCCAGGGACCGCCGGCGATGGCCGTCGTCGGCGTGGTCTGCTGGGTCGAGGAGATGGTCGGCGACGGCGAGGCAGACACCGAGGCCGACGGGCTGGCCGACGAGGTCGGCGCGCCTCCGGCCGACACGGGCGAGTGGTGATGCGAGCTGGCCAGCACGGCGATGCCGGCGCTGGCGCCGGCGATGACGACCACGGCCGCCGCGGCTAGGACCGGTGCGAAGGCGCGGCTCGGGGCGAAGTGGCCGCGGCGCGCGCGCGGCTCGCGACCCCGTGGTTGACGACCCCGTGATTGACGACCCCGTGGTTGACCACTGAGCCGGGGCTCGCTGACCATGCGGTAGGCGACCTGCTCGACGGTCACCGGGCGCGGCGGCTCGGGCGTGATCTGGTGCAGTGCATCGGTTAGCTTGCGTTCCTCGGTGTTCACGACGCCACCCCTCCGGTCATAAGCTCGGATAGGCCCGGCGCGTCCCTCAGCCGGGCCAGCGCTTTGGCCGCATGAGACTTCACCGCGCCGACCGAGCAGCCCATCGCCTCCGCGGTCTGCGACTCGGTCTGGTCGGCGAAGTAGCGGAGTACGACGACCGCCCGCTGCCGGGCGGGCAGCCGGTCCAGGGCCGCGAGCAGCGACTGGCGGGCATCCACCTGCGCGAACACGTCGTAGGCCTGGGTCTCGGGGAGCCGGCCGGTGGCGATCTCGCCGTTCCAGCGGCGCTTGCGCCAGCGCAGGAAGGTGTTCACCATGATCTTGCGCACGTACAGTTCCGGCGCGTCCTGGCGCCGCAGGCTGGCCCAGTGCGGCCAGGCCGCGGCGAGCGCGGTCTGGACCAGGTCCTCCGCGCTCGGCCAGTCCCCGGTCAGCAGCCAGCCAGAACGCAGCAAGGCCGATGATCGCGCCTCGACGAAATCACGAAAACCGTCTGGCTCGGCCAGATGTTCCACCCCGGTCAGCGTGTCCACCGATCCTCCGTTCCGGCACAAATCTTCCAGACAACTCGGCGGCCTCATGTGTACTAAGAGACGCTGGGAGCCCGGGAAGGTTTACTCCCGGAGCCGGTTCAGTGTCTCGCCCGCCCGCCGCTGCTGCGACTCGGCCCGGTAGGCCTGCCGCCTGGCGTCCGCGAGCTGCTGGCGGGCCTGCGCCAGCTCGGCTTCCAGCCGCCGGACCGCGTCTTCCAACTGCTGCTCAGCCGCGTTGGCGGCGTTCGCGGTGCGGTCGGCTTGAGCCACGGCCCGTTCGGCCTCCTGGATTTTCTCGCGGCGACGGCGTTCGCGCTCGGCACTGGGCTCAACTGGCGCGGGTTTCTTGGTTTTCGGAGGTGGGGAGGGTGACGCCGGCGCGCCGTCGGGGGCGGGCGCCAGGCCGAAGCCGGCCCAGTGCGCGGCGCGGACCAAGGTGCCGAGGTCCGCCGCCACCTCGGGGTCGGCCAGGGCCGCGTCGAAGGTGGCGGTCACCTCCTCGCGCAGCGCCGAGGGCGCGGCGGGGAAGTCATCGAGGGCCTGCCCGGTGAGCTCGTCGACCAGCCGGGCCCGGGCCGCGGTCAGCTCCCGGATCCGCGCGCCGTCCATCACCTGCCCCCCGCCGCGGAGCTCGGCGGCCAGCGCGGCCAGCCGCGCGGTGACCTCGGGATCGGCGCGGACCAGGCGGTTCACCACCCAGGCCGACCGGGTCGGCTTGCGCAGCGCGCCGATCTGCTTGGCCACGCCGGCCTGCCCGGCCTCGCGGGCCTGGGCGACGAGCTCGCCGCGGCGGGCCATGAAGTCCTCCGGGTCGCCCTGGTACAGCTCGGCCTTCGCGTCCGCGAGCAGGTCGGTCATCAGGATGGCGGCGTGGAGACCCCGGCCTTCAGGCCGAGGAGGAAACGCCGCTTCACCTCCCCGGAAATGTCAGCGGTGTCCGATAGTGTGTTCGTATGTCCCGGTACCGGCTCATCCCCACCCCCGCCCAGGAAGCGGTGCTGCGGGACCACTGCGGCCACGCCCGGTACGTGTGGAACCTCGCCGTCGAGCAGCANNCTGGCACCCCGGCCGCAAGAGCGCGCCCGGCTATCTGGAACAGTGCCGGCAGCTCACCCAGGCCCGGGCCGGGTACCCGTGGCTGGCCGCCGGCTCCCAGACCGTGCAGCAGCAGGCGCTGCGCGACTTCACCCGCGCGATGAAGGCGTTTTTCGACCCGGAGAACCCGGCCGGGCGGCCGTCGTGGCGCAAGGCCGGGCGGGACGAGGGGTTCCGCATCGTGGGGCAGCGCGGGCGGCAGTGGGACGTGCGTCGGCTCAGCCGGAAAACCGGCCAGGTCTGGATGCCCAAAGCCGGATGGGTCCGATTCCGCTGGTCCCGCGCGGTACCGCCGGGCGTGAAGTCCTACCGGGTGACCCGGGACCGCGCGGGCCGCTGGCATGTTGCCTTCGCGGTGATCCCCGCGCCGGTGCCCGCACCGGGTAACGGTCAGGTGGTGGGCATCGACCGGGGCGTGGCGGTCGCCGCGGCCCTGTCCACCGGGCATCTGCTGCACTGCCCTGCCCTGACCGCGCCGGAGCGGGCCAGGCTGCGGCGACTGCAGCGCAAGCTGGCCCGCGCGAAGCGGGGATCCAACCGCCGCGGGCGGGTCAAGCACGCGATCGGCCGGCTGCGGGCCCGGGAGGCGGACCGGCGTAAGGACTGGGCGGAGAAGACCAGCACCGGTATCGCGCGGCGGTTCGACGTGATCCGGGTCGAGGACCTGAAGATCACGAACATGACCCGGTCCGCGAAAGGCACCCGGGAGAACCCTGGCCGGAACGTCCGGCAGAAAGCCGGGCTGAACCGGGGGATCCTGCGGTCCGGGTGGGGTCTGCTGGTGCGCCGGCTGGAGGAGAAGGCGCCGGGCCGGGTGGAGAAGATTAAACCCG
>PLDT01000328.1:0-18501 GCA_003136255.1 Actinomycetota bacterium
CGCCTGGCTCTCCGGTCAGCGTGGAGGATCTGGCGCGGTTCGCCGGCACCTTCGCTGACGTGGCCGATCCGGACGTGATGTCCCAGGCCTGGACGTGACCACCTGGCTGATCGACAAGTCCGCTCTGGTCCGCCTGGCCGCCAGCCCGGACGCGGCCGAGTGGGCCGCGCGGATCGAACGCGGACTGGTACGGATCACCACCGTCACCCGCCTGGAAACCGGCCATTCAGCCCGGTCAGGCCCCGGATTGCGGACAGCGCTCCGGCAACCTCCGCTGTCGTCAATGCCCGTTGAATACCTGACCCCCGCCATCGAGGACCGGGCAGTGGAGATCCTGGCCCTGCTCGCGGACCGGGGCCAGCATCGTGCTCCGTCAATACCGGATCTGATCATCGCAGCGACTGCTGAACTCGCCGGACTGGCCGTATTGCACCTTGANNATGGAACGCCTGACAGAACCCCCGCCCCCAGGGCCGGATAACCATGCGGGCCAGGCTGAGGCCTGACTCGTCGTTCCGGACAGCGGCATAAGAGGTCGTATCCTGGGGCAGATCGGTCGATCGAGAATTTCGATGGTGGCATCACGGCTGGCCAGCGAATATGCTCCTGACTCCGCGAAACGGCCTTGCCATGCGTGAAACTCGGTCAACTGCCGCCAGCGACGATGCTCAATCTGACCGCAGTCAGCCTTTGGATTCGGCGGCGGCCTTAAGGTGGGCGAGCCAGGCGATGAGGGAACTGTCCAGAGCCGATTGCATCGCGGTGACGTCGGCTTCCACCGGCTCGCCAGCGAAGGATTCGTTCGTGGTCACATGCACGCCCGCGGGTGTCTCGCTAAAAATCCATTCGTGGACTCCGGTGATGCCGCCGGCCGTTCCGCCCCACAGCACACGGGCGCACTCCGCGACTGCATAGATGGTCGAGACGACGGTGAAGCCGTAGCTGGTCCACTCGAAGGAGGCGCCGGGCTGGAAGGTTCCATCGATATGCGCTGCGGTAATGTCGGTCTGCCAGGTAGGCCAGGCGTTGACATCGGCGTGCAGCCGCCACACCGTGTTCAGCGGCGCATTAATGTCGGCCTCGTGATAGGCACGCACTGGAGCATCGCCGTCCACGCCGGCTGGGATGCTCATGTCTCCTCCTTATCCCAGATGCCGTGATCACGGCGATCGTACCGCGAAAGCCTACGACGACCGTCTCGCAGCGGCCCAGCGCTCCCGGCGTCTCCTGCCCGCAACGAGTGTCCGCCCACGGCCTTCGGGGAACAGGCGCCGGAAGCACCGACCCAACTCACTCTCGTCGCGCCATGAGCGCGCGTTCTGTCAGAAGGCCCAGGCCGTTGCGCTGTGATTGCCCGCAGGAAACTGCACGAGCGGTCTCACACCGCCACGAGCAGGAGGCGGCTCGCCAGCTCTGTCGAGGCCGCCAGGCTGTCCAGGAAGAGCCCGTGCGCGATCGGATCACCGCGCACCTCCCATAGCACGAGGCTGTTGGTCCAGGCCATGTCCCGGGCGCTGTTGATGCTCCAGTTGGAGACCAAGGTAGCAACAGCGCTGAGATGCTGATCGACGGCCAGTTCGGGTGCGGACTCGAATGACTGCCGGATGGACTGCTCAGCCGCGTCAAGCAGCTCGTCCACCTTCTGGTAATCCGCGAGATGCGCGCCGGCTTCCGGTGTGGTGTCCAGAGCTGCGCAGGTGCTGACCACAGCCACCGGCAGATCGTGGTTGATGTGGGCATTCATGCCCGCCAGCGCGAACTGGACCGGTTGGATCCCCGCCGCGGCGCGCTGCTGCACGAGCGGTCGCCAGGCCAGCGGCACCGCCGCCGGGTCACCTGTAGTGTCGGCCGCCGCGAAGTACAGGTTGGCGAAGGCCACGTCCAGGCAGGTCATGAACGCCGGATCGGCGAAAAAGCCCTGGCCGAGCTGGCTGTTGACCTGCCTGGTCACATCCAGGTACATGCGGTTGAAACACGCCAGCCCATCGGCGGCGGGAAGCGCCGTCGCAATCGCCTCCATGCGGGTAATCGCACCGGCAACGGAGGTCACCGGCGCGTCCGTCACTGGCAGGCCGCCCGACATAGCAGCCACTATACGATCACCCGGCGCACAGCTACCGGGAAGCCCGGAGTGATGGCATCGTCGGCCGGCTGTATGACCAGGCCTTTTCGCAGACACGTCGGGATCCGCTGCTGACACCTGCAGCATTGCAAAAAGCAGCTCTGTTTGGCGGTTCGCCCGGTTGGTGGCATGAGCGTGAAAGACCCGTAGCTGTCCGGCGAATTAACCATGCTCTGTTTCTGGTGGGACGTACTTACAAGATTCCAGTTTCGGACCCACAGGGCCACCTGGCTCAGTGAGACAACATGGTGGAACGCGGTGAGCGGATTCCAATCACCCTTCTGATGGTGCGCCGGGTTACGCATAGCCATGAAGCAAGCCTTCGCGTAGTTCAGAGCACCAGTCTGCTGAGATCTAACAGTATCGTCAGCTTGGTCGCCAGGGCAGCGCAGTCGCGGCTTGCCGGGCTGAGGCGGGGCCGCGCTGAATGCCTCCCCCATAAGGGGGGCCCCGGAGACGTCGAATCGCTGGAGGCGCCTCTGGGTGAAGCGGTCCACGTTGGTGGCCGCCTCGCCTACGGCGATCCGGTAATGACCGTGCTTCCAGTGCTTGATTGCCGCTTCGTAAACGAGTGGATCGAGCACTGTCATCGGGAGCACAGGCGCTGCGGCGGGCAGCCTCGACCGCCTCATCCACGATCGCCGGATCGAGCCCTGCCTCGGCTACCTTGCGGCGGGCCTCGGCGACCCGGGCCGCCAGCTCTTCCCGGCCGGCCCGCGCCGCGGCCTGCCGGAGCTGAAGGTACGCTTCACGGCTCAGCAGTACGGCCATAGGCTTGCCGTGTTTGGTCAGCCACACCTCATCGCCGGTAGCCGCCTCCTCAGCTAGCTGCCCGAGGACCGGCCGGGCCTCTTCCAGCCCCACGAACCGTTCCACCATCACCACCACCTTAAGGTATTCCTTAAGGAAAAGCATAAGGTATCTGTGGCTCGGCTGCCATCTCCGCCGTGCTGGGCCTGCCACGCTGGTGGCAGCGCAGGGCAACTGCCGGGCCATCGGTGACCGTGACACGCCGCACGCGCCGCCGTTCGCGATCGCCAGCGCGACGCCATCCGTCACGTCGCGGAACGACCCTGAGACTGCCGGGCTGTCGGTTCGACAGAGTATGACGGCCAGACTGCCGTGAGCCAGTGCCACGGTTTACCTGGCGGCAATGACCAGCGTCTGAGTCAGACCGTATGCAAGCGATCCGCGCTGGGGGCGGCATGACCGGACCTTCACCTGACCCCGGGCGCGGATTTATCCAGTACCGGTGTCAGCTGCCTGATGGCCGGAAATGGCGCGGAATGCGGCGCGTGCAGCAGACCTCCCAGGATTCGCCTGGAGCCTCGGCCGTGTATTGCTTGTCGAGGCTGACGAGCAGGTAGATCAGCTCGCTGCGCACCGGCCTGGCACCGCGCAACCCGTGATGGCTCAGCTGGTGGCGGCTCAGCGCCGGGCCGAGCGGTCGTGGTCGGCGATGAGGAGGCCGATCGTCTGGGCTGGGCTGTGCCGCCATCCGAGGTGGCGTGCTGTGGCCTGCCCGCCGCTGCCCGCGGCCTTCTCCCTGGCGATGCTGGCGAGTGCCTTCCAGAGCGCCCAGCCGCGGCCGCGGGCCCAGGTCGCCTCGTCCAGCGGCAGGCCGCAGCGGAATGCCGCAGCGCTGTCGCCGGCGAAGAACTCCCATTCCATGACCAGGTCGTAGGCAGGGTCGCCGACGGCCAGCCCGCCGAAGTCGATGACCGCATGCAGTACCCCGTCCGCGACGAGCATGTTCGATGCGGCTAGGTCCCCGTGCACCCAGACCGGCGCCTGCTCGCGCGTGCTGGACAGGGCCGTGTCCCATACCCTGGCGGCCGCCGCGGCGTCGATGTCATCTGCGGCCAGGCGGATCAGCTCCCGGGTTTGCCCGTCCCAGGTGGCCAGCGGACCTCCCCGGAAGAAGTTATGCGCCCCGGGCGGCGGCCCGCCGCTGGCGTCGATGGCATGCAGCGCGGCCAGGAAGCCCGCAAGGCCGGAGGCGAACGCGGCCAGGTCGTCGACCCGGGCCACGTTCGCGGGCTCGCCCGCGATCCAGCGGTACACCGACCACGGCCTGGGGAACCCGGCGCCCGGGCTCCCGGCCGCCACTGGCTCCGGGACGGGCAAGGGCAGCTGGCGGGCCAGGACGGGTAGCCAGCGATGCTCCTTCGCGACCTGCGGAACGCAGCTCGCGCGCGGAAAGCGGAGGGACAGCTCGTTGCCGAGCCGGAACGTGGTGTTGTCGTAGCCGTTGAGGGCGACCGGCGTGACAGGCAGGCCCGCCCATTGGGGGAACTGCGCGGCCACCAGGCGGGCGGCAACGTCCGCCGTGATCTCATCCTCGCTCACGCCGACGATCATTCCCCAGCGGCCACCAGAAGGCATCCCGATTTCGGCTGAGTGCCCTGCGGTCAAATCTCACGAGCAACGGATTCGCCGGAACGAAGGTGCGGTCACATCTGGGACGAATAGGTGCGGTCACCTCATCAGAACCGTAAGAAATTTTGATTATCAATATAAAATATGAGTTTGGACCGTCCACTCTTCTCGGCGGATCCGGACGCGGCTGACCGTCGGACCAGGCCATGCACGTACACCGCTTGCGACCGCGCTGCACCTTGTCAGAGATATCGGCGCTGTAGTCGTGCGCGGCCCTGGCCGCTCGCGGAACGACCGGATCTCATTCCGTGTACCGCCTCGGGCGACTCCGATCTGGCCCGGGACCTGGCCGCCGCCGCCCGCAACCCCCGCTCCACCTGGTGCGTCACCGTGACCGACAGCCAGGGCCATGCCATCGGCCGCGGCTCCGCCCGGCCCGCATCCGCCAACGCCCCGGGCAGCACGCCAAACCAGATAAACCGGACGGTCCCGATCCGCCCGGCCGGCCCCGGTTCACCTTCACCCCCGCCGGCCAGCCCGGCCCGCCCGGCGGGGGTGAAGGCAGCTGGCGGTTCTCCACCGGGATCCCCGGCCAGCGCGACCTGCTCCTGGACATCGAGCCGGTCCCCACCGAAGGCTGCGATCACCGGCACCAGGCCAAGGGGCATGATCCCGGTGTCAAGCTCCGGCACCTCTCCCAGGTCCGGCACGCCACATGCACCGGCCCCGGCTGCCAGCGCCCCGCCACCCACTGCGACTTCGAACACAATATCCCGTACGAAGCCGGGGGACGAACCTGTCTGTGCAACGGCAACCCAAAATGCCGCTTCGACCCACCGCGTCAAGCAAGATCCCCGCTGGAAAGCCGAACAACTCGAAAACTGATACGTACGGTGGACCACGCCGTCGGGGCGGCAGTATACGACCGAACCACCCGCTACCCCGTGTGAGGTGAGGATGGGTCCCGTCAGGGCTTGATCGCGTGCTGGACGGCGGCGGTCAGGGCGGGCACGGACAGCCAGCCGTCGTGGGACCAGATGATCTTGCCGGACGCCGAAACAAGGGCCAGCCAGGGCTGATCCTGAACGTTGTAGCCGTCTGCGACCCGGCCGGTGGTGTCGAGCGCGACCGGGTAACTCAGCGACGTGCCTAGGCCGCTCAGGTAGGTCCGGACGGCCTGGGCGGAGGGCTCGACCACCGTCTCATCGACCGCGACGAGCGGGGGCAGGCCGTCCTTGCGGGCTATCGCGACGTAGGAGTTGCCGTCGATGAGCTCGGATTTCAGGTCCGAGACCTCGGACAGCCAGGTGGCGAAGAACAGCACGAGGCGCGGCGACCCAGGTCCCAGCAAGACCTTGGTGTCGCTGGTAGCCGACGGCAGGGCGACGTGATCCGTGGGGTCCTGCATGGTGATGGAGGCCAGCGACTCCTGGCTAGCCACGTGTGGGTGACTCGGCAGCAGGCTGGATACCTCGTCGGCGAGCACCTGCGCGGACTGGCCGACGCTGGAGTAGGCCATCTGGGTCAGGTAGAGCTTTTGCTCCCGGCCGCGCTGATCGATCACGAACAGGGCGGGAGTGTGGTCGATCTGACCCTGCTCGATCTGCACGGCGATGTGGTACGCGTTCCACACCGCCTTCAGCTGGGCCGACGAGCCGGTCAGGAAGTCCCACTGGTTGACCATGCCGTGGACCCGGGAGTAGGCGAGCACGTCCGCGACGCTGGTGGCGGTCGGGTTCGCGTCGACGCCGAGCAGTTGCACCTGGTTGCCGGCCGCGCCAAGCAGTTGCTTGGCCTCCAGCATGCTCGCGGTGGTCAGCGGGCAGACCGTCGTGCACTCGGAATCCTCGAACGACAGCATGACGACCTTGCCGCGGAACTGGCTGAGCGACATCGGCTGGCCGAACTGGTTCACCAGCGTGATGTCCGGGGCAGGCTGCGAGCCCAGCGAGCTGCCGAGGTCCAGGTTCGGGTTCATCTCGGCTGCGCTCGAGGCCGGGTTGGCCTGCATGCCGCCGAGCGAGCTGGTGCTGCTGCTGGCGCTGGCCCCGCATCCAGCCAGGGCCGTCAGCACGCTCAGCAGAGCCGCGGCCGCCAGGGTGCCGCGTGCGCGGAACGTCTTCATCCCGAAAGACCTCCTCCTGCGCGGTCTACTACAGGCCATCGTAGGGGGCTGGCCTACGCCGGGCCGGGGGTGGGAGCCGATTGCCTGGCGGCGTCGGGAGCTGGCTGCCTGACGGGGTCATCGGGCTCGTCGCCGACGATCACCGCGCCGCCGTGCCCCCAGGCCACATAGCGGTAGGTCAGGTTGATCATCGTGGATATCCGGTTACGCCCGCCGAGCAGGTAGAACAGGTGCAAGACCAGCCAGGACAGCCAGGCGAGCGTGCCGCGCAGCCGCGGGCCCTGGGCCAGCTGGACGACGGCCGACCGGCGCCCGATGGTGGCCATCATGCCCTTGTCGTGGTAGGTGAACGGCTCGGTGGTGGCCTTTCGGGTGAGCCGGACGATCTGCGCGCCCGCGTGGCGCCCCATCTGCAGCGCGGGCTGGGCCAGCTGGGGGGTGGGGTCGTCGGGGTTGACCGCGACATCGCCCACGGCGAAGATCCGGTCCTGTCCCCGGACCCGCAGGTCGGGTCCGACCAGGATGCGGCCGCCCTGGCCCTGGGGCAGGCCCCAGCCCGTCACGGCCTCGGACGCGCCGACGCCGGCTGCCCACACGGTCAGGTTGCTGGGCAGGTTCTCGCCGTCGGCCAGCAGCACTTGCGTGTCGGTAATCTCCGCGATGCGGGTGTTCAGCCTGATGTCCACGCCGCGCTTGTCCAGCTGCACCCGGGCGTACTCGCGCAGCTTTTCCTGAAACGCCGTCAGCAGTGAGGGCGCCATCTCGATGAGCCGGACGTGGACCCGGGCCGGATCGACGTCGGGGAAGGTCGCGGCGAGTACCGTGGCGCCCAGCTCGGCGAGCGTGCCGGCCAGTTCCACGCCGGTGGCCCCGCCGCCGGCCACGGTGATGTGCAGGTCGCCGCTGTCCACGCTCAACCGCTCGAAGGCCGCCATCAGGTGATCGCGCAGCATGATGGCGTCGGTGCGGGTGTACAGGGCGAAGGTGTTATCAGCCGCCCCCTTGATGCCGTGGTAGGCGGCCGACACGCCGGTGGCGATGATCAGGTAGTCATAGCCGAGCTCGAGGCCGTTGGTCAGCTTGATGCTGCGGGACGCCGAGTCGATCGCGGCCAGCTCGCCGCGCCGGAAGATCGCTCGGTACCGTCCCGCGAAACCGCCCGCCGGGTAGGCGACGTCGCCGGGATTCAGCCCGGCCGTGGCCACCTGGTAGAGCAGCGGCTGGAACGTGCTGTACAGGTGATCGTCTACCAGGGTCACCCGCAGGCCCGCGCGCGTCAGCCGGGAGATGGCGGACAGCCCGCCGAAGCCCGCGCCGCAGATGACGACCTGGGGCGCGTTCGGGTCAGCCTCATGTCTTCTGGCGATCGTCCTCACCTTTCGAACCCGGTTCCCCCACCACGGTATCGATGTCCTTGCCACGCTTCGCCGCCTGAGCGTACAGCTCGAAGGCCCGGTGGTCCTGCTCGGTGTACGGCGGTGGCGCGATGCTACGCGGCCACAGCCGCTGTGCCGTTACCACGTTAATCTCCACCGCGTACAGGGTCAGCTCCGCCTGCAGGTACAGCCAGGCAAGCAGCCCGATCACCACGGCGAAGGTGCCGTAGACCGGTGAGGCGTGGGCCAGCTGGTGCGAGATGAAGTAGCCGCCCACGTACTGCAGGATCTGCCAGATGACGCCGGCGATGACCGCGCCGAGGCGCAGTTGCCGCCAGCCGATCTCCCGGGCCGTACCGAGCCTGAAGGCCAGCCAGAACACCCCGACGTTCAGTACGAGCGAGACCAGCAGCGCTACCACCTTGCCGCCGAAACCGGGGAGCACCCGGTCGGCTCCGCCGGTGGCCAGCGTGGACAGGGTCGTGGTCCCGATCAGGCTCAGGCCGATCACCAGCACCAGGCCGAAGCTGCGCAGCCACGACCACGGGAACCCGGGCCGGCGCGCGAACGGGATCTCCCACACCGTGTTGAGCGCGTTCTGGATCGCGGTCGCCACGCTGCGGGCCCCGATGAACGTGCCGAGCAGGCCGACCACGAGGGCCAGTCCCGACTGGTGCAGCGCGCCGATGTGGCCGAGTTGCTGGCCGATCAGCGGATAATGACTCAACGCCGAATTCAGCAGCCGATGCTGTAGGGCGGGGTGGTTCCCGAGCACGATGTCCAGCACGGTCACCAGCACGAGCATGAGCGGGAAGATCGACACGAAGGCGTAGTAGGCGATCAGCGCGGCCTGGTTGCCCGCCTGGTCGTCACCGAACTTCTTCCACACCGCGACCGGCACGGCCAGCCACGCGTACCGCTGCTGGAGCGTGTCCGCGGCCCGGGTGGCTCGCTTGACCTTGTTCATGAGGCAGGACGGTACCCCGCTCGGCGGCGTCCATCCGCCGGACCGCCACGGCCTACAGGTTCAAGGCCACCAGTTCGGGGCGCAGGCAGCCCTGGACGGGCGTCGGCGAGGCTGACGGGCTGACGTCCGGGCCCGGCGTGCCGCTCGCCGACGAGGATGGCCCGGGGGACGTCGGTGAGGTGGCCGTCGGCGCCGCGGTCAGGCCGGCGCTGCCACTGGGCGTCGCGGAGGGACTGCCACTGGGCGTCGCGGAGGGACTGCCGCTGGGCGTCGCGGACGGGCTACCGCTGGGCGTCGCGCCAGGGCTGCCGCTGGGCGATGCCGATGGGCTCGCCGAGACAGGCGTACGCGGGGCCAGCTGCGTGCAGGCCGCGATGATCACCAGGTCGCTGGCCGGGTCGGCGCTGCCGCCGACGCCGCTGAGGTCCACGAAATAGTGCGGCCATCCCAGCCCGGCGGCGGACAGGGTGACCCGCTGCGCGCTGATGTCGTAGCCCCAGGCGTCCCCGTTCGGGCCCTGATCGAGCCCGAGCGCCACGCCGTCCCGGACCGCGTACAGGCCCGCCGACCCGTAGACCGCCGACCCAGAGGCCGTCGCCGTCACCTGGCCGGTGATCGGGTTCACCGCGACGAGATTGGATCCCCGGGTTAGGTAGATCCGCTGTTTCTGCGGATCGGTACCCTCGACCACCGCCCCGCCGATGGTCCACAGCCAGGCGCCGGTCGTGCCGTAGTACGCGGCCACCCCGGCCGCCGAGGAAAACAGCACCACGCCGTCGAACGCCGCGCTGAACGTCCCGGGGAAGGAGAGTCCCTCGAGCGGCCGGATAAGGACTTGCGCGCCGGTCGCGAGGTTGATCTGGCGCAGCGCCGTGACCGGCGCCGAGCCCAGGAACCCGGTGGCCGATTCCGCCATGTAGAGCGTCCCGCCGTCGGTCCGCCAGGCTAGCTGGACCTGGCCGGTGCTCAGCCGCCAGCGCGCGCGCCCGGTGGCGTTGTCGTAGCTCGTCACCGTCGTGGGACCGACGATGACGGTGTACTGCGCGCTACCCCAGACCGCCCCGCCGAACACGGCCGCCGGGTAGCGGCCGGACGGGGTGCCGGTCGAGCTGGAGATCACCACCTCGGTGCGCTCGAGGTGTCCGGCGCTGGTGTAGGAGACGCCCGCGGTGACCTCGCCGGGCCACGTGCGCACGGAGACGATCGCCGCGCCCGCCGGGAAGCCGGTCAGCCCGTCGCCCCACAGCGGCGCGCCCGTCTTGGCCGAGTACGCGGACACGGTCAGTCCGGCGCCGAGGGCGGCGACGCCGTAGCCGACCGACACGTAGGCCAGGCCCGCCGCCGGCACGGTGCCGGTCAGCCCGGCAACCACCTGCCACGATCCCGTCAGCGGCCGGTTCCACTGGATCATGCTCGGCACGGACCCGGCCCGGCAGTCCGACCGGCACGCCGCCACCGGTACCCCGCTGACCGCGCCGAGCGAGGGATACGGCAGCACGGCCACGCCGATCAGGACCAGGGCCAGCACCCACCGACGTAGCCGCGGGGAGGTACCCGCCACACCCAGGCGGATCCGGCCGAAGACGGCGCGCGAGGCCCGGCGGCGCATCCGGTCGGCCACGCGGTTCATGGTCCGGCGGTGCGACCGCCGCAGGACCCTGCGCCGCGGCTTTCGCCTCACGACACCACCGTAGGAGAAACCGGAACCAAACGAGGTCGCCTTCTGGCCCCGCCCGGGTGGTCCCGCGCCCTACCGATAGCTTTGGACCGGTTCGCGTAGCGTTGGACCCGTTCGCGCTTCCCGGAGCCAGTCCACCTCAATGAGGAGGTTCAGCCATGACCGACCGTCCGCCGCTGCCCTATGACTACTTGCCGGAGGTGCCCTCGTTCGACGTGCGCAGCGATGACGTCGCCCATGACGAGATGATGGGCGAGAACCACGTCTTCGACGGGTTCGGGATGACCGGCGGTAACATCTCCCCGTCGCTATCGTGGTCCGGCTTCCCTGCCGAGACCAAGAGCTTCGCAGTGACCTGCTTCGACCCGGACGCGCCGACCGGCTCCGGTTTCTGGCACTGGGTCGTGCTCGACATCCCGGCGTCGGTAACCGAGCTGAACAAGAACGCGGCCGGGACCGGCGGAGACGGCCTGCCCGAAGGTGCGTTCCACGTCCGTAACGACTACGGCGCCAAGGATTTCGGGGGCGCGGCGCCGCCCGCCGGGGACCCGCCGCACCGCTACGTGTTCGCGGTGCACGCACTGGACGTGGATACCCTGGGCGTCGACGACGAGATATCGCCCGCCGTGGCCGGTTTCAACCTACGGTTCCACACCATTGCCCGGGGCCTGCTGATCCCGGTCTACGGCTGCTGATCAGCTAGATCGTTCGCCGCAACGGCCCGCGTCGTAGCCGGGCAGGCTCGCCAACTGGGCCAGCAGCCAGGGCGAGGTCAGCGCCTTGAGCAGCCCCTGGACCTCCCGGGATGCGGCGTGCTTGGCCGGCAGAACCAGGTCGAACCGTTCCTCCGCGAGCGGGATGACGTTGAGCCCGTAGGCCAGCGCCGCCGGCTCGCTCGCCACGCCCACGTCGGCGAGCCGACCCGCGACCGCCGCCGCGACCTGGAGGTGCCCGGCGGCCTGGCTGTCGTACCCGGGCAGGTCGGCCGGGTCCAGGCCTAGGCGGCCGAGCTCACGGTCGAGCAGCTTGCGGGCTTGCGCGCCCGGCTCGCGGTTCACCAGGCGCAGCCCTTGGCGGACCGCGTCGTCCAGCCCGGTAATCTGGGTCGCGGGACGGATGACCAGGCCCTCGCGCCAGCAGGTGAACCCCACCACCTCGGCGCCGCCGGGTATCGCGGCCTCGTGGCCCGGCTGGTGTACCCCCGCGGCGTGGACCAGTCCGGCCGCGGCCAGTCGCAAGGCCTCGCCGTTCCCGCACGGCCACCAGGTGAATCCCAGTGGCGGGTCGAGCAGGGCCAGCGGCGTCTCGAGCAGCGGCAGGGCCGGATCGCAGCCCGCCACGACAAGCGTGGCCCGCGGCGGCGCGATGGGCCGGACCGCGATCAGGTCACCGTGACTCTCCTGGCCGACCACCAAGCCGCCCGCCGGGCCGAAGCCGGCCCGGGCCAGCGTGTCCGCGCTCAGCGGCAGCGCGACGAACGTGTCGCCCACCGTCGCCAGCGCCACCCGCGAGCCCTCGCCGCCGACCGGGGCCACCGGTTGGGCCAGTACGGGATCGGCCGGATCACCCGGGCCGAACAGTTCCTCGACGGTCATGCCGAGCGCGTGGGTCAAGGCCAGCGCGACCCGCAGCGAAGGATCCGAATGGCCGGATTCCACGGCGGATACGGCCTGCCTGGTCACGGCGGCCATCCCTGCGAGTTGCTGCTGGGACAGGCCCCGGGCCTGCCGGGCCAGCCGCAGCCGCGTGCCCGCGGCCCAGGAAGCGTCTGTCACACTCCACACCCTATGATCCGGGGGATGAAGACGCAGATCATCGAGGTCCATACCGGCGGAAGCGAGACGATTCGGGATATCACCGGCGAATGCGCGGGGTTCGCGACCACGGCGTCGGCCGGAGGCGACGGGCTGCTACACGTGTTCGTGCCGCACGCCACGGCGGGCATCGCGCTGATCGAACTCGGCGCGGGCAGCGACGATGACCTGCTGGCTACCCTGGTCCGACTGCTGCCCGCCGACGACCACTGGCGGCACGCGCACGGGTCCCGCGGGCACGGCCGGTCGCACGTCCTGCCCGCCTTCGTGCCGCCGTACGCCACGCTGCCGGTGATCGGCGGCCGGCTGGCCCTGGGCACCTGGCAGTCCGTGGCGCTGGTGGACCTCAACGTGGACACCCCGGACCGCCAGGTCCGGCTGTCGTTCCTAGGCTGATGCGGGTCCTGGTCGAGGGCTCTGGCGGGGAGGGGGGCTGGCCGCAGCCCGGGTGCCGTTGCGCCTCTTGCCTAGGAGTGGGCAAGACTATACGAGTACGGTCGACCATTGTCGTTGATGATACGTTGAGGCTGGGGGGCGAGGAATCGGGAAGGGGGGAGGCGGGGGGATACCGGGTGCTGCGGCTGGCGGACGCGCGGGATGGCCGGGTAACTGGGGGCTGGGACGTGACGGGACCGGATGGGGAGCGGCTGCTGTATCCGGCTCGGCCGGGGGCGGTGCCGGTGGCGGTGGAGGGGGCGGCGGCTTATGACATCGCCTTCCTTGACCTGCTGGGGGAACCGGCGCAGCTTGGGCTGCTCCGGGCGCGGGGGCTGATTACTGCGGACACGGTGACGGCGGTGGCGTTCGCCGACCATCGGGTGTCCTCCGAGGCGGAACTGAGGCGGCGCTGCGGGTTCTGGCGAGTGATGCTGGCCGGGGACGGGGATGCGGTGACCACGGGCCGTTCGGCAGAAAGATCTTTGAAGTTCCGGCGGTTGCCGTGGAGGGTGCTGGTGCTCGGCGGGGCGCGGTCCGGCAAGTCGGAACAGGCCGAGTTGCGCCTGGCGGGCGAGCCGGACGTGACGTACGTGGCGACGGGGGCGGCGCCGGAGGCCGGGGACGCGGAGTGGGCGAGGCGGGTGGCGGCGCACCGGGGCCGGCGGCCGGCCTGGTGGCGGACGGCCGAGACCACGGACCTGGCTGGGGTGCTGGCCAGCGCGCGGGGCGCGCTGCTGATCGACGGGATCGGCACCTGGCTGGCGGCAGCGATGGACGAGTGCGGCGCCTGGGAAGGGTCGGCACACTCGGCGGCCCGGCTGGCGGCCCGGATCGCCGGGCTGACCGCGGCGTGGCGGCAGACCGGGGCCCACGTGGTGGCGGTCAGCGACGAGGTCGGGCTGGGCGTGGTGCCCGCGACGCCGGCCGGGCGGTTGTTCCGTGACGAACTGGGACGGCTCAACCAGGTGCTGGCCGCCGAATCCGAAGAAGCCGACCTGGTCGTGGCCGGCCGGGTTACACCGCTGTAACACAGTCGTGACCCAGGGACCAGAAACGGGCCGGCAGCCGCCCGAACGATAACGGTCCGGTGACAATCCGGCGATCACCTCGTATTCGGCGGTCACCGGAGGGGGATCTCTGCCCGCTCGCTGGTCAGCAACGGCCGCTGGCCGCTACCGTAGGAAGTCCTGCGGCCGGGCAGGCCCCAGTTGCGCCTCGCCATCGACGTCGGGCTGTCTACGGCGGCTGTCCCGGGGGTCCTGGGGGGAAGGTCCCCTCAGGCGCGGGGGTTCCGGGGTCGCCCCCGGGCCAGTACAGCGAGGTGATGACCAGTATGGCGCGCGTGGTAGTCATTGGCGATCTGATGACGGACACGGTAGCCCATGCCCGGCTCGCGCTCGCGCGGGGCAGCGACACGCCGGCGGCCGTGACCATGCACGGCGGGGGTTCCGGGGCCAACATCGCAGCGTGGATGGCGGCGGACGGCGGGGACGTGGCGTTCGTGGGCCGGCGCGGCGCGGACATCGCCGGACGCAACCGCGACATGGAGCTGATGGGCTACGGGGTGGACGCCCGGCTGGTGATGGACCCGGAGCGGCCCACCGGCACCTGCGTGGTCATGGTCACCCACAAGGGCGAGCGGACCATGCTCTCGGACCCCGGCGCCAACGCGGCGCTGTCCCCCGACGACCTGCCGCACGACCTGTTCCTGCCCGGCGCCCACCTGCACGTGTCCGGGTACACGCTGCTGTCCGAGGGCTCCCGGGCGGCGGGGCTGGCCGCAATCGAGTACTCGCGGCGGGCCGGCATGACGGCCTCGGTCGACGCGGCCTCGGCCGCGCCGCTGGAGCGGGCCGGCGCCGAGCCGTTCCTCGAGCTGTCCGCCGGCGCCGTGCTGCTGTTCGTCAACGCCGTTCAGGCCAAGATCCTCACCGGCCGCGAAGACGCCGAACAGGCCGCGCGCGTACTCACCGCCTGGTACCCGCACGTCGTGGTCAAGCTCGGGCCAGAGGGTGCGCTGTTCTACGCCAACGGCCGGCCACCGGTCCGGGTGCCCGCGCCGCCAGTAGACCGGGTGGTGGACGGGACCGGCGCGGGCGACGCGTTCGCGGCCGGCTTCATCCCGCCCTGGCTGGACAAAAAGCCGCCGGGTGAGGCGCTGGCCAGCGGCTGCCGGCTGGCCGCGCACGCGCTCAACCTCATCGGCGCGCGGCCGGTCCTGTGAGCTTTTTGGAGGAGCTTTTCTCACTGTCCGGCCGGGTGGCCGTGGTGACCGGCGGGAGTTCGGGGATCGGGGAGGGGATAGCCGTCGCGCTGAGCCGGGCCGGAGCCCGGGTGGTGCTCGTGGCGCGCGATGAGGCGCGCCTGCGGGTGGCTGCGGAGGGGCTCGGGGCGGGGGCTGGGGCGGGGGCGGGGGTCGGGGCCGCCTGGGTCAGCGCGGATCTGGCCGACCGGGCCGAGGTCGAGCGGGCCGCGGGCGCGGTGACGGCGGCGTTCGGATCGCCGGACATCCTGGTCAACTGCGCGGGGGTCAACCTGCGCCCGCCGCTGGCCGAATTGAGCATCGCGGACTGGGACCTGACCATGGCGGTCAACTTGACCGCGCCGTTCCTGCTCGGCCAGCGGTTCGGGCCGTTGATGGCGGCGCGCGGCTGGGGGCGGATTATCAACGTGACCTCGCAGCAGGCCCAGCGGGCGTTCCTGAACAGCGGCGGGTACGGGGCGTCCAAGGGCGGCCTGGCCGCGCTGACCCGGTCGCAGTCCGAGGCCTGGGCCGCATCCGGGGTGTGCTGCAACTCGGTGTGCCCCGGCTTCGTGCCGACCCGGCTCAACGCGGCGGTGGCCAGCGACCCGGCGCGGATGGCGGCGATGGCGGCGCGGACCATGGTGGGCCGCAACAGTGAGCCCGCGGACTTCGCCGGGACGGCGGTGTTCCTCGCCTCGCCCGCCAGCGTGTACGTGACCGGGCAGACGCTGTACGTGGACGGCGGCTTCTCCGCGACGTAAGCGTGTCGTTGTCGTTGTCGTTGTCGTCGGCGGATGCGGCGTTGGCGTTAGCGCGGCGTTGGCCCGCGCAGGCCGGCGGACGCGGCAGAATGTTCGGTATGGCAGCAGCCCGACGCGGGGGAACGAGCACTCCCCCAGAAGATTTCGAAGAGAACATCGTCGACATCGACGTCGCCGAGGAGATGCGCGACAGCTACCTCGAATACGCCTACAGCGTCATCTACCAGCGCGCGCTCCCCGACGCGCGGGACGGCCTCAAGCCGGTCCAGCGCCGGATCCTGTACCAGATGAACGAGATGGGGCTGCGGCCGGACCGCAGCCACGTCAAGTGCGCCCGGGTGGTCGGCGAGGTCATGGGCCGCCTGCACCCGCACGGCGACTCGGCCATCTACGACGCGCTGGCCCGGCTGGTCCAGCCGTGGGCGATGCGGCTGCCGCTGGTGGACGGTCACGGGAACTTCGGCTCGACCGGCGGCGATGACCTGCCCGCGGCCATGCGCTACACCGAGGCCCGGCTGACCGCCGCCGCGATGGAGATGGTCGCCTCCATCGACGAGGACACGGTCGACTTCATCCCGAACTACGACGGCAGCGAGACCCAGCCCGACGTGCTGCCCGCCGGCCTGCCCAACCTGCTGGTGAACGGCGCGGCGGGCATCGCGGTCGGCATGGCCACCAACATGGCGCCGCACAACCTCGGCGAGGTCATCGCGGCCGCCCGCCACCTGCTGCGGGATCCTGCCGCGTCCTTGGACACCCTGATGCGGTTCGTGCCGGGCCCCGACCTGCCGACCGGCGGGCGGATCGCCGGCCTGGAGGGCATCAGGGAGGCGTACGAGACCGGCCGGGGCATCTTCCGGACCCGGGCCACCGCGACGATCGAGCAGCTCACTCCCCGGCGGGCCGGCATCGTGGTCACCGAGCTCCCGTACACCATCGGCCCGGAGAAGGTCATGGCCCGGATCAAGGACCTNNCGCGGCCTGCACCTGGTGATCGAGGTCCGCAGCGGCTTCAACCCGGACGCGGTCCTGGCCGAGCTCTACCGGCTGACACCGATGGAGGAGACCTTCGGCATCAACAACGTCGCCCTGGTCGACGGCCAGCCCCGGGTGCTGGGCCTGAAGGAGCTGCTCGAGATCTACGTCGCGCACCGTCTGGATGTGACGCGGCGGCGGACCGAGTACCGGCGCCGCAAGCGGACCGAACGCCTGCACCTGGTGGACGGCCTGCTCATCGCGCTGCTCAACATCGACGAAGTGATCCAGGTCATCAGGTCCTCGGACGACGCGGCGGCCGCCCGTGAGCGGTTGATGGCGATCTTCGAGCTGTCGGAGATCCAGGCCCAGTACATCCTGGACACCCCGCTGCGCCGGCTGACCCGCTTCGACCGGCTGGAGCTCGAGCGCGAGCAGGACGTCCTGCGGGCCGAGATCGCGTCGCTGACCGCGATCCTGGAGTCGGAGGTCCTGCTGCGCGAGTTGGTCGGCGACGAGCTGGCCGAGGTGGGCAAGAAGTTCGGCACCCCGCGGCGGACGGTGCTGCTCGAGGGCGGTGCCGAGACGGCGGCCGCGACGGCCGTCCCGCTGGAGGTCACCGACGACCCGTGCGTGGTCCTGATGTCCGCGACCGGGCTGGTGGCACGGGTGACCGTCGGCAGCACGGATATTGATGCCGAACGGACCCTGGTTCCACCGTCCGGTGACCTGGCTCGCTCCGCAAACGACGTCATCGCCTCGACGGTCCGGGCCACCGTCCGGGGCACGATCGGCGTGGTGACGTCGGCCGGGCGGCTGGTCAAGGTGGACGTGCTGGAGTTGCCCGCGCTGCCGCCCGGCGCGGGCACGGCGTCGCTGGCCGGCGGCACGGCGGTCGGCGAGTTCGCCGCGCTGGAGCCAGGCGAGACCGTGGCCGGGCTGTGCGGGTTCGACGGCGCGCTGGGCGCCGGCGTCGTGCTGGGNNACCAGCGACGCGCAGCTGCTGCACTTCCCGGCGTCCTCGGTGCGGCCGCAGGGCCGGGCCGCGGGCGGGATGGCGGGCGTTCGGCTGTCGGCGGGGGCGTCGGTGGTGTGGTTCGGCGCGGTGGACGAGGCCGCCGCGGCCGGGACGCCGGTGGGAGCACCGGGGACCTACTCCCCCGCCGTGGTGGTGACGGTGGCGGGCAGTACCGGGGCGTTGCCCGGTACGGCCGGCCTCAGCGTCAAGGTGACGCCGCTGCACGAGTTTCCGGCCAAGGGCCGGGCCACCGGCGGGGTCCGCTGCCACCGGTTCCTCAAGGGCGAGGACGCGCTGGTCATGGCCTGGGCCGGGCCCGCCCCCGCGGTGGGCGCGACCGATTCGGGCAGCCCGGTCATCTTGCCTGATCCGGTGGGCAGGCGCGACGGGTCGGGCATCAGCCTGCGGCGCCAGCTCGCCGTCGTCGGCGGGGCGGGGCGCGTTCCGTAGTGGCCGCGTTCNNTGGCGGTGTTCCGTAGTGGCGGTTTACCTGGCGGCCGCCGCGGCGGTCAGCGGGTGCGGGCGCGGCGGGAGCGCCGCCTTGCTACCGGCTTGGGACCGCGGCCTGCGGCAGCCACGGGCTCCCGGGGAACCTCGGCCGCG
>PLDT01000519.1:0-4670 GCA_003136255.1 Actinomycetota bacterium
GAAGCGGCGGATGTGCGTGCTGCGGCGCCGAGTCCGAGGGCCGATCCACGATCTTGATTGCCCTTTCGGGCCGGGCCGCAGCCCGCGCGGCTGGTACCGGCAGCAGCGCTGGCCACGGGCGTCGCAGAACCACCGTGGCTTCGACGGTCAGGCGGCAGGCACGCGGGACCTGAGGTGCCCGAGCTAGCTCTGCGTTCGTCAACGGCTCCGGGCGTGCTAGGGGACCAGGTCGAGGGCGGCGCGGATGATGCTGTCGGTGTCGAGGCCGTTGTACCGGTACAGGTCCTCGATCGAGCCGGACTGGCCGAACTGGGCCACGCCGAGCGCGGCGTGCGGGACGCGGTTGATGGTGGCCAGGAAGGCCAGCGTGTGCGGGTGCCCGTCCAGGACGGTCACCAGCGGCGTAGCCCGGGTGACGGGGAAGGCCTGGTCCAGGATCCACGTCTCTCCCCCGGCCGCAAGTCCCTGCCGGACGCGCAGGGCCTGGAAGATCAGGCCCGGGCTGGTGACGCAGACGACGTCGGCGGGCAAGCCGGCCGCGGAGAGCCGCTCCGCGGCGGCCAGTGCCTCCGGCACGACCGCGCCCATGGCCGCGATGGTGACCTTCGGCGCAGCGGTCCGCCGCAGCGGGTAGGCGCCCGCCACGACCTGGCGGCGGCGCCGTTCCCTGGCCGCGGGATCGGCGGGCACGCCGGCCAGTTTCTGGCTGACCGGGCGAGTGGACAGGCGCAGGTAGGCCGAGCTGCCGTCGGGGCGGCCCAGCCGGGCTAGGCTGGCCAGCAGGCACCATTCGGTGTCGATGGCGAAGGCCGGCTCGTAGGCGACACACCCCGGCTGTTCGATCCCGATCGACGGCGTGGTGATCGACTGGTGCGCGCCGCCTTCTGGGGCGAGCGAGACACCGGACGGCGTGCCGACCAGGATCGACTGGCCGCCCGCATAGATCCCGAACGACCATGGCTCGAGCGCCCGCTCCACGAACGGGTCGTAGAGCACCCCGATCGGCAGCAGCGGCTGGGCCCACCGGCTCCAGGTCGCGCCGAGCTCCCCGATCAGCCCGACCAGGTTGGTCTCGGCGATGCCGAGCTCGATGTGCTGCCCGGTCGGCTTCTCCCGCCAGTGCAGGATCGTCTCGGCGTCGTCGGCGAACCAGTCGGTCCGCTCGCGGGCCGACCACACGCCGACCTTGTTTACCCATCCGCCGAGGTTGGTGCTGGAGCTGACGTCCGGGCTGACCGTCACCACCCGCCTGGCCGCTTCGGGCGCCTCCCGGGTCAGGTCAAGCAGGGCCCGGCCCAGCGCCGCCTGGGTGGTGGCCACCCCGGACGGCGTGCGGCCGAGGTCGGTTGGTACATAGGGCGGAGCCTGCGCGGGCACCACCGGGCGCCGCAGCCGCCAGGACGTCTCGGCGCACAGCCGGCCGGCTGCGGTGTCCGGCGCGAAGCGGGACCAGGGGTGGTCGGCATCGGTGCCCAGGTGCGACGCGAGTTCCCGCATCTGCTCGGCGGTCAGCAGCGCGGAGTGGTTCTGCGGGTGCCCCTCGATGGGCAGGCTGTAGCCCTTGATCGTGTAGGCCAGGATCAGCGTGGGCCGGTTGTCGTCGATGGCCCGGTATGCCTCGTCCAGGGAACTGAGGTCATGCCCGCCGAGGTTCCGGATCGCCGCCGCTAGCGTCGCGTCGTCCAGGCTGGCGATGAGCCCGGCGAGCGCTTCGTCCCCGCCCGGCAGCCTGCGGCGCAGCTCGGCGGCGTCGCAGCGGAGCAGTCGCTGGTATTCCGGATTGGGCATGGCGTCGATCCGGTGCCGCAGCGCGTCGCCGCCGGGCCGGGCGAACAGGTCCTCCAGCAGCCGGCCGTACTTCAGCGTGATGACCTGCCAGCCGGCCGCGACGAACATGCCGCGCAGCCGGTCGGCGGTGATCAGGGGCACCACGCGGTCCAGCGACTGCCGGTTCACGTCCACGACCCAGACGACCTCGCCCAGCTCGGCCACCGCGGGATCGACGATGGCCTCCCACACCGCGCCNNCGGCTGGCGAAATGGTGCTTGAGGTACCGGCTGGCCACCGCGCCCCAGACCGGCGCGGTCGCGCCGATGCCGACCGAGCCGGTCGAGTAGTCGACCGGGTCGGGGTCCTTGACCCGGCTGGGATAGCTCTGCAGGCCAGCGAACGCCCGCAGCGTCGGCAGGTACGACTCGTCCAGCTCCCCCAGCAGGTAGTTGATCGCGTGCAGCACAGGCGAGGCGTGCGGCTTGACCGACACCCGGTCCTGCGCCCGCAGGTGCCCGAACCACAGCGAGGTCATGATCGAGACCATCGACGCGGAGGACGCCTGGTGCCCGCCGACCTTCATCCCGCCGGGATTGGGCCGGACCCGGTTCGCGTGGTCGATGATCGCCGTGGACAGCCACAGCACCTGGCGCTCGATCTCACTCAGCGCGCGGATGCTTTCGGTCTGCGGCGGGGACTGGATGATGTCGGCCATGCGTGCATGACAGCACGCCCGGGGGCGGGGCACAACTCCCGGGTACCGACGCGCCGCTGCGGTCCCTTCACTATTTTTGGCCGAACGGATCGTGGTGCGCGCTGAGGGCACCGGCGATCGCGGCCGCGGCGGCCAGGCCCAGGCCGAGAACGGGCCGGGCCGAGGCGAACCCGGCCAGGGCGGCGCCCGCGGCCGCGCCGCCGTTCATGATCGAGTTGACCCAGGCCTGGGTCTCGGTGCCCTGGCCCGGCGGCGCCGCGCGGGCCGCCGCGCCGAACAGCGTGGCCAGGGTCGGGCCGAGGCACAGGCCGGCCAGCGGCGCGGCCACCGCGAGCAGCGGGGCATACAACCCGGCCGCGGTCAGCACGGCGAGCCCGCAGGCGTAGCCGACCAGCAGCCAGCGCAACCGGTGGCCGTGGTTTCCGACGGACAAGCCGTGGTTTCCGAGGAACAATCCGACGGACAAGCTGCGGTTTCCGAGGAACAGGCTGCCTACGATGCTGCCGAGCGAGACCTCGGCCAGCAGCGGGCCTGAGGCCCAGAGGGCATGGTGATGCCGGACGTAGGCGGTGAGTGCGACCTCGGTCGCGGTGAGCGCGACGTTGGTGAGCGCCGCGGTGACGAGCAACTCGCGCAGCGCGGCGGACCGCAGCGGGCCGAACCGCGAGCGCCGGGCGGGCGGGGGTTCGGGATTCCCGGGCCGGCGGGCTGGCGGGATGACGATGATCACCGCCGCGGCGGTCAGGGCCAGCAGGACGGCCACGGCCGCCGCCGGGGCCACGCCGGTCGCCAGCACGCTGGCCAGTACCGGGCCGGTGATGTAGGCCAGGTCGAACACGGCGGCGTCCAGCGCGAACGCGGTCTGGGTGAGCCGGCCGCCGGCGGCTTTGGACCACAGGCTGCGCATGCCCGGGCTGAGCGGCGGGTTGACCAGGCCGGCCAGGGTCGCGGTGCCGATGAGCAGCCCGGCCGGGGCTCTGGCCAGCGAGGTGGCCAGCAGCGCGAGCAGGGCCAGGGTGTAGGCAGCGGCGCATACGGAGGCGACCGGGACCAGCCCGCGCCGGTCCGCCAGCCGACCCCGCACCGGCCCGGTCGCGGCCTGGCCCAGCGTGTAGCCGGCCACGACCAGGCCCGCCACCGTCATCGAGGCGTGCTGGGCCGCGACCAGCAGCAGCGTGATGCTGACCATGCCCTGCGGCAGCCGGGCGCACACGTCCGCGACCGCGAGCCTGCGTAGCACCGGGCGCGCGAACAACCCCCGGTACGACGCGGGGTCAGGGGCTGCGGGGCTGGGCGTCGTCTGGTGCACGGTACTGGAGAATCTAATCCCGGATCGGCTGGTCCGGTCGGCGAGAAGTCTTCCGCCGGGGAGGGATCCCCCGCTAAACTGCATACAGTTTGGCGTCTAGAGGACGGGCGGATCATGGATCAACAGACCCGGGAGGACATCGCCGAGGAGCTGCTCGAGGCGTACTCGAGCCGCAAGCCGGTCGAGCCGCTGACCGAGCAGTACGACGACCTGACCNNTGGCGGACGCGTATGAGATCCAGCTGCTGCAGGTGGCGCAGTGGATCGCCGCGGGCGCCCGGATCAAGGGGCACAAGGTCGGCCTGACCTCCGCGGCCATGCAGCGTCAGCTGAACGTGGACCAGCCTGACTACGGGCACCTGCTCGACCGCATGTTCTGGCCGGAGCACGAGCCGATCCCGCTGTCCGGCTTCCTGCAGCCGCGGGTGGAACCCGAGACCGCGTTCGTGCTGGCCAAGCCATTGCGCGGACCGGGCGTGACGGTCGCAGACGCGATCGCGGCGGTCGCCTTCGTGCTGCCCGCGCTCGAGCTGATCGACTCGCGGATCACGGATTGGAAGATCTCTTTGGCCGATACCATCGCCGACAACGCCTCCTCCGGCGGGGTGGTGCTGGGCAGCAGCCCCGCCGCCCTGGCCGCGGTCGACCTCCGGACGGCCGGGTGCAACCTGCACAAGAACGGCGAGCTGGCCGGCACCGGGGCCTGCGGCGCGGTGCTCGGCTCGCCACTGCGGGCGCTGGTGTGGCTGGCCAACACGGTCGGCGCCCGGGGCGTCGAGCTCGAGGCCGGGCAGGTGATCCTGCCCGGCTCGGTGACCGCTTCGGTACCGGTCGGCCCGGGCGACACGGTGACCGCCACGTTCGCCGGCCTGGGCCG